>CAZXYF010000059.1:0-16166 GCA_964644705.1 uncultured candidatus Brocadiaceae bacterium | reverse complement strand
GAACAATCAAGTAAATCCGCCGGGCTTGCCCCGGCGATTGTTAGGTTTTTTGCTCTTCTGACTCCCAGAAACCTTAGAACATTTTTGCAAGCCCGCTTGGCTTCGTGGCCAGCAACAGCCCATCATCCTCTCGATGTGATTTGTATCCCCCCAGCGCTGGAGGACGGCATTCTTCTGACTACCAGAGTCCATCTTGCCCCCGGGAAGCCATATGCTAAGTCGTTTACCATATGGGATGCTGGACTACTGCGAGCGGCGACGGAAGAACATGTAGAGCAAAAACACAATCCCCATGGCAATAATCATTCCGGAATACTGCCCTCCCCATGAGCCGGAACCACCTCCCTCTTTCTCCACCGATGGCAGTTCCCCGGCCGACGCATCCGGGGTGAAAAATGAATCGGCGAGCTTGCCGGTATATTCGAAACTATTGATAATACTTTCGTAATCCTTCTTGAGCCGCTCAAAGGCATCAGGCGTTGCCACACAGGCCAGGCGATAAACGCGCGCCTGCTGTCCCCGTGGACGGACGAAATAATCCACCAGAAGATATTTCTGGCGCCCCTTGTTTTGCGTGGCGGAGTAAGTAGCCCGATGTATGATCATCCCCTTTTCCTGGGTGTACTCGGATTCTTCCACGTTAAACGCGCCCCCCTGTTTCATCATTTTATTCTGACGTTTTTTAACATATTCCTCCAGATCAGGTTTTCCCCGCATACGAAACCGATCCTTCTGCAACTCCAAACTTGCCACAGCCTGTGCATCTTTATTGCGCACAACCAGCAGGAGGCTTGAAGGAACCTGGCTGCCGGAAGAACACGAGAGCCCCCCGCCACCTCCTCTCTCCCTTGATATCTGACCGGGAGATTTGCATTCCCAGTAAGGAGCCGGCAGACGGATCCGGAATTTGTGGATTGGATCGTGCACCACCACCTCGCCCTGCGCATTTTTTCGGATTAAAGGGGACTCTCCCCCCTCAATTTCGCTGGGAGGAATACTCGACGCACTCACCCCGGAAAGAAGGATCAATGTCAAAATCAGTCCTGAAACAATTCTTATCTGTACATCATTCATTTTGCTGTTCCTTATCCGCAATGACATTCCCTGTCGTTTCCACCGTTTCGACCCGTGAATATATTCTTCCATCACGCAGACGCGTCATCATTGTATCACCCATTTCGACCTCTTGCACGGATGTCAGCACCTCATCGGACGAATCAAAAGCTACACTGAAGCCCCGATCCATAACTCTCAATGGGCTGAGCGCCTCCAATTTGCCCGCCAGTGCATTCACCCGTTCCCGCCTCATGGCCAGATCGTGTTCAAAGTTTCCGCGCAACTTTTCCCACAATTCATCAACCCGTTGAGCGCGCTCCTGAACCACCATCTCCGGACGCCGGAATGCCATGCTGCGTTTGACCGAATCCAGCCGCTGGCGGGCATGCCGCACTTTCGACTGCAGTGACCGAGCGAGCCGATTTTTGAGGTTCTCCACCTGTGCCCCTACCTCAGTCTGATCCGGTACAACATTCTCACCGGCCGCTGAGGGCGTGGCGACGCGAGCATCGGCGACAAAATCCGACACCGACGTATCCACTTCATGCCCGACCGCACTGACCACCGGTATCTCGCTGTCAAAAATCGCTCGGGCAACCACCTCCTCATTGAAGGCCCACAGATCCTCCAAACTTCCGCCCCCCCGGCCCACTATCATCAGATCCAGATCCGGCCGACGGGCGTTCAACAAACGAATAGCGGCCGCTATCTCCTCAGCCGCGGCCTCTCCCTGAACACGACGGGGCAACAGGTAAATCGTTGCAAGCGGCCACCGACGCTCAACGACCCGGACGATGTCGCGTATTGCGGCCCCTGTCGGACTGGTGACAACGCCTATACGGCGCGGGAATTCCGGCAAGTTTTTCTTGTGTTCGGTGCGGAACAACCCCTCCTCTTCCAACCTTTTCATGAGCTTACGGAAAGCGAGCTGCAGAGCCCCCATACCACGCGGCTGCACCTCCCGAACAATGAGCTGGTAACTGCCTCGAGGAGGATACACGTCCAGACTGCCTCGAGCCACCAGTTCCAGACCTTCCTCCAGTTCAAACTTCAATTTTCGGGCTGTGGATCTCCATATAATCGCCTTCAGGACGGCATCCTCGTCTTTGAGCGTCAGATAGATGTGCCCGGAAGAAGCGATGGTGAACTGAGATATCTCACCCACCACACAAACATTGCTGAAAGCATTTTCAATGGTGCGCTGGACACGACGTGTAAGCTCACTAACGGTGACCGCATCCTGTTCGCGGTTTTCAAACGGTAAGTTATTTTGTTTGGCCACGAAAACACCTCGAAAAGCACGCAGTTAGTTTCCTGTTATGCAACCTTCTGCCGTCCCCCTTCAAGAGGTTCCCTTCAGCGGAACACAGAGACGAACGGCCATATCAGCGGCCACGAACCACATGATTGGAAGCGCGGACACGAGGAACAACAAAGCGGTGGCGCCTCCCGGGCGACCACGCATGCGATCTACCCACACAGGCCGAATGCCTTACCCCCATCCTGCTCTGGCAAACGGATCGGCGCGACACAGATTCTCAATCCATGAATGAGGAGAATTCCTGCTGAATGGGTGCACGGAACCCGCGCGGCGCAAAATTGATCATAAGGGTGTTGTTCCCCTGATCCCCCGAATCGTGCCGGAATATCAGCGACCCGACCCACATGTGGAAATAACGTTGTAACACGACTCGCGTATCGATATTACTGGTTCCCCCGCTTCCCCCGGCATCAAACTCATAGCTTTCCTGCACCGTGAGAGAATATCGATCGCTCAGATCCGCCCGGATATATCCACCAACATTTTTGCTCTCGCCACTGATGTGATGAAAAGCCAAACCGAAAACGGCCTCATCAGTTAAATCCACACTGGTCCCGAGATTTAACACGTCCACCCCATCCTGCAAACTGAACCGATTGTCTTCGGAAGTTATGCGCCACCAATCCAGCACTTCCCACGCAAAATCCAGATCAATGTAGTTATCATCTTCGGGAACACGAACTGAATCGGTGGACCGGACTACCACGGCCGCGTCGAGGTCAATCCAATCGACGCTGTTCCATGGAGCCTTCTCGCTGTTTCGACGCTTGGTTTGCAAACGATGCCGCATGCCCACTCTCACTTCTGTCAAATCGTCAATACCATCAACGAGGTCGGTATGGGGGCGTGGCCCATTACCCTGGCGAGGCCAGGGATCCCGTCCACCCAGTTGTATAAATTTGTCCGATCCCGTACTGACCTGGAGAGTCTCGGCCTCGACATAGGGGGTCATAATGTGTCGGAGGCGGTTGAGCTGAAGAGTCGAGCTATTCACACCAAAATTGCGCGAGAGGTCCATGCTGGCCCGGATTCCGCCACCGCCCCCCAGCCGCAATTCCGACCCTCCAAATCGGCCACTACTTTTCACCCCTTCCCCGGCCCATGTGCCAACTGCGCGGACGAAGGGGTCGAAATGGACGCCTCCCCATGAGAAGGGCAGTGATAGACGATGATCGGTATGCCCGCGAAAAAAAGCCGGTGGATCGGCCGCGGTTAGTTCATCACTGATCTCCAGATCATACACACCAGCGTCAAAAGTCGCGTCATAAACAAAATCACCCAGTGGAGAGCCGATAATCTGCAGTTCTCCCGATGGCATCTCCTCAACCTGCGTGATGAAGTCATTCACCTGTTGCTTATACGTGAATCCTGCCCACACGGTGTTCTGTGCATACCGGCTGTAGATGTAGCTTTCGGGGGCACGCAGGGTATCAAAATCCTCCTCGAAATACTCACTCAGGAAACCCGAGTCCGAAAGCCAGTAAAACTCCGCGTCCGTGCTCCATTGTTCATTCCAGGTAGTATGATGCTCCCACCAGGCTCGTCCGCGGTCCTCTTTTGGTACGAGTCTGCCATTATCATCTTTTTCTTTCGAGTCGTGGACATAATAGGTGCGTAAAAGACCGTGATGTTTTGCATCAAAGGCCTCAAAATCATAGCCCAGCTCAAGCCCCGCTCCTACACCGCGGTCACCAAAATAATCCAGTCTTCCCCCGAACTCCGTCATCCAGTCCGGGTCCCAGCCAAGATTCCGAAGGCGCCACCGGGTGCGCACGAACATGCCGTATTTGTCGCTGCTCCCCACGCTCACACTTCTCAGCAGGTAACCCGGTTTATTCCCCGCATCAATGGACAGAAAAGGCAGTCCCAGCAGCTTTTTATCCCTCCGCCCGGTCTCCAGCCCCACGTCCCAGGTGGAGATGAACAGATGCGGGTCATCTCGAACGATCCGGGATCGTTCACCGACAATCTGATAATGAGGATCACCGAAGTCACAATGTGTTACGCTTACTTCCTCAATCACGTAGTTTTTGGGATCCAGCACATAAACCTCTTTCCCCCTGGCCACGACCACTCTGGCCGGACCCGCCATTTCCGTGTCCATCTGCAGTTCCACCTGGGAAGCTCGGGCTCGTTTTCTGCGTGCATTGATATACAGCTCATCTGCCCGGAATTTGTTGAATGCCCCCAACCCCGCCAGGTCCCCACCTTCAACTTTTGCAGGTGCACTCTTTTTCCGGTCCAGCAACACATCCCCCTCGGCATACATCTCGTATCCCCCATTGTCCTGGTCGATCCATAAAACGAGGCTGTCGGCCCGCAGGTTGATATTCTTGTACTGGCCGTGCACGTTGCCCATATACACGACCGTAGTCATACCCTCTTCTTTGTCGGTGAAAAAATGGATTGCATCGGCCTGCAACACCTGCTGAATGCTGGGGGGCGAAACGGATTTCTTCGCTTTTGGTAACGTATCCAGATCAAACGCATCACGCCCCTTCGTCATCTCACGGGCACGCCGGAACAGTGGGCCAAGGCCCTTTTTCTCCTTCACTTTCTTCGTATCGGTGTCCCAGGAGAGCCCGACCGGGCTGTCCATCATTCGGTACGTCCCTGCAAGCGTAGCTGCACTCTCCCCTTCCACCACATAAACGGGGTTCTCCGGGGTTTGGCCCGCGGGGCCCGTTCCAAGAGCGAACACTCGGACCCGGGTTTTCACCTTGGAATGTCGTTTGTCCAACCATAAGACCAGCCGCGGGGCCACCATGCGAAAATCCCCCTGCCGAACCTGGGCCACACCAGTGGAGACGAACACTTTGGTCGCCTCACTTTCATACACCTTCATAGCGCTCCGGCTTCGCATACGGATGGGTCGAGCAGTCCTCTGCGTATGCTCTCCCGCACCAGCGGACGCTATCACCACCACCATCAGCAAACACATGAAAAGGGTTACACGCCCGGCCACTCCGCTGATAACATCTCCATACAATTTTCGTCGGATAAAGTTCATCACATGCACTTTTAGCGGGTATAAGAATGATTCACGTTACAAGAAGTTGGAACCGTCTTTTACCATATTCAGGGTGAACTGTAAACAAAATGAGTTCAATCAAGAGGGTTGCTACGGACCGGCAACACGCGCAATCCAGACCAGAACAATCAGCAAGGAGGTAAAAATATTATGGGATCACAGAACACTAATATGGAAGAAATACGACGGACAAATCAACGTGGTGGGAGGTGCTTGAGTATTATTGATCTCATTGATGCTGGCACCATATCCACGGAGGCGGCCGGATTCTGCTGGACAGCGATCCAGGCGGGGAGTCCCTTCATCACTGGAGCTGTACCCGGGGGAGCAGGCAAAACAACGCTCATGGCCGCCCTGCTGGGATTCCTCCCGCCCGGGGAACAAATTGTTACCGTCAAGGATCACACAGTTCTCCAGCGGATTGAGAATAATCCTCCGGACTCTCCCGTATGTCTGCTGGCACATGAGATTGGTGAAGGGCCATGGTTCGCATACATCTGGGGCGAGACTGCTGCCCGTTTTTTCAGCCTGAACGAACGGAACCACCGTCCGGTCACTTGCCTCCATGCAGACACACCGGAGGATACTGAATCCATATTGACCACCTGTGGTGTCTCGCCGGAAGATATCCAGTCGATAAGCCTGCACCTCTACATACGCAATTTCGGTTCAATGCGCCGGAAACATCGCGTCACGCGTATCGATTACCGGCACGGGGACGATATGATTCCCATTTACACCTATGATCAGGCTACAGACGAACTGACTGCCACCGAAAAACGCAATTCCCTGGCCAACCTCATCGAGGAACAGGAAGGATTGTCAGCGGAGACAGCGCGGAGTCGATGGGAGGCATACAACAGCGAACTTGTTCAGTTACATAATGAATCGATTTCCCAATTTGGATCAGTGCGCGAAAAAGTTCTGGATGTATATCGTCGTCAATAACGTAAATATTCAGCAAAACACATAAGTTTTGTGATGCCCTGCTGCCGGGCTTGTCCGGTAGGGCATACCGAACACATACCCAGTGACAGCCGTGATTCAGAAGTTGCGCTGAAAGCATTTACGATTTACACTCATACTAAGAGCTGGCCGACTTCATTTTACTCACCCTCCACGATGACAGAAGACAGTAAACAGAAATTACATGTCATATTTACCATGGATTGTGTCCCGCCTGAAGGGCCGGATGCCGTGGCGGGTCCGGACTCCTGGGAGGACGCCAGGGAATCCGTTAGCAGCTTCTCGGAACGCCTCCAGGATCTTGGGATGAGGGGAACTTTTTTTCTCGAGCCCAGCGTTTTCCCGCGGATGGAACAACAGGCTGATGCGCTGCTGGAGGCAGGAATGGAAACAGCTATTCTGTGCCATCCACAACTGCACGAGTACCAGAGCTGTCTGGGGTCATACAGTTTTGACCGTCAGCGGGAGATCGTCCACCTGGTTAGCCGGATCTGGGAAAACGCCCGTTCGACACGCTCGCGCACTTTTCGCCCCGGGTTTTTCAGCACGAATGACTACACATATCAGGTCCTGTGCATGGAAGGATACGCTCAGGGCAGCTGTTCTCTGCCGGGGCGGATAGACATGGACCAGTGCTGTGAATGGAAACGCGCCTTCCCATTCCCTCATCACACCGACCCCCTTGATCGCAAATTGGCCGGCACAATGGAATTTTTTGAGGTCCCCGTCAACAGCGATTTTCAAGCACGCCCCAAACCGGGCGCGGAGATGTATACACCACCCCACCTGCGCATAGAATCTCCCTGCATCAATGAGCACGCCGAAGAACTGATCCGCCATACCCTTGAACGAATGGACGAGGAAGGCACACCTCTGCGCAGCCTGACATTCGTCACACATAACGCCGTAAACTGGGGCGCACCGGAGGATCCACACTGTGCCCGACTCTCCAACCTCGTGCAGCTGGTTCAAGAATCGTGCGAGGATTGGGGCCTTAACCTGACCCCGTCCACGTTGAAGGACTTCCATGAATACGCTGATGATATTAGTGGCAACAATCAACCGATGGGCCGCTTTGAGTAGTTGGCCCGCCAAATACGACGCCTTTCGTATGACATCATTCCTATCCTTTATCGGCACCGGTCATGACCGACAATACTAACCCCCAGAACTCACCACGAAACGCCGTCGCGGCCCGCTGTTCGGCCTGTGATTCGCTTTTTCGCGTGCGGCAATGGCGAGATGACCTGTCCTGCCCCAAGTGCGGCAGTGGACCTGTTGAACCGGAGATGGCCCCCGGCGACGCCGTGGATTATTACGTCGCCAAACGCTCAGAGGGATACGCCCGGGCCGATGTTCGGTTTGCTCAATGGGCCAGATGGATAAACCTCATCACTCCCAACCAGTATGAACGGGCCTTTGTCAAGCAAAATCGACAGATCCAGAGCGGCCAAACACCGGATCCTATCCACGAAATAATGGTTGAGGAAAACTGGATTGGGTCTGAGCAGGCCGTTGGGCTGCTGGAATATCTCTCATTACCCCGGCCATCCGAAAACGACGAGGAATTTCTTGATGTTCTCCGCCGAAAATGCGATGTGGACTGGGATAAAGTCCAGAAGGTCAAAAAACTGCAGCGCAAAGCGGTCAAAAAATGCCACGAGGTTCCTCCGATATGTCAGCTCCTGATGGAAAAACGCGTCATAACGGAAGTGCAAATGCTGAGTGTGCTTAAAGACCTGAGCCAGGGCGAGACGGGAGACCTTTATGACGCACGACAAATGGCGGGAGACAGAAAATCAACTCGCCGATTCAAACAGTTCAAAAAGTTCATCACCCCAAGCAAACAGACTATCCGATACACCGCTATCGTGGTCACGCTCCTGCTTTTGGGGATTGGCGCCTGGAGATGGCAGGCTTCAAGCGGACCGGAGATCACGGTCAAATGCCGGAGCTGCGGGGAAATGAGCCGCATCCACTGGTCCAAAACCTTCCCCGTAAGATGTCCCCAGTGCGGCGAGAAAACCGCCTACTATACCATGATCTGTGACAATGGTCACATCTTCACAATTTCCAACCCCCATAAACGCGTCATCCGATGCCCCAAATGTGGCACTTCTGAGACCCACGCGGTGGGGGAACAGAAGATGGATGAACTTGAGTAACCGCTCGCGCCTATGAGCATCACCCACTTTTTTTCTCGCCTTCGCCGCCCGGCATCCCAACCCGGGGTAATTCTCCGCCACATCGCCCATACATTCCTCCTGTGTGTCATCACTATAGCTGCCATCCTCTCCTTCCTGTATCGACCACGGTTTTACGTTTCCGGCCGACCCAGCGGAGGGGGCGACGATGAGATAAAAAGACTGTGCGCCCATGGTGACACCCCGGCACGCGAGTGGAACTACATTGTCGTGCATCACAGTGCCACACAGGGCGGAAGCGCCTCCTCCTTCGAACGATATCATGTCCACACCCATCACTGGGACAGTCTCGGATATCATTTCGTCATCGGTAACGGCAGCCAGACCGAAGACGGAGAAATTGAAGTGGGACCACGATGGGCAGAACAACAGGAGGGGAGCCATGCATCCGGATACAACGAGGAGGGAATTGGAATCTGTTTGGTGGGTAACTTTGAGAACAGCCAGCCGACCGCGGGCCAGAAACACTCATTGCATCAGCTGATTCTCCACCTGGCCAAGGAGTACGATATTCCTCCGCGTCACGTCCTCGGTCACAATGAGTGCAGAGGAGCCCATACCGCCTGTCCGGGAAAGGCAATGAACATGGAAAAGCTCCGGGATTGGCTTCGGGCGAAACTCAACACAAGACTGAGCCACTGAGCGGTGATGCCCAAGTTTTCGACGTGAAGCGGTCTTGCAAAAATGCCCTGAGGTTCTGGCAGGTAAAAAGAGCAAAAAACCCAAGAATCGCCGGGGCAAGCCCGCCGGATTGCCTTGATTGGTCGGCCCTTTTCCAGGGACAATCGGTCACTCCCCGCCGCACCGCACTTCTCTTGCGAGGGTTTGACCGAGCTCCCGCCCCTGTGCACGCTGGTTCATTGTCGGTTTGCCGGTGAAATCCAGTTTTCCCACTGTTTCCCAGTCCATCGGTTCCACCAGCTCCTCAACTTCGCGGAAGGCTCCCCCGCGCCAGCCGTAACTCCCCACAAGCGCCATTTTTCGATTTTTTACCATTTTGGTTACCGCCGCACGCAGAACACGATCAACCGGCGGAAAGAGCTCGCCTTCATAGGTTGGCGCCGCTACAATCACACCTTCACTCTGCCACACCGAAGCCATCACATAACTGGGATGCATCCGGCCGGCATCAAAGATGTTCACCGGAACACCTGTTTCGTTAGCGCCCTGAGCAACGGCGTTCATCATGCGTTCGGTGAATCCATACATTGATCCATAGATCATCGTTATCTCCGGCTCAGCAGGGCCATTCCCGTATCCGGCCCATTTCTCGTAAAGAGACAGGATTTTGCTGGGATTATCTCTCCATACCAGCCCATGAGCCGGCGCCACCGTGTCGATCTCCAGATCCGACAGCTGTTCGATAACTTTCAGCACCGGGCGACTGTATTTGGCCACAACATTGGCAAAGTAGCGGATGCCCTCCGATTGGTAGAACTCCATGTCCGGCACCTCATCGTCAAACAGCCCACCCTGCAATGCACCAAACATGCCGAATCCATCACCGGAGAACAAAACCCCTCGTTCTTCATCATACGTCATCATCGTCTCCGGCCAGTGAATGAAGGGGGTGGCGAAAAACTTCAGTTGCGTCGCCCCCAGCGAAAGAATCTCTCCGTCCCCCACAACGCGAACGTTGTCGCTGATTCCATAGAAACTCTCCAGCATGCCCTGTGTCTTCTCGGTGCCCACGAAAGTCACTTCCGGCAGCAACCTTTTTAAAACGTTGAGTGAACCGGTATGATCCTGCTCCATGTGATTCAGGATAATGTACTCGATACTGGACAGATCGGTAACGGCCTCAATTTTTTCGAGCAAAAGCTCAACTTTCGATATTCTAACCGGATCAATCAGGGCGGTCTGATCATCGTTGATCAGGTAGGCGTTGTAAGTGACTCCGTCATCGATGGGCCAGAGCCCCTCAAAAAGATCGGTGGTCCGGTCGTTGACTCCAACCCAGTGTGCGTCTTTCGCAATTTCAACAGGTTGCATGTTGTATCTCCTCATCCCGGTCGGATACGCGGTCACGGTCTTTTGCTATCTTCTGCGCTGTTGTTAAAACTCATTTTAGCGACCCGACCGGAAACGAACAACACCGGGAACAACGGTCATCCACGACAACTTGACTTCATTCGAACTGAGGGGTACCATCGCATTGAGAAGTTGGGAATCACTGTCGATACCCTATCGGGGTATTTGTCAGAACACCTCGCCGTAAATCGGTGGGGTGAAGAACATCACTCTGTGAATATTTTCGAGGAGATAGTCGAATGAAAGTTGAAGTGGACGAAGGTTTGTGCAGTGGTTCGGCCGCCTGTGAAGAAATCTGTCCCGAGGTTTTTCAGGTGGTGGATGGATTGTCTCAGGTGCAGGTTGACACGGTACCGGAGGATGTGGAGGAAGATGTCCGAGATGCAGTGATGGAATGCCCGATGCAAGCAATAATCATCACTGAAGAATAAAGCGGTGCCAATCTTCCGACACATCGAAGTGTTTAACACCCCTGCTGAATGCGCAACGTTGGGAGTAGAATAGCCCCCAACACGTTGACCCGGCTGGGGTGATTTTATCTGCCGGGTCAGAACACGCATAGTTCACTCTGGAGCATATACAATCTATGGGTAACCAGGAACAGGGCCAGAGCGGCAATCGGGCCAAGAATCCCCTCCTCTCGGTCCTGGACATCTACAAATATCAGCGCCCCATGGTTCGGGTAATCATCAGCCTCATCCCGATCATGCTGGCATCCATTTATTTTTTCGGGTGGCGGTCCCTGGCCATCATGACGGAATGCGTTATCGTCGGCACCGTGGCCGAATGGCTTTTCTGCCGGCAGAGGGGGGAAAAAGTCAGTGCGGCCGTCTTTGTCACGGCCCTACTATTAGCACTTACTCTTCCACCAACGGTTCCGTACTCAGTAGCAGGTATCGGCATGGTGGTGGCCATCATTTTCGGCAAAGAAGTCTTTGGGGGATTCGGACGCAATGTTTACAACCCGGCTCTGGTCGGCCGATGCTTCATCTATATATGTTTCCCGGTCTCCATGACCAGCAAATGGCTCCCCCCGCTATCAGGAGCGGTCGGTGGATTTTCCAGCTGGACTGGGTCCGCAGACGCTATCACACGCGCTACTCCATTGACGGCCTATAAGGCCGGAGACACCATTGCGGGCATCAGCGATCTGCTTGTGGGCAATATTTCCGGATCGATGGGAGAGACATCCGCCCTTCTCATCCTCCTGGCCGGGGCGTATCTGATAGTCAAAAAAACGGCCAGCTGGCGCATCATCGTCGCGTGCCTGGCCGGCGGAGCCATCTTCAGCGCAATTTTCTCCTGGGTGATCGGCGCTCCGACTGTCCCCGCCCCCCTCTTCACCCTACTTTCCGGGGGATTCCTGTTCGGTAGCGTCTTCATGGCCACGGATCCTGTTTCCTCCCCCGCCACCGACAAAGGCCGGTACTTTTACGGCATTTGCATCGGCGGACTCACCGTCGTCATGCGCGGTTTCTCAAATTTCCCCGAAGGGTTTATGTTTGCCATTTTGATCATGAATACGTTTGTGCCCATCACTGACCACTACGTCCGGAAATATAATAAGGCCAGACGTGCCCGGGCTAAGAAGAAAAAACATGAGGAGGAAACCGGGCAGTGAAGGAACACGTCTTTACAGTCTGCTACATGACCGTGGTCGCAGCGTTTTTCACCACCTGCGTCGCCGTCGTCCATTCCACGACCCGTGAACGGGTCCAGCTCAATCGGCGTGTGGCGGAACGACGCGTTGTGATGCGCGTTCTGAACATTGATACTCCCACAGACGCTTCCCTGAAACAATTCACGAACCTGTATGAGCAACGAATACATAAAACGGACATTAGAATCCAGACCCAGGCTCGACGCGTCCCGGTCCTGGCGGCTATGACTGCGGACGGGAAGCTTATCGGCTACGCTTTTAAAGTTCAGGGCCGGGGTTTCTGGGACACGATCAAAGGTTACATGGCAGTGAGCCCGGATCTGAACACGATTCGCGGGCTGGCATTCTACGAACAGAGCGAAACTCCCGGCCTGGGAGCCGAAATCACAGAACCGTGGTTCGAGAAGCAGTTCAGAAACAAACCAATTCCCGACGAGACCGGGCCGGACGGACAGCTGATACGTCTGGTGCGGACGGGGAAAGAGAAGAGAAGCGGAGACGTAGATGCCATAACCGGGGCAACACAGACCAGTAAACGTGTGGAGCGCATCATCGACACCACGCTGAAAAACTTTCTGGCGACAATGCGCGAGAAAACAGAAACGACATCTTCAAAAACCGACACCAGATAAGGAGTCGTAGATGCCGGGATTTCTGAGAAAAATCATGTTGAGCCGCTCCGCCCAGGTGTTCAAGGCCGGCATGTGGGATGAAAATCCAATTTTCCGTCAGATTCTTGGCATCTGTTCCACCCTGGCGGTGACCAATTTACTGACCAACACTCTGGTGATGTGCATCGGCCTCATATTCGTGGTGGTTTTTTCCAATGTGACGGTATCCCTGCTGCGGAATTACACCCCCCAGCGCATCCGGATGATCGTGGAGGTGTTGATTATCGCCTCGTTCGTAATCATGTTCAAAATTGTACTGGACGCCTACCTTCCGGACATTTCCAAACAACTGGGCGCATACGTCGGACTCATCATCACAAACTGCATAATTATGGGGCGTGCCGAAGGATTTGCCTCTTCCAATCCGGTGTGGCCCTCGTTTGTCGACGGGATCGCCACCGGTCTCGGATATTCTCTTATCCTCCTCATCATCGCTTTTTTCCGGGAACTCATGGGGATGGGAACACTGTTTGGCGTTCAGGTGATGGGCGAATGGTGGCGTCCCTGGGTGATTATGGTGATGCCCCCCGGCGCTTTTTTCGCACTGGCTCTGGTCATCTGGGCGGCGCGACACTGGGGTAACATCACACCGGATGATGCCCCGACCGGATAAAGCCATGGACACCGGAAATGATGCAGACCCAGTCAGCTTTTTAGGACGGAAACAAATATGACTGCCTACACATTTGCCATATTCTTCGCCGCTATTTTCACCGAAAACATCCTGCTGGCCCGATTCCTGGGGATGTGTTCTTTTCTGGCGGTGAGCCGAAAAATTGAAACCGCCCTCGGTCTCGGGGCAGCCGTCATTTTCGTGCTGACCTGCACCAGTGGCATCAACTGGATAATGTTCCAGATCCTGGCGGCGTTTGGACTCGAATATCTGCGTTTCATTGTCTTTATTGTCGTGATCGCGGCCTTCGTGCAGCTGGTGGAAATGGGCATTGAGCGTTTTTCCCCGGTTCTGTACTACGCTCTCGGCATCTTTCTCCCGCTCATTACGGTCAACTGCGCTATCCTTGGTGTTTCGCTGTTCATGGTCATTCGGGAATACACCCTGGTGAATGCCATATCCTACGGAGCCGGCAGCGGCGTTGGCTGGGCGTTGGCGATTATCGCCATGGCCGGCATTCGCGAGAAACTCGATAAAAGAGGAAGGATCCCCCAGGGTCTAAAAGGCCCGGGAATCACTCTTATCATCGCCGGAATAATGGCTCTTGGTTTCGTCGGGTTTTCCGGCGTCCTACCGGCACAGCCCCCCAGCGCACCACAGTCCAGATCACTCGAAACAGAACCCACATCCTCCTCTAAACAACCCCAATCCTCCAGGCTAACCCCATCACAACGGAACAAAGAGAGGACGGCCGATGACGAGGATAATTGAGATACTGATGGCGGCCGGTATGGCGGTCGGTGTTGTGGCGGGCCTGTGTGCACTCCTGACCATCATGCTGCTCTTATCCGAAGCTGTTCTGATCAATTACGGCATTTGCACGATCACCATCAACCAGGAGGACGAACTGGAGGTGGAGGGCGGAAACACTCTGCTGGCCACCTTGATGGACGAGGAAATCTTTGTTCCTTCCGCCTGCGGAGGACGAGGGTCCTGCGGGCTGTGCAAAGTCAAAGTTCTGGAGGGAGCGGGGCCTCTTCTGCCTACCGAAGGCCCCCAGCTGACGGAGGAAGAGGTAGAGAATAACATGCGCCTTTCCTGCCAGGTTAAAGTGCGCGATGACCTGTCCATTGAATTGCCCGAGCAGATACTTGAGCTTGAACAGTATGAAACGGAGGTGAAACGGATTGAAGATCTCAATTACGACACCCGACTCATTGAGCTGGACATCATTGAGCCGGAAGAAATGGAATTCAAACCGGGCCAGTACATCCAGTTTGAGGTCCCTCCCTATGGTAAGACCCCCGAACCGGTCTATCGGGCTTACTCAATCGCCTCGCCAGACACCGAGACCCATCATCTGGAGTTGATCATTCGCCTTGCCCCGGGCGGCATCTGCACCACCTATATCTTTGAGCTGCTCGAGGAAGGGGAATCCATCAACATCAACGGCCCATACGGTGAATTCTACCTGCGGGAATCGGACAGAGACATCATTTTTGTCGCCGGAGGAACCGGGATTGCCCCCATCCGTTCCATCCTCTACAAAATGGAACGAGAACAGATCGAGCGCCCCGCCACCCTATTCTATGGAGCCAACGAGATGCGGGATTTCTACCTGCAGGACCAGCTGAAAGGGTTTGAGGATAAAATCCCCAATTTCACCTACGTTCCCGTTCTGGCTCAACCAAAAGAAGAGGATGACTGGGACGGAGAAACCGGGCTGGTCACTGAACCGCTGGATGAGCGGATTGAAGACGCCTCCACACAGGGGTTTTATCTTTGCGGAAGCCCGGGCATGATTGATGCAGTAATCAACACCCTCAAACCAAAGGGGTTGACGGAGGATCGAATGTTTTACGACAAGTTTACCGAATGATATGGCCGGGAGAAAAGCGATGAAGGAATCCCCGCAAATCCAGAAGGTGGAACGGCGCATGGCCCCAGGTATTATCACGCGCGACGGGCTTTTGGGGGACGACCAGCGTCAGCTGGAAGAGATAATCGAGGATGATGGTAATCAGATCAATCGGCTCGGGCTAACTCATCGACGCATCGCACGGCGCATGGAGTATTTCACCAAAAAGGGGCGCAAGGGACTCGGAACGCCTGTCACGGTAGAAGACATCTACGCCGTAAAGGTGGATGAATGGAGGGGGCTGGTGCCCTGCCCCTGGGAAGACGGACACGCCGCTCGGAAAGGGTACGTGGAGGTGACCAACGAGGAACTCGGTGAGACAATCACCTGGACCCCGCTCAACATCCACATGATCCGCGAGCATGGTTTCTATCAGGGGCGGGGAAGCACCTACCGAATCGAACCCGAAGATGTGAAACGCATACTGAATGTGTAACACCAAATGCAGGAGCCAGAGATCGACTTTTTAGGACTTAAAGGGGCGATCACGACTTGACCAATCCCGGCAGATGTATTAGTATATTTACCGTTGCGAAGGAAGGAAGTAGTAAGTCTTGAGAATACAAAAACAAATGCCCTGACGCGGGGTAGAGCAGTTAGGAAGCTCATCAGGCTCATAACCTGAAGGTCGGTGGTTCGAATCCACCCCCCGCTACCAGTTTCAGGCCTGGCTCGCGAGAGTCAGGCCTTTTTTT
>CAZXYF010000058.1:0-16499 GCA_964644705.1 uncultured candidatus Brocadiaceae bacterium | reverse complement strand
TTTCTATCCACACAATGGGATACATACGAAATAAATCCGTTCTGCCATTGCAGTCGTGGGACGGCCAGTGATAGTTTTTTTGTTCTTCTGACTCGCAAAAACCTTAGAACAATTTTGCAGAAGCGCTCAGGAAACACCGGTTGTTATTCCCGGCTATTTTGCGAATTGGGGTTCACTATATTTTCCAACGGATCAGGAGCTCTGGGCCTGCGATGGTTCGAGAGGGGGATTCTGGAGCCGGAGGCCTTCTGTCCACTGTGGTTGAGCCCCGAGTAATGCAGGAACTGCTGTTCATCGAATCCCAACCGGGGCGTCTTGCAACACCACCTGATCATCCATAGGATTAAGCTGGCCGGGCAAAAAACTGACGGGCAGCCGGCCATTTACAGTTTCTTTCACTGACTTTTTGAATTAGAGACAGGGAGCCGGACGATGAAAATCATCATACGTGCTGGTGGGACGGGAACACGACTGTGGCCTTGGAGCCGATCGGATAATCCCAAGCAATTTCTACCGATGTTTGATGGCAAGAGCTGTGTTCAGATGGCCTACGATCGCTTCACCGGCGCCGGGCTGGCAAGCGCCGATGATATGTACGTTTCCATCGGCGAGCGCAACCTGGAACTGGCCCGGGAGCAGTTGCCGCAACTGGATGAGGACCACTTTATCGTGGAACCCGCCAAACGCGACACAGCGGCGGCCATCGGTCTGGAAACGGTCGTGGCTGCGGAAGGGGACCCGGATGTGACCATCGCCAGCCTGGGAAGCGACCATTACGTGGAAGATCCGGAGGCATTCACCGATACGCTCAAAGCAGCCGATCAGTTCCTCTCCGACAAACCGGAGTATCTCACCGCGGTTGCCTGCGAGCCCACGCGCATTGAGACGGGGTATGGGCACATCAAAAAAGGCACCAACGTGGGAGATTACGGGGGAACGAACGTTTACGAGGTGGCCGAATTCACGGAAAAACCCGATTACCCCACGGCCAAAGAATACACAGAAAGTGGTCAGTATCTGTGGAATGCCAACTTCTTCGTGTGGAAATCCGGTACCGTGATGTCGCAGTTCAAAGAGCTGGAACCGGAAATGTATGATAAGTTTGAGGAGCTTTTACAGGCACGGAAAGACGGGAACTTTGCGCAGGTAATTCAGACCGTCTATCCCACCATCAAGAAAGTGGCGGTGGACTACGCCCTGCTGGAACCGGCGGCCGCCGAGGGACGCATGGCGGTTCTGCCGGTGGATATGGGATGGAGCGACATTGGAAACTGGAGCAGCATCACCGATGCTTTTCCCACCAACGATGAGGGCAATCTACTGGTGGGCCCCACGAAGACTCCGGGAACCGAGAACAGCACGATCTACGTGAAAAATCCGGAGCGGAAACTCGTCGCGGCCATCGGGCTTGACGACATCGCGATTGTGGACACCAAAGACGCCCTTCTGGTGGTTCCCAAGGACCGATCAGGGGAGGTGAAACAGCTGGTGAAAGATCTGAAGGATGATGAACGGTATGATGACCTCACCTGAAAGCGGGGAGAAGTGTTGGGTTTGAACCGGGCAATTGTCCTGCATGG
Organism: uncultured candidatus Brocadiaceae bacterium; assembly: GCA_964644705.1. Lineage (GTDB taxonomy): Bacteria > Planctomycetota > Brocadiia > SM23-32 > SM23-32 > CAZXYF01. Next base: position 14,919 of record CAZXYF010000058.1, on the reverse strand, counting down.
GGCCTCACCTCATGCAGGACGCAACTGTGATTGTTTTCAGGCGGGGAACGGGGAAATGATTCCTCTGGTCCCTTGCGCCGGGCCCACCCCGAACATTTCACAAACCTCAAGCGTGAATTATTCTAAAAGCAGCCTCAGACACAGGTAATGTCGAACAATCAGGGCAATTGTGAATCACATGGTGTTTTCAACAACTCAAACGGCACCGGTTTGGTCTCCGACCGAGCCGTCAGTTGCAACTGACGACTCGTGAAATGTCCGGGCTACAGGTGGCGCTGGTTCATTCGCACGCTGTCCACGACGAGATGGATGAACGGCTCCGCCATGCGTGACATCTGCACACAACGTTCCTCTTCCAGCAGCAAATACGTCGCCACCCCGTCCGCATCGACGCCCTTTATGTCGGCAATCTCGATCGACTTCTTCTCGTGGTCGGGCGTGCGGAGCAGAAGACAGTGAGGGGTCAGGGCGCCGCACTCGAGCATGTCTTCCATAAGGTGGTTTTCGTAGGTCATCAGCAAGGTATCCCCTTCGGGGACCTCAAAATGCGATTCAATATATTCACGCATGCCGTCATCGATATCGGCACCCACTTTGATACCCTCGCCCAGTTCATCCAGTTCCCTGACCCGTTTCATCACCGCCACGCGATCCAGAAACGAGGTGCTCTCCTGCTCTCCCAGTCGGGTCACTTCATCGATCACTTCGGGTCGGCTGACACCCAGTTTGTGGGCCACCTCTCCCAGAAATTCCTTCTCGGCCTGATCGACTGAACCGTCCGCCAGTGCGCACCGATACAGTTTTTGCACCATCGCCCGGGCCTCTTTCCGCGTGCCTTCAAATTCGGGCAGGCTGACTTTTTCTGGATTCTCCAGCGATTTCATCGCCAGCGAACGCGGAAAGCGCATTTGATCCACAATTGCGTTAAGAAAATCCTTTTCCGGTTCCGTCGCTTCGCCATCGGCGACTACCATCAGGAGGGAGGCTTTCAGCAGGAAAATATTTTGCCTGTGCGGGCGGATAATATTTTCGCGTGCCGACCGGAGCATCTCCCAGTCGGGCAGATCCTTCACATGCATCTCGGGGATGCGTGAGACCTGTTTTTCGATTTGATTGATCAGGTTGGCAAGTTTAGCGACATCTCTGTGGAAGGCTTTTGCCTCCTCCGGGCAGTTTTTAATGGAACCCTCTTTTACCTGTTTGATGAGATCCTTCACCCTTTCAATGCCCTGTCTCGCCAGTTGATTCACGCGTTTACGCTGATCCAGGATCTCATCGACTTCCTCAGCTTTTACCCCCCAATTACTGGCGATTCGCTTGAGTACATTCTCCTCCGCCTCACTCATCTCATCCTCGGTTGTAGCACAGAGGTAGAGGTGATGAATGATCTGGCGCGCCTCATCCGGAGATCCATCGAACTCACTCGTTCCTATATCCTGTGCGCGACGTATGAGCCGTTTCTCTTCCTGCGGGCTGAGATGAATTTCATCGGCAATACTCCCGAGAAGATCCCTCTCATGTGCCTTGAGGTCGCCATTTGCGCGAGCTACGGCCGCGGCACATTTAAAGAGAAACACATTTCGCGCGTGTGGTTTGAGAAGGTTCTCACGAGCTTCTATAAGGAGATCCCAGAAAGGGAGACTCTCGCATTGTGCATCCGGCACCCGATCCACCAGCACCTGGATACGGCGGATAACATCACTGAGTTGGCGCGTCTGTTCTGTAATACCGGTCCATTCTGAATCCTCGCGGTCGGCGGAAGTCTCTTGAAGTTTCTGGATCATCCTGTCCAGCATCCGATCCACCCGGCGACCCAATTTGGCGATTTTTCGCGCAATTCGGTGAGCCCGCGGATTCCATTTGTCCTCCACCTTCTCCCGTTTGTTTTCCAGCTTCCGCAATACGATCTCTCGCTGTTTATCGAGTTCTTCAGGGAGTTCCACCTCCTTGAGGCAACTGAATCGGTCGCTGAATCCCTCGAGCTGGAGATAGGCACGGAGTGGATTTGCTTCCACGTCAACATCATTGATGTTCTGGCGCAGGCTTTTCAGTTCGCGTGCGATCTTTGCTTTACTGGAATCGACCCCCTGGAACTCCGCGCACGGGCGCCCCTTCTGCTCGTTCAGAAGTGATTCCAGATTGTTCGCTTTAATCTCAGAGGTCAGGCGCAGAAAACCATCTTTGATCTTCCGATCTCGTTTGCGGGGTTTGGATTTTTCGGACCAGCTTTTTGATTTGCGAGTCACGCCTTCCCCACGCAATTTCCAGGCTTCGGATGTATCGGATGGCACAACAAATTTGTTCAGATGCAGAAGAGTATGCCAGGCGGACGGGGTTATGTCTATGAAACGAACGCCAACGCTGTAGTCGTGCTGGCCTTTTCCTTCATCACGCCATGTTACTTCCCCGTTCACATCCACATTGGGGCGTCGCGGCCCGAAACTGATTCGCATCACCAGTTCCTGGCCTTCGTCCAGTTTGTCTGAAGTCAGAAACGACATGCCCGTACGACTGATATCCAGTACAGGGTGCCGTTTCGATTTTTCATCGAGGCTGGGAGCTCGGTTGATCACGCGGCGTAACAGCCCCATCTGGCGGTAGTTTACAAGAACGTTCTTGCACTCAATCCGCCGGGCTCGGCGCCGGTCTTCTTTTTTCTTTGCAGAGCACATGCTCCACACCTTCCTGAAGAAATAGACTTATCCAACAATTCTAAGCGGCCCTTTGCAGGCTTTCTACGGTCTCAGACATACATTTATGCATTCTGTTTTTCGCTCATACTGTTCGGACCGACACATGGGTCCATGACACAGGGCCTCAGAATGCATCTGTTTATCCCTGTATCTCTGAAGCTTTGAATGCATTTTCTGAATACCAGAGCGCATTTTCACCGGAAAAACCCGGGAAAACTTGTGGGAGGCGCTTGGGTTGAAAAAAATTCAGTGCACCCATCAAACAAACACGGTTGGCAAATGTCCGGGGCGGCCGCGAACGCACGGTGTTGACAGGTCAGTTTTCAGTCGGTCGCATCATCAGATATTGCTGCGTGTACAGCGCAACAACTATCAAAGGTGAACCGGATCAGCGCGGGTCCTGTTCGGTGTCTTCCGGCGTGACCGTCTCGGTGATAGCGGTATGTAGTTTGCTCAGTGTTACCGGTTTGGATACGACGGCATTTACTCCTTCGGGCTTTTCCCCTCTGGCATCCATTACCTGCCCTAAACCAGTCAACATGATAATGGGTTGATCAGTTGCTGCTTCTTTGACCCGTTCGGCCAATTCATCGCCCCCGATTTCGGGCATCGCGCGGTCGGTGATAACGACATCGTATTTGCCCGCCTCGAACTTATCAAGGCCTTCCTCGCCCGTTCCTGCAATATCGACGGTGTGCCCAAAATCCTGCAGCATCTGGCTCAGCAGAACGATTTGCGTTTGATCGTCCTCGACCAGCAGGACGTTCAGGGGTGGGCACGAGGCCATCTCGCTGAGTGTATCCTCTTCCTCCGGGAGTTCCCGGCTCAGTGGCAATGTGATCCGCACCGTAGTTCCGTCTGCCGGGTCACTCTCCACCTTCACACTTCCGTTATGATCCTGGACGATATCATGCACCACAGACATCCCCAGCGCGCGATCACCCATTTCCTGTGGGTTGTACGCCGGATCCATGCATTGGTCCAGGGTCTCTTCATCCATTCCAGGCGCCGTGTCTCTCACCGTCAGGACAACCTCCGTGCTCTGCTGTTCAGCGGCGATGTCGATTGTGCCATCGTCTTCCATCGCCTCAACGGAACTCAGTATCAGATGGGTGATCATTTCGTGCAGATCAGCTTCTGAACCTTTTACACTGCAGACATTGGGGAAATGCGTCTTGATCTCCACGTTAATACCGTGGGCCTGAGCATCCTCTTTCCAGCGAGGACGTGTCATCGAAATGGCGTCTCGAACCAGTTTGTTCAGGTCGAGGGGCTTGTGCTCTTTCTCATCGTGGGGCCGGTAAAATTGACGCATGCACCGGACGGTTTCAGCAGCTCTATCCGCGGCTTCATCCATACGTTCGAGATAATCCAGCACCGCATCCTTGTCTTCCAGCTTCTCCGGCTTATTGAGCAACAGATCGGTGAAGCCGCTGATGGTTGTCAGTGCATTGTTGAACTCATGCACTATGCCGCTTGCCATCGTGTTGAGCATGCGTTCCCAGTCCTGGTCGACCAATTGCTGACGGGCCTGACGAAGCTCACTGAGCGTTCCTCGCAGCTTCTCTTCGGTCGCCATGCGTTCAGATATATCCGAGAACACGGTGGCGAATTTACCTCGTTCAATCGCGAATGCAGAAACATGCAGGTGCTTATCCAGCGGTTCAAAATAGGTGATAAACCCAACGGGTTCGAGGGTTTCCGTAACAACGCTATAGACGTCAAGAAGTGGGACTTCATCAGTGTCGTACACCTCAGAAGCCGCTTTCCCTTCCACCTCGCCGCGCGACATACCGCAGATCGACTCAAAAGCGGGATTGACCTCATGGAAAATGTAATCAATGGGCATCCCGGAGTTGTCGTAGAGGATCTCGTTCAGCGCGATCCCATCGCCCATCTCCATAAACAGGGACTTGTATTTGTCCTGGTTGGCCTGGGTGGTTGTGAGAGCGGAATAAAAACCCAACCCCATCAGAAGAAGTCCGCCCGATTTCAGTCCCGTACCACCGTAAACGTCGATCCATGTGGGGGACGCCGAAAATTCCTCGAGGAACCCAATCAACAATCCCATCGTCAGAAGGGACCATCCCCAGGAGATTTTGGGGACGTCCAGCTGCTGCACGAGCAGAAAGCAGCCAACGGCCACGATGAGGTAGAAGCCTTCAAAAAACAGGTCAGCGGGCTGAATGGCCTCCCGGAGCGGGAACGTAAAGAACCAGGACCCCACCAGCACCGTGGCTATGATGAAGAAAAGCAGAACCGATTTATCGCGGAGATCCACCCTGTCGTTCCTCCTTGTGTATCATGCTCGCCGATCGATTTGAACCAGGGATATTATCAATGGAAGCAGACTGTTGAAAGATTATTGCGTCGGTGTCCAGCCTGAAGATAGGTTTAATGCGGAGAATAACATGGACAAGTTACGCACGTAAAAGTAGTTTACACCCTGAGCGCCTTTGATGAAAGTCGCCGGAGGGGGAAGCCTGGGCAAACGACTATATTTGACGGACTCACAATGGGTATGTAGAATACCTGCCACCACTTAGGTGTGAAATACTCCTTATTGTGTACCCAAGATATCCCCCGTGATCAAACTCAAAAAAACACGTTCAGGATACGTTATTCCGGTTCTTGTAGCCCCTGGAAGCAGTCAGAATGCGATCCGCGGGCAACATGACGGCCACATGAAGGTAGCCGTCAGCGCTGCGCCGGAGGGGGGAAAGGCTAACGAAGCGGTCATTGAGCTGCTGTCCAGCGAACTTGATATCAAACAATCTCAGGTCCATATTATGTCCGGAGAGAGATCATCGAAAAAGGAGATATTGGTCGAGCGCGTGTCCGCCAGCGCGCTCGACGATATTGTGTCGGGGACCTGACTTCTGTCTGAGAATGGGAATGGGCTCTGAGGCTTTCCCTGCTGGTGCCGACCAGCTGATGATCAATTCGCTGCTGGTTCTGTGCTCTCCCTGACCGTCAGAGTCTGAATAGATACCACGTTCTTCACTCCATTTACTGCTGTTTCCACAGGATAATATCACGACCATGAGCTATAAAGAAACCATCAATCTGCCCGACACTGATTTTTCCATGAAGGCCAGTCTGAAAGACCTTGAACCGCGCACGCAGGAAAAATGGCGGGACATGAATCTGTATGAAAAGCTGCGGGAGGCCCGGGAAGGACAGCCGAAATATGTTCTTCATGATGGCCCGCCATATCCCACCGGCGAGCTCCACCTCGGTACGGGGTTGAATAAGGTCATTAAGGATTTTTTCGTTCGTTATCGGAACATGCGGGGCTACGACGCGCCGTATGTGCCCGGCTGGGATTGTCACGGCCTGCCCATTGAGGTGAAAGTTCTGGAGGAACTGGGGGATGAGCGCGACTCCACTTCTCAAACGGATATCCGTGCGCGATGCCGGGATTACGCGCTTAAATACGTGGATCTGCAGAAAGAGCAGTTCCAGTCGCTGGGCATAACCGGCAACTGGGAGGATCCTTACCTCACCCTCAATCATTGCTACGAACAGGGGACGCTGGAAGTGTTCGCCGAGATGGTGGATAAGGGTTTTGTGTACCGGGATCTCAAACCCGTCCACTGGTGTTACAATTGCCGGACGGTGCTGGCGGAGGCTGAGCTGGAATACGAGGACATCCCCAGCCCATCCATCTACGTCAATTTCCCCGTGCTGCGCCACGCCGAAAACGCCGCGGCTGTCGACCCCTGGAAACTGTTTGATCTCCATGGCGAGGACAAAGTCAATGTCCTGATCTGGACCACCACGCCCTGGACCCTTCCGGCCAACCTGGCGGTGGCCGTCCACCCGCAGGCGGAGTACGTGGCTGCACGTTATCAACATCCGGATACGGGTGAGACTGTGGTGAGCATACTGGCCGAGCAACTGGCCGACCATGTCCTCTCGCAGGCGGGTGTTGAGGACTATGAGGTCACCGGAAGCGCCCGCGGGGAGGATCTAACCGGCCTGGAATACCGCCATCCTTTCATCGACAGGGAATGCCCGGTGGTCAGCGCCCGATACGTGACTCTGGAAGACGGCACGGGATGTGTTCATACCGCACCGGGCCACGGCCTCGAGGACTACGCGACGGGGCTGGAACATGGCCTGCCCATTGTGAGCCCGGTCGATGCGACGGGCCATTTCACCGAAGAGGCGGGTCCTTTCGCCGGTCAGCACATTGAAGAGGGTAACCGGACCATCGTCGATCATCTCACCGATTCGGGGCACATGATCAATACCGAGCAGATGACCCATCCCTATCCCCACTGCTGGCGCTGCCACGAACCGGTTATCTTCCGCGCCACCAACCAGTGGTTCGTGCGAATGGATCATGAAGGTTTTCGGGAGCAGATTCTCGATTCGGTGCAAACCGTGAATTGGGTGCCGGAGTGGGGCGAAGAGCGCATGGAAAGCATGGTCAAGGAACGCCCCGACTGGTGCCTCTCCCGGCAGAAATCATGGGGCGTGCCGATCCCCGCTTTCTACTGCGACGAGTGCGGGGAGGTGCTGCTGACACGCGAGAGCGTGCTGCATGTGGCGGAGGTCTTCGGTGAGCAAGGGGCCGACAGCTGGTTTGAAACCGATGACGCCACCGTGTTCCTGCCCGACGGTGCTTCGTGCCCGCAGTGCGGAAGCAGCAGCTGGACCAAGGAGACCGATATCTTTGACGTCTGGTTCGAAAGCGGCTCCAGCCATCACAGCGTCTGCCGCAAGCGCGAAGAACTGGATTTCCCGGCCGATATGTATCTGGAAGGAACCGATCAGTACAGGGGCTGGTTTCAGCTTTCCCTCCTGCCATCCATGGCCGCGTGGGATCAAAAACCCTATCGCAACGTCCTCACCCATGGTTTCGTGGTGGACGACGAGGGCATGAAGATGTCCAAATCCGCCGGCAATTTCATCAGCGTGAATGAGGGAGTCGAGGATTTCCACGCCGAGGTTCTCCGGCTCTGGATGTGCAGCGTCGATTACACCGACACGATCAGTGTTGATACCGATTACATCCGCAGCAACATGGTCGATGCGTATCGGCGCATCCGTAACACGTTCCGGTTCCTGCTCGGGAATCTTCCCGATTTCAACCCCGCGACGGATGCTGTACCGGTTGTTGAGATGGAGGAGATGGACCGATGGGTGCTGGATGCCACGGCACGGCTGATCCGGGATATCACCCGGGCGTGGGAGGACAATGACCTGCACCGCACCTACACGTTGCTGCACAACTTCTGTGCGGTGGAGATGAGTTCCGTTTATCTGAATGCCGTGAAGGATCGGTTATATTGCTCGGCGCCGAACTGGCGGGAACGCCGAAGTGCACAGACCGCTCTGCACCACATCCTTCTGGCGCTCACCCGACTGTGCGCACCCGTCCTGGTCCATACGGCCGAGGAAGTCTGGGGCTACATCGACCACCCGGACGAAGATGTGCAAAGCGTGCATCTGGCCCACTGGCCCGAGGTCAATGAGTCGTGGATTGACGACGAACTGCATGAACGCTGGAACCGGATGCTGCGGGTTCGCGACGACGTGGACCGCGCGATCGAGGAGTTGCGGGACAGCAGTGATGTCTCCAACAGTATGGAAGTCTGCGTTACGTTGTGGACTGACAGCGAAAGCCTGCGATCCATCCTTCAAAACAACTCCGAAACGCTGCAGGAGGTGCTGATGGTCAGCGAACTGCATCTGCCGGAGTCCGAACTAACCCCGGAACAGAAAGTGGGAATGACCGAAGGCGAGAAAGAACCCAAGTTGCTGATTGGCACGGAACCAAGCGAACATGCCAAATGCGCCCGATGCTGGAATTTCCTGCCCACCGTTGGGGACGATGAAGAGTATGATGACCTCTGCCAGCGCTGTATTACGGCGGTGAAAGAGCAAAAATAGTGGTTTTGGGGCCGGGCTCTGTCTGAAAAAGCGGATCCTGATTCGAGCGGCCCAATTCACCGCTGGCTTCGTCCGCCGGCATCGGCTTCCCTCCACTGGATAGGCCTGTTTCGGCGTCCGCGCCAGCGAAGAATTGGACCACTCCCGCCTCCGCGTGGGCGCCGAAGCGCCATGCTATGGCGCGCAGGAGGCTCGGTCCGACGACCGCTTTCTCAGGCAGAGCCTAATGCCCCCTGTTCTTCGGTGAGAGGATAGAGGTCGGGAAAAACCATGAAGGCTGTGGAGGAAGGGCCTCGATAAAAGGCACAATATCCCATCTCCGTCGTGGCCACCGGCGGGGAGCAGCGTTTGTTACGTATGGCTAACCCCAATAAAAAAGGCCCCGTTTCGATGGTCGAAACGGGGCCATATCTTCCGGATTTCAGTCGGCACTTTTAGAATTCATATTTCAGAACAGCGCCGAAGAACTTCTGATCCTGGTGGTTCAGCACGCCGCCGGCGTGACCACCAACAAAATACATGACCGTGTTGTTGTTGAGGATGTAAGCGGCGTGGAGATCCCACCAGTCATCCTCGTGTTCCACGAGGTCATCAATTTTGTCCAGACCACTTTCTTTCTGTCGGTATTCGCCACCGATTACCAGGCGATCCGTAACCAGCATATCGATGCTGCCTTCGCCGGTTATACGATAGTCATCACTGAAACCCGCCAGCCCGAACTGTGCGGCCTTTGAGGCGCGGGCCCCGGCATTGAGAATGACCTTGTTACCTGTCATCGGGCACGTGACGGTTTTTGTGGCCGTGAGGGTGTAGTCAAATCCCTCGTTGTTGCTCAGTCCGATACCCTTCAGCCTACCGCCCAGGTCATGGTCGATACGATCAATGTCTTCGTTGTATTTGTAGTGCACGCCAGCGCTCACTGCGGGAACCCACGACATGTCGCCCATACCCTCTTCAATCAGGAGGAGTTTGGCGTTGAAATGATGCAGGTAGATGTCGTGATCGCCCACATCGAGCCCTGCCTCATTGATTTCATTATTGAAATCATCGAGTCCGAGCCGATTGATCGCATACCCCAGCTCCAGCCGACGAGCGATGGTCACCGTGGCCGCCAGATTCTGCATATCCTTACTGCCGATCCAGACCGCCTGGGCCGAGACGGAAGGTTTGCCAATTACAGTACCTTCTGGTCCGGGATTGACCGGATACGCCATCGGGGTCAGCACCGCGCCACCAACGCCTTCGATCGTGTGCAGTGGAATAGGAGGCCCTTCCTCGGCCTCGGTCTCTTCAGGCGCCCCCATCACACCCTGCGAAATGATTGCCAGACCAAACACAAATGCCAGAACCCAAATGCAACTTCGTCGAAACATGGCGATACTCCCTGAAACAGAAGGACAATTAACGCGAAACTCACGCAGAATTAACATTACTGCGCCACGCGGGAAGTGTACAACAAGCGTTGGCCTGAAGTCAAAAGTCATCCCGGAAACTTGCTGATGGGCGGCTCCGGAAGGGAAATGAGATGGGGCGTCAGGGTCCGGCGATTGGATTCCACGGTACCGCGAATTATCATAAACAGGGTTCGACAACTTCGACCTTCGTGCGAGCAAAAATGGCAGATCACAGAGTCATATTTTCCGATAGCCGCCGTATGCCGGAACTGGAGGATCAGTCGATCCATCTGGTCGTCACCTCCCCTCCCTACTGGTGCATAAAAGATTACGCGCATCCCGAGCAGCTGGGGTATGATCAGGGTTATGACGAGTACCTGGAGGGTCTCCAGCGGGTTATAGATGAATGCCATCGCGTGCTGCATCCCGGATGCCGGGCCGCCATTAATATTGGTGATCAATACCTCCGTGCCTCCGAACATGGACGATATCGCGTGAAACCCATCCCCGCCGACATCATCCACATGGGACGCGACATCGGGTTTGATTTCATGGGAAACATCATCTGGCAGAAAATATCCACCACCAATACCTCCGGTGGCGGGAGCTGGATGGGGTCCACGTATTATCCGAAGGACGGGCATGTTACATACGAGCATGAATATATCATCCTGTTCCGCAAACGCGGTGAGTGGCCGCGCCCCTCCGCGGATCAGAAGGAGAACAGTCGGCTCACTCGGGAACAACGGAGCGACTGGTTCCGCGGGATATGGCGCCTGCCGCCGGAACGGCAGGAGGGGCACGTCGCTCAATTTCCTCTGGAACTGCCCCGACGATTGATCAAGATGTACAGTTTCGCCGGCGAAACGGTGCTGGACCCCTTCCTCGGCAGCGGAACCACCAGCCAGGCGGCCGCGCTGGAGGAACGAAAATCAGTGGGGTATGAACTCAACCCCGATTTTCGCCCACTCATCCGCAAAAAAATGCAGGACGATGGCATGTTCTCCACCCAATCCGGCCTGAGTTTCGAATCCCGAGACGGAGAAGATGCCGCCGGTGATTGAACAGCCCCTTTACCCAGAACTCCCGGGCGAGAGCTTTTGGTTCTTTGCATTATGCGCCAGGATAAATCCATGACACAGACTTCAATCCCCATTACCGGAAGATATGACGTCGTTGTTGTCGGCGGCTCAGTGCGGGCCGTCGCCGCTGCAACTGTGGCGGCGGAAAACGGGTGCGAAGTGTTTTTGGCCGCGCCCCGCCCCTACCTCGGCGATGACATGTGCTCCACCCTTCTCCTGTGGCAGAAGGCTGATGAGTCGTCCGGTCCGATCACCAGGAAAATATTTAACGGGGGAAATCCGGCCACTCCCATGAGGGTGAAAAAGGTTCTTGACGAGGCCTGCCTTGATGCCGGGGTCACCGTTTGCTTTGGAACGTTCCCCACGGAAGTGATCCAGAACGACGACGGGAATTTGGCCGGATGCGTGGTGGCGAACCGGGCCGGGCGACAGGCGGTGATGGGCAAAATGGTCGTTGATTGCACCCACCGCGGCACCATCGCACGCCTGGCCGGCGCATCTTTCAAGCAGCGCGCGCAAAAGAACCCCACAGCTCGCCGTGTGGTGCTTGCCGGGGAGTGTCCCGATGCCGTTCAAAGAATTCCCCTTCCCGGTGAAAAAGGCAATCTCAGCTATTACACCCACGAACTTGATCTCGACCTGGGCGATGAATCATTCATACCCCTGGCACGTGCGGAACAGCTCGCCCGCGAGCGGACCTACAGGCAGGGGCAACAGCGCGCCTCGGAACGCCTCATCTTCGTGCCCTCCGACGCCATCGAAAGCCGGGGGGAAACCGGTCATGACGGGACGCTGAATCCGATCCGGATTGGAAACTTCCAGCCGCGTCACATCGAGAGACTGTACGTGCTGGGACCATCCGCTGGCATCTCTGCACGTGCCGCGGAGGATCTGATCCGCCCGTGTTGCGGTGAACGGGTCGGACGTTTCGTTGGGCGCACCATATCCACTGTCGGCCGCAACCTCTCGGCCTGCGGGAAGATGGAGGTCGCCGCCACCCGCCAGTCAGCATCTCTCTCCTTTGCGGTGAAGGAGCCGCTCGGAGGCATGCGATCGACGCCGCGGGCTGACTCCTCGATTCCCGATCGCAGCAGCTCTCCTCCTCTACTTGCGGAATACGACGTGGTGGTCGCTGGCGGCGGCACATCGGGAGCCTGTGCGGCCATCGGAGCCGCGCGGCAGGGGGGCAGCGTGCTGGTTATCGAGTACCAGGAGGGACTCGGCGGGGTCGGAACCGTGGGGTTGATCGGCAAACCGTACCACGGGCGGTCAGCAGGTTTTTCGGATGAAGTCCCGTTCCCCGGTGATGGATGCACAATCGACGACAAAATGGAATGGTATCGCCGCGAGATTCGCAATGCCGGCGGTGACATCTGGCTTGGAGCCGTAGTGTGCGGGGCGCTGGTGGATGATGGGCGCGTTCGGGGCGTCGTCCTCGCTGGCCCCGATGGACGGGGCATCGTGCGGGCCAACACCGTCATTGACGCCACCGGTAACGCGGACGTGGCCGCCGCGGCGGGAGCGGAGTGCCAGTTCGGGCACGATCCGACCGATATTGCTCTGCAGGGCACCGGCCTGCCGCCCCGCCCGCTGGATGCAAACAACGTCAATAGCGACTATCTGCTCGTCGATGAGTGCGACGTGGTGGACACCTCCCGCACGTTCCTGGGGGCCCGCCAGACCATGGATGACTCGGCCTACGATTCCGGAACGCTGATTCAGACGCGCGAGCGACGCCGGGTGGTTGGAGATCACACACTGTCCTATCTCGATCAAGTTGCCGGACGCACCTATCCGGACAGCATTTGTTATTCAGCCAGTGATTACGACTCTCATGGGTATCCGAGCCTCACCTTCTTTGCCATGCTGCCCCACGACGCCGAATCACGGAAGGAAAATCATCCGGCACCGGGCGGTTCGTGCTACACCCCCTACCGCTGCCTGCTGCCCCGGGGACTGGACGGTTTACTGGTGACCGGCCTGGGAATCAGCATGCATCGGGATGCCAGCGCAATGATACGTATGCAGAGGGATCTCCACAACCAGGGATACGCGGCGGGAGTGGCCGGTGCCATGGCGGCGGAAATGCAGCGGACCGTGCGCGAGATAGATGTCCAGATGCTGCAACGTCATCTGGTTGAGGTGGGCAGCCTGCCCGCAGAGGCCCTGGAACACGCCGATTCCTTCCCCCTGTCCGACGATGCGGTCGTCGGAGCTGTGGAGGAACTGGCCACGGCGGACAACCCCACCGAGGCGGGGCGTCCCCTGGCCGTGATCCTGTCGCACCAGGATACGGCCCGTCCCGCCGTGGAGGCGGCTCTGGAGCAAGCGGAGGGAGCCGCGAGAATCATGTACGCCAAAATCCTGGGATTTCTCGGCAGCAGGGCGGTCATACCGATTCTGCGGCCGGTGCTGGAAATGGTGGACGAGTGGGATGCCAAGATCCTCCAGGGTCACATGGCCGAATATGCTCACCTGCCGACGCCCATCGACGGGCTCATTATGGCACTTGGTTGGCCGGGGGATGCGGAGGCGCTGGAGACCATTCTGGGAAAAATTGACATGCTTGACGCGGGCGTCACGCTATCACATCACCGGGCGGTGGCTGTGGCGCTTGAACGCATCGCCCACCCCTCGGCTGCTGAGCCGCTGGCCAAACTGCTGGGTAAACCCGACATGCAGGGACATGTGATGAGCAGAATAGAACCGCTGTATGATCAGCCACGGGAACGCCGCCGGCGCACCGGCCCGCTACGGGAGATCGTCCTGGCCCGCGCCCTCTACCGGTGTGGTGATTACAAAGGCCTGGGCAAAAAGATCCTCATGGACTACCGGGAGGACATCAGGGGACTGTTCGCGCGCCACGCGACGGCGGTGCTGGGGGGAAGGTAATACTTTTCCGTGAACGCGTTGATCGCGGATCATCCTCACTGGATTATCTCCGCCCGACGGTCTTCGCCGGTTCCCGGCTGAAATGTTAGGGATCACATATTTCTGCTTTTCAACTTGCCGGTTTTGACGGGGGGATGCCCAGATTCTACAATGTATCCGGATGTGATAGCTTTAATTCACTGCAGGGGAAAATTATGAAACGTAGGTCCTGTTTTATGGTCCTGTTGATCGCTGTGTTCGGCATATCAAGTCTCGGCGCATCGGATCCGGTGTCGCGGAAAGAGTTTTCCGAGCTGCAGGCAGAGGTCAAAAAGCTGCGGCAACAGGTGAACCGCTTGAAGCGGCAGCAAGCAGCTCTGGTGGGTATGCTTCAGTCTATGGATAGCCGGGTTGGAGCTGTTGAACGTCAATTCCCCGAGGGGCGCACGACGAAAGCGGCCACCAAACGTATGCGTCGTGGATTGCAGTACATGAGCGGATGGCTCAACAGGAACAATTTTAAAGTTCAGAATTTTCAGTTTATGCCCGAACAGGGAAACAGGGGGACTTTCCAGTTAAAATTACAGATCCCGGATTTGCGGGGTGAAGAGAACGCGGCGAACAAAATCCAGAATATGACCAGCGCGCTGTTGAAAATCCTGGGTCCCCGTTCCAATCCGTTCGGCCTGACCCTGTTGGTCCGCACCCCACGGAAAAACAACAACCCTCTGAATTGGGGAGTGGGCCGTTTCAACGCGAAAAACAGCCGAGCCGTCTTTATGAAAGGCGATGCCTTCAAACTGCTGGAGAAGGATACGAAAACCAAATCGCAGGAAACGAGCCAGCAAAAATAGTGCAATCGCTACAACATACTTGAGGGCTAAGCGGTTGGCAATAAGTGCGTTCCGATTTTTATCTTCTTGAACCCCAGGGGGGCGGATTCATACTAGCCCAACATGTAGCGATCTTACGGATCGC
>CAZXYF010000057.1:14703-16522 GCA_964644705.1 uncultured candidatus Brocadiaceae bacterium | reverse complement strand
GCGCTGGCGGAGATCGGCCGGGACGGCCAGCCGGGGGAGTATGAGGACGCCTTTATCGATCTGTCCCTGTTCGATATGGGAAATGACCCCTTCGAGACCACCAACGTGATCGATGAACATCCCGAAGTGGCCGCCCGGCTGAAGGCCCTGGCCGAGGCGCACCGCGACCAATGGTTTGAATCGGAGGAATGATCCGACACGGCCCCCCAAAAACAACACGGCAAACCGCGCTGGGGGTATCTTTCCGATAGCCTCACTTTATTCTGCGCCGCGGGGAAAGTATACTATTTTCTCTCGCGATATCGAGGAACAGCACACCTCTGCTGTGCCTTTAATAAATATTTTTATTCTCTGGAGGGAAGACTCAATGACAGCTATCAGCAAAGAACCGGACATACCGTCGGAAGGCGTTCGCATCGGCTACGAGAACGGGGAACTTCAGGTCCCCAACACCCCCATCATTCCATTCATCGAAGGGGACGGCACCGGACCGGACATCTGGCGGGCGACCAAAAAGGTGCTCGACAGCGCCGTGGAGAAGGCCTACGACGGGGAACGTAAGATCTGCTGGGCTCAGCTTTATGCCGCCGACAAAGCCCTTGAGCTCTTTGATGAATGGGTCCCCGAGGAAACGGTGGAGGCGATCAAGAAATACCGCGTCGCCATCAAAGGCCCCCTCACCACGCCCGTCGGCGGTGGGCATCGGAGCGCCAATGTTTATCTGCGGCAGGTCCTGGACCTTTATGCCTGCGTGCGTCCCGTTTTCTGGGTTCCGGGCGTGCCCGCTCCGGTGAAGGAACCGGGCAAACTGGACGTGGTCATCTTCCGGGAAAACATCGAAGATGTGTACTCCGGCATCGAATTCAAAGCCGGCACCGATGAAGCGAAAAAGATGCGCGATTTCCTCAGCAACGAACTCGACTCAGAAGTGCGCGAGGGATCGGGTATCGGCATCAAACCCATCAGTCACTTCGGGAGCAAACGGCTGATGCGGAAAGCCATCAACTACGCCATTGAACGTGACCTCGACAGTGTCACGATCATGCATAAAGGCAACATCATGAAGTTCACCGAGGGCGCTTTCAAAGACTGGTGCTATGAGCTGGCGGCCGAGGAGTTTGCCGAGGAGACCATCACCGAGGATAAACTGTGGGACGAACATGATGGCGAGATGCCGGATGGCAAGATCCTGATCAAAGATCGCATCGCCGACGCCATGTTCCAGCAGGTTCTTCTGCGACCCGATGAATACGATGCGATCGTGACCCCGAACCTCAACGGCGATTACATCTCCGATGCATGCGCCGCGCAGGTGGGCGGACTCGGCATTGCTCCCGGTTCCAACATCGGCGACGGGCTGGCGCTGTTTGAGGCCACCCACGGCACCGCGCCCAAATACGCGGGCATGGACAAAGTGAACCCCTCCAGCCTGATTCTCAGTGGACGCATGATGCTGGAATACCTGGGATGGTGGGACGCCGCCGATATGGTCGTCGAAGGCCTGAAGGCCGCGGTGGCCAACAAAACGGTCACCTATGACCTCGAACGACAGATGGAAGGCGCCGAACTGCTCAAATGCAGCGAATTCGGTCAGGCCATCATCGATAACATGCCGGAACAAAACTGAGGGTTCAAGCCGTCGATGGGGCAATCTCCTTTATCAATCACTGTCACGGCAAAGGCTGCAGGCCCGGGATGAGGAACTTTTCTGATCGGTTCCGGATGCTAAAATGGCCACCCGGATGGTATTAACACCCACTCGGATGAACGGCCTTTTATCCTCGGAAACATCCGCGTGGGTATCTATATCATCCGCGGG
>CAZXYF010000057.1:0-14603 GCA_964644705.1 uncultured candidatus Brocadiaceae bacterium | reverse complement strand
CCTCGGAAACATCCGCGTGGGTATCTATATCATCCGCGGGGACATCTCCCTGCCGCAACCCGGCCCTCCTAAAGTTTCCACCCGGATGGTAGCAACACCCACCCGGATGAACGGCCTTTACCCTCGGAAACATCCGCGTGGGTATCTATATCATCCGCGGGGACATCATTGCCGTCGCCGTGGAATGTCCCCGAAAGGTTGTATCAGTTGGTCGGGGTGGACTTGGGCGGGAGGTGAAATGGGAGGAGTCAGAAGGGCCTGTGGATGTTTTGTGGGGCTCGACAGCTTTATTCCGCGATGGCCTGGAAGGCGTTATTCTCGATGTTGTAGCTTTTCAGTTTCCGGTAAATCGAGCGCGCGGTTATTCCCAGCATTTCGGCGGCTTCTTTCTTATTCCCACCGGTATACCGCAGGGTTTCGATGATGCACTGACGTTCCATATCCTCCAGACTCATACCCGGCTGGAACACCATCTCCGGCCCCGTCTGACCTTTGTCGGTTACCTCGCGGGGGAGTTCATCCACGGTTACCTCGTCATTCTGACAGAGCACGACGCTGCTTTCGATGATGTTTTCCAGTTGTCGCACATTCCCGGGGTAATCATACTGCGAGAGCATTTTCATGGCGGATTCAGTGACCCCTTCCACCTCCCGCCCCGTCTGCTCGGTATAAATCCGCAGAAAGTGGTTGACCAGCAGGGGAATGTCCTGCCGTCGTGCCCGGAGTGGGGGTAGATCGATGGTGATGACGTTGAGTCGATAGAAAAGATCCTCCCGGAAATCGCCTTCTTCGATGGCCTTTTTCAGATCCTGATGGGTGGCCGCAAGGATGCGCACATCCACCGGGATTTTTTCATGTCCACCAACCCGCTGGATAAAGCGGTCCTGGAGGACTCCCAGCAGTTTGACCTGCAGGTCCAACGGCATATCGCCAATCTCATCCAGGAGTATTGTGCCCCCATCGGCCATCTCGAATCGGCCGATGCGCTGTTGCAGAGCACCCGTGAAAGCGCCTTTTTCGTGGCCGAAAAGCTCACTTTCCAGCAAATCTTTGGGGATGGCGCCGCAGTTGAGTTTGACGAACGGGCCCTCCGCCCGCGGGCTGCGATGGTGAATGGCATGGGCAACCAGCTCTTTTCCCGTCCCCGTCTCCCCCTGTATCAGAACGTTACTGGAGACATCGCGCACCATGTCGATTCGATCCCACACTTCCTTCATTGGGGGGCTTCGACCCACAATGACCTTTCCGTCTGACCAGTATCCCAGGGGTTGAAGACCGCGTTCGCGGCGCATTCGGGCTTCGATCTTCTCAATGGCCTTTTTGGAGGCTTCCAGAAAATGATCAGCGTGGATCGGTTTCGCCAGACAGTCCGAGGCTCCCCCTTTGATCGCCGACACGGCCTGATTCATGTCCTGATCGTCCACAAACGCCAGAACTTTGCTGATGGGAGCGACTTCGCGGGAGGCCCGCAACAACCGCAGACCTTTCTCCTCCGCATCAGTCAGATCCACAACGACGAATTCGGGTTTTTCATCGGCCAGTGCCGTCAGTCCTTTCGCCGCATCTCCCATCGTCAGAACCTGATGGCAATGCGGTTCCAGAAGCGCGGATACCGTTTCTCGAAGAGAATCATCCTGGGTGATGACCAGCGTTGTAACCCCACAATAACCCTCTGGAGTTTGCTCTGCGGATTCAGTGCCCATTTGATTTCCCTGTCCAGTAAGAACCCCATACTGATAAGACATACCACCAATCCATCATCCTGTCCCGTAAATCGTACGATACATCAGAAGACTCAGGGGTGTCAAGCGAGTTACTGAGTGACCTGAAGCAGGGTCACCTCGGGGCGGCAAAGCAGGCGAAAATTGGATCTCTGCCCAGCCCCAACTCCCCTGTTGAGGGTGTAAACGGTCTCGCCCCGTCGGAATACCCCCCGAGCACGCTCACCGGGCAGATGGGACCGGGTGACGAGGGCGCCGATGAGGGGGAATCGGACCTGGCCGCCGTGCGTATGTCCGAAGAATGCCAGGTCCGTGTCATGCCGACATACTTCATCCAACACGTCGGGACTATGGGCCAGGACAATCTGAGGCACATCGCTTGATACACCGGCCCACGCACGTTCGTAATTGCAATCGAACAGGTAGGCATCCCGCAATCCGATCAGAGCAAGTTTCTCGCCATTGGGGAGGCTTACCTGCCGATTCTCGTCAGACAACACCTCCAGATCATAACTTTCCAGAAGTCCTCTGAGTTGCTCTGTCGGATTCGGGGAGGCGTTCAAGAATGGTTCCGGAGAGGGTTCGGTCAGGGTGGCGTATTTGTCCATCAAATCGTCGCTGTGGTAATAATCATGCCCCCCCAGAACGGCATACGCCCCGATTCGTGGGGATAATTGCCGTATGAAGCTCTCACAGGAGTCAATACCGTCGGGGGTCTCGATCAGATCACCGGTAAGGAACGCAAAGTCGTAGTCTTCGGCGGCCACCCGGCTCAGAAAATCCAATTTGGGGCCGTCCTTGAGGCCGAAATGAGTGTCGGTCACGTGGAGAATCCGGAGCGGAGGAATTCCACCGCATTCCAAAACGACCTCACCGTCTGATCGATCCGCGCGGGCGGGAATCTCTACCCGCCAGGTTCGGAACCATCGCGGTTCGATCAAAATCATATACAGAGCCAGAACCACTCCGGCAAGGAGGGTGATGCCCACTATCAGCACGATCCATGCCATTTCTCCCTCCTCTTTATCCTGAAAGACAACCAATGATATCGTACAATAAACACTCGCCCCGCCAGCAGAACGCCCATCGTGGTTGAAGCTGACCCGATCATATTCACCTGGGACGCATCGGGCCATCCGGGGCGCAAAGAACCTGCGAGGTCTAAAGTGTATTCGCCCCTTCCGGGGTCGTCAACCTGTCGCATCAGAGGAAACCATGCTCTGGAAGCTCATATTACTGCTCACGATCACGCCCATCGCTGAACTGTACGTGCTGATTTATCTGGCCCACAGGTTCAGCATAGGAGCGACTCTGCTTCTCATTCTGGCCACGGGCGTTGTGGGCGGTATACTGGCCCGATCAGAGGGACTGCGCGTGCTGACCCGTATCCAGAGGAAACTCCACGACGGCGATGTTCCCGGAAACGCCCTGATCGAAGGGGCCATGATCCTTGTGGCGGGAGCGCTGCTGGTGACGCCGGGAGTGCTCACGGACACCGTCGGGTTTCTCGTATTGATTCCGTTCACACGACACGCCATTCGCGGACTGCTAAAACGCTGGATACAGAGGAAAACCGAGGAAGGTCGAGTCGAAATCTATAAACAGGCGGGATTTGGCCCGATCAGCGAAGAGCCCCCGCCGGGATCACCACCATTGGAGGACGAAGAACGCGATGAGTCCACCAGACAACAATGATGCGCGGCGATGTCCGGGCGAACAATATGACATCTCGATAGCTATTTGCCGGGCAAGGCAGGCGAATCAGTACCCGAAATGCCTCCTCTGCAAACACTGCGAGCGACGTCCCGATGAAGGCCCCTCCACCGACCCCAAGGTCAAGAGCAACATCTTCGGGCGGTTGGGCGTCGTCGGCCAGGTGCCCGACGAAATCAATGAATATGTGATGCGCAAGATCGGCACCGCCGCTGCCCAGTACCTCCGTGCCGAGTTCGGCGGAAAACCCACGATGGTGGTGGGGTGTGACGCACGCAACAATTCGCGGAATTTTGCCCGGGTCTTCTGCGAAGGTGCCAATGCGGGCGGGCTCAGCACCATCCGGATCGGCACCTCCATGCCCGATATGCTCCATTTCATGCTGGGGACCCGTAAACTCGGCTCGGCGGCCTTCATTTCCGGAGGGCAGAATGCACTCGATGTCAACGGAGTGCGCCTCTATCGCCATAACGGCGTTCCGCTGACCTTCGATACCGGGCTGGATAAGGTGGGCCTGATCTCCCGCCGGCTCAAACCCGGGCGGAGCAAATCACCCGGCCGCGATTCCAGCGAGGATATCCTGGAGAAATACCGATCCTTTGTCCTCAAGTTTGCTCCCCAGCTTGGACAGATGAAGGTGGCGGTGGATGGCGCCTGCGGCATCCCGGGTCGCATCATCCCCTATGTTCTATCCAAACTGCCGGTCTCAGTGGTGCGGAGTCATGCTGAACCCGATCGACGATCCCATTTCGTCGGTCAGCCACATCCCAGCCAGGAGATTGACCGATCCATTGGTGATCGAATCCGCTCCTCCGGTGCTCAGGTGGGCATCGCCGTCAACTACGATGGATCCAGCTGCGCCTTCTACGATGAGGACGGACAGCGTTTGCGGCATGATGCGGTCTCGGCGCTACTCGCCCGCGAGCTGTTGCATCGGATGCCCGGTGCGCGGATTGCCTACGATCTGCGGTTCACCGCTGCGGTGCGGGAGGAGATACTGCAGGGCAGTGGAAGCCCGCTCCGCGTCGCGTCCGATCCGCTTTCCCTCTCCCGAACCACGCGCGATCAGGATTCGGTCTATGCCGGCAATCTGAGCGGACAACATTACTTTCGGGACATGTTTGGCGGCGCCTCGCCAACCGTTGCTCTGCTCCTGATGTGTTCGCTTCTTTCCCGAACCGAACAATCAATGTCGAGTCTGGCCCAGGAAGTCTCCCGCTACGATTACGTGGGCCAGCTCCCCTACAAATTGCCGTCCGAGGAGGAATGCGATGCTGCTCTTGAGGAGGTCAAAGCGGAGTTTCAAGAGGCGGACCGTGATTCGGTGGAAGGTCTGACCTGCCGGTTCAACGACTGGTGGTTTAACCTGCGCAAAGCCCCCGAGGACAGCACTCGTTTGGAACTGACCGTCGAGGGACGCGGCGAGTCCAAGAAACAGCGCGGCCAGGATATGGTTGATCGCGTGCTGCGTGGGCATGGGGCGCAGAGGCTGGAATGATCCGTTGCCGCCATCGCGGGGCGGCACTCCGCGCAGCTAAAACACCAATTTATCATCGTCTCCACCAGCGGTGACTGAGGTGAAGATTTTAGATACACCTCCCTGAACATGATAGGGGCTTGTTTGCGAGAGAAACGGTATCCCGGCCTCAAAATAAGCTGAGATCCCGTGAGAAATCCATTTCGGAACGTTTTGGACAGAACTGTTTCAAGACCAATGGCCAAAAACGCTTCAACCTGATATGATTCATGTCTCCTGATTCCCGACGATCCTGAATCAACCACAACTGCGATGAAGAAGACTTTCCACATCACGACCTTCGGCTGCCAGATGAATAAGCTGGACAGCGAGCTGATCCAGGCTGCGCTCCAGCGCCATGATTACGTGCCGGTGGCCGATCAGGAGGATGCCGGCGTCGTTCTCTACAACACATGCAGCGTGCGCGATCAGGCTGAAAATCGCGTTCTCTCCCATCTGGGCACATTTCGCGAGCGCGCCGAAGAGGACCCGGATTTCATCCTGGGTGTTACCGGCTGTATGGCGCAACGAATGGGCGAGCAACTGACCCATAAATTCCCCTTCGTCAACCTGGTCTGTGGCACGCGACGCTTCCTTCAGATTCCCGATTACCTGAATCACATCCGGGAAACCGGTGAAAGCATCGTCGCCCTGGATCAGGATCCCCTTGAATCCCAACCGGCCCCGGAATCCCGGCTGGTGGGACATCAGGCCTACGTCAGCATCATGCGCGGATGCAACAATTTCTGTGCCTACTGCATCGTCCCCCACGTGCGAGGACGAGAGAAAAGCCGGCCGATGGGGGAGATCAAAACCGAGGTTCAGCGCCTGGTGGAGGAGGGCGCCGTGGAGGTGAATCTGCTGGGGCAGAACGTCAATTCCTACGGCAATGATCGCGACGACGACGCGTCGCTGGACAGGCTGCTGCACGAAGTGAATGAGGTCGATGGGCTGGGGCGCATCCGGTTCATCACCAGCCATCCGCGCGACATGAACGAGGCGATCCTCCGGGCCGTGGCCGATCTCGACAAAGTCTGTGAACACGTGCACATGGCGGCTCAGAGCGGATCCGATGCCGTGCTGGAACGAATGAACCGTCACTACACCCGCGAACACTATCTGGATGTGGTGCGGATGGGGCGCGCTCTGGTGCCGGATATGGCCTTCGCCAGCGATTTTATCGTGGGATTCCCGGGCGAGACCGATGAGGATTTCCAGAAAACGCTCGAGCTGGTCCATGACGTCGGGTTCCAGCAGAGCTACATTTTCCGCTATTCCCCCCGGCCGGATACCCGGGCGGCGGAGATGGAGGATGATGTACCGGACCAGGTCAAGAGAGACCGCCAGCAGCAACTGCTGTCCGCCCAGAAGGAAGTCGATGCTGAACGTCGGCAGAGCCTTGTCGGAACAACCCGGGAGGTGCTGTGCGAGGAAGAGAATGAGACGCATCCGGAGGAGGGAAAATGGCGGGGGAGAACGCGCGAGAACGATATCGTGGTCTTCTCCTCCCCCACCGCTCAACCCGGTGATATCCTGCCCGTGCATATTACGAAATCAACCGCCCTGACCCTTTTCGGCGAAGCTGAAGATTCACGTGACGAAAGCTGAACAGTTCGCTATTTTGATACAGTGCCCTGCGGAAGATACACAGATGCCGAATACAGAGATTCAGAGGTGTCTCCCTGTATCCAACCCCTGTCTCCTTTCATCCCCGTATGCGCGCGATTCCCATTTTTCTATCACAAACCAGAGAAGCATCTTCCTGACGAGCTAAGAAAGGCAAAGCAAAATGTCGGAGAAGAGACCAAACATCGTTTTCATCCATGCCGAAAGCATGGACGGACGCAAAATGGGTTGCATGGATCACCCGGCCATGCAGGACGCCACCCCTCACCTCGATTCCCTCGCCGAAAACGGAACGATGTTCCGGAACGCCTATTCCACATGCCCCGTGTGTAATCCCTCGCGGGCGAGCATGTGGTCGGGCAAATACCCCCATCATTACGACTGCTGGAACAATCACGAGGGCCTGCACGATGATGTCCCAACGTTTCGGGATGCACTGCAACGAGCCGGATATCGGACGGCCGCTCTGGGACCGCTGGATTACCAGTGGGGTAAACATTCCATCCGCGATAGAGTCGGTTCGTGGACACGGTCGGCGTGCATTGAACGCCCCATCTGCCGCAGCCCCCTGCCCGAAGTCGTGGACGGGGCCCAGCGCCCTCACGCAAATGATTGGGAAATAGCCACGGAGGGAATCGATTTTCTTGAAGAGTCCCGGAAGGATGAGGATCCCTTCATGCTGTACCTGACCACGGGACTGGTGCACCCTGCCTTCAAAGTTCACCAGCGTTACATGTCCCGCATCAGCGAGGAACAAATCCAGGTTCCCCCGACGCTGGGCGGCATGGAGGCCCACGATCATCCGGTGGATCGTTACACACGGATAACCAAGAACTGCACCAACCACTTTCCAACGGAACTCGTCCATCAGATGCGCCACATCTATTTCGCCATGATTGCCGAACTGGACGAGATTGTGGGACGAATCCTGGGCGCGCTGGATGAAATGGGGCTTTCCGATTCCACCTACATCATCTTCAGCAGTGACCACGGCGAGATGGCGGGGGAGCAGAACCAGGTTTTGAAGAGGACGATGTATGAGCCATCGATTCACGAACCCCTGATCATCTCCGGCCCCGACGTCCACAAAGGCAAACAGGTGCGCACGCCGGTCTCCCTGATTGATCTCTACCCCACCCTGATGGATATGGCGCGAACCGATTACGCCGCCTGCGCCGATCAACCCGCCTTCCCCGACGAGCTGGACGGGGAATCGCTGATGCCCCAGTTGAGCGGAAACTCGGAGCGTGAACGCGACTGGGCATTCGCCGAATACAACGGTGATCGCTGCTGCACCGGCAGCTATATGCTGAGGAAAGACCGGTGGAAATACATCAAACACGTGGGATACACACCCCAGCTTTTCGATATCGAGGATGACCCGTGGGAGACCGAGGATCGGGCCGACTCCGAACCGGGGGTCGTGGAAGATCTGGACGCGACGCTAACTGACAATTTTGACTGCGAAGAGATCGACGCCCGCGCCAGGGAATACGACAGACGTTCCTTCCGGGAATGGCGCAATCAGGCCCGCTCGGAAGGTCACTACGAACAGACCATGGCCCACGTTTACAGCGGATACAATCAGCAGTCCATTGAAGAGATGATCCGGTGGCGTGCGGAAGACGAGGAACAGATCAACGATTGGTTGGGCGAATAATCTTGATCAGCGGATGGGGGAAAACGACTGAGTCCACGGGATTTCCCCCGGAGATTCAGTTATAACGTCTCTTCACCGATACGAATCCACCTTTTCCTCCAGGGCCTTCGCCTCTTCCGGGCTCTCCGCACCGGTCAGGATGTACATGCCTTCCGGCCCCACCGCGTCCAGCAGGGGGATCACCTCATCGGCCTGCACCCCGAATGCCTGAACGCTTTTCCCGGCGTCTTTGATCTTGCGATACATGTCATACCAGCGCGGATGTCCACCACCCTCTTCGACCTCGGGGGTCCATTCGATTGCCTGCAACGGTTCAATATCCAGCAGCGCATCCAGGTGCTGGAGCGCCGTGGTGCCGTCCAGGTGATACATGGAGTAATCCAGCCACTCGCTCTGTTCCGTCAGTCCCGGGACCACGAAATCGCCGAACATCTCCTCGGAAATCATGCAGGAAAAATCGCATTGAGTTTTCGCGGTTTTGCCCGGTCCCCACAATCCAAAAGCCTGGAAAACGTTACCGCCCTCATCATCTTTAATCCGCTCGTACATGTAATCGAAAGCATCAAAATAAGCCTGATTGATCTCCCCGACTTTCTCCTTCACCCAGTCGGGCCGCTGCACGAGATCCATGAGCAGAGTTTCACTGCCGCGCATCGCGGCGAGGGTATCGATGTTCTCGATGAGATCGGGCATGCCCACCAGATAGCGTCCGCTGGCATGCTCCAGCCCCGCTTCAATTATCTCCATATGCACATCCAGCCACCTGTTATCGTCCGGATCGAACTCAATGGTCCCGTATTCATCCGGATCCTCAATACATGGCTCATACCAGACCGTCGTGGGCTCGAACACCGGTTCCGCACCGATCAGCGTCCCCAGGCTCCCCGGACCCACATTCGCGTCAAACGAGGGGAAAGCATCACCACCATAGTATCTGTTGGCCATCGCCCTCAGGCAAATCCGGAGACGATACTCGGGATCAATCCATTTACTCTCCAGGTCCTCCGGTTCCTCAGGCTCATCAAAATCTTCGATGGGCTCTTCGCGCGGGGCGAGAATGCTGACAACCAATCCTTCCTGATTCCACCAGTCCTTAAAATGCTGTTTGGTTTCCGGCCAGTTGGGCTTCCATTTCATGATGATACTGCTCCTGTGTGCTGTTGTATATGCAGGGGCGTGAGTACATGACAAAGGGGTATGATAGCATCTTTACCGTCTCCCTTGCAGTGAAATTGTTGAGAGGATGCCTCCCTGCCGCGGTACCTTGCCTGTGGGAATAAAACCGTAACGGGGGACAACGGTAAAGACGAGGGCTGGGTGCCCGGAATATAAACGACTTTCACGCATCAACAGGGGGGCACGATACTGGAAACCAACATCGAGGCTGTCAGATTGATATCCTCGTTAGAATTCCTGTTCAGGTCAAAATCAATCATAATTATCCCACACCCTCGGCGCAAGTCGGGAGATACCATTTGACGGGATACTGCAGGTGCGGTAATTTACCCGCCTTGTCGGATTGTAATTCCCACTGAAGAGGAGGCCACAAGAGCGGCATGAAAGTTAACAAAATATCCACGATCACGAACGCCTGGTATCCGGACATGGCGCGGGAAGATGACGACACGGTAATTGCATGGCGTGAATTCAGACGCGACCAATCCGTCCAGGAATCCGATGTCATCAGAATTGCACGGCTCAACAACCGGGAAGCCAGCCCGTCGAAAAAAATATGCGCGGGACATTTCGTTGGCGAGCCACGGCTCATCGAGGATGCAGAGGGGTGGAAAGTGCTGATTATCCGCCGTCAGGACAATCAGTCCTGGGCGCTGGAATGCTACGATGTCGACGAGTCGCTCAACGCCGGTGAGCACCACACGGTTTCCTCCCCGGACGAATCCGTGACCGGTTTTGCGGCCGAATCCACGCCGGCAGGGCCCGTGGTCGCGTGGGTTGAAGTCGGCCCCTCCGGGCGACAGCTGCTGACGCGCTATATGGATGAGGAAGGCACGATGTGCCTGGACGAGGGCTCGGTCTGGTCACCGACCAGCACCAAATGCGGTGACGAGGTGGCAATTGCGTGGGAAAACCAGGGAAGCATTTGTCTCGCGCGCCTGGATGATAAACTCCAGCCAGCCGCTGAAACGGTTGTTGACCTGGGAGATCGCTTGCTTGGATATCCCGATGTGGATTGTGGTGCTGAGGCGATCTATATGGTGTGTCAGTCAAATGGTAACTGGAGCAAGGAGACCGAACGATTGAACGGGGACACCAGATTGCATGCCTTCCGGTGGGCGGACGGAACAGTTGAGGCCTCGGAAGGTCAGCCCGGAGGGCGCATCCCCGTGGAAACCCGATCACGTTTTGAGTCCTACCGGGACGAAAGTCCGGAGAACCGGCGCCTGCCGGTGGCACCGCGCGTGATGGTCGATGAGGACGACACGGTGCACGTGATCTTCCGCCATTACCGTGACGCACAGAAAAATGACTGGGGATGGACGCTTCGGTGCACAACCAGCAGCCCGGCCGGCTTCTCGCCCGCCGTGGACGTGAGCCGGGAAGCAGGATATCCCGATGGTCAATTCCGGATGATACGTGATGATGGTGAAACATTGCTGGCCGTTACCGAGACAGAATTTCCGGTTAAAAAGACCGGTTTCACGAAACGCGACGGGGTCGGGGAAGCGGATGTCGCACTGTATGCGCTGACTTCGGAACAGAAATCCACTTCAGGCCCCTGGGCTCCCCTTTCGGAATCCACGGCGACCTCCACGATGGGGCGTTCCGCCCGGCCGCGCTCACGCTGGGATGGCATGACATTGATATACGCCGATCTGCATCGACACAGCTACCTCTCCCGCTGCGTTCCGGAGAACGACGGCGACGTGATGGATCACCTGCGCTGGGCCATGGATTACGAGGAGATGGAGTCGTTGTGCCTGACCGATCACTGGTGCAGCCAGTCCCCGAATCAGGAGATAAAATCAGCGTTTGGCCTGGTTGATGCATGCCGGATGCCGGGCAGGTTTGTGCCGATGTTCGGGGCCGAGCCGGGCGCCTGGGATGGGGTTGACATCAACGTATACTGGCGCAACCTGGACGTTTTGCCGGAAGTGGAACACATCCTGAACACCTTCCAGGGGGATTTGCCCGGAGCCATCGAATATATCCGGGACAATGATCTCGTGGGCGACATCGTTATCGAACGGCATCTCCATGGTATGAATAATCCGGCCTGGTCGGGGGATCTACTGGATCACCCCCTGGCTGTGGCTGAGGAGGTGGAGCCGGTGATTGAAGTCATCCAGAATCGTGGGCCCTCCATCCCCTGGTACTGCCGCATGCTGGAGGCGGGCCAGCACAAAGGAGTCACCGGCGGCAGCGACCATTGTCGTCCCACTGATCGGCAGTCCGCCGGTTGTCTGACGGGGATGTGGGTCGAGGACATCACCGAAGAAGGGATATGGAACGCCCTCACACAACGCCGCACATTTGCCACCAACGGCCGGCGCATGCAGGTTCGGCTTCGCGCACAGGGAGGACTGATGGGAGACATCATATCGGCGGATGAGCCCGTGGACATCCGATGGGACGTCAGGGCCAAAGCGCCGGTGGAAAAAGTGACGTTGTACCGGAATGGTCGGATTCTGAAAACGGTCCGCCCGGATGGCCCCCACAGTGCCGCCGGAGAATTCGTTGACCGGGCGGCGGGATCGCCGGAAACGAGCTATTTTGTCGTGGCCCACAGCGCCGACGGCGGCCTGGTCATCAGCAGCGCCCTCTGGATTCGACGAAGCGAGTGAACGGGACAGCGGGTCCCGCGAGCCAGCTCTCATACACACGGCCCCGGAGAAATTGTTACAATACGTTAGAATGAGAGGTCTGAACGGACGACTGATCGGGTGAGTACGCCATCGTGTCCGCCCCGATAAATATAAGGATTCTCTGACTGAGCACATCACTGGAATGATGTCACCTACAGGAGCTGAAAATGACGCAATTTGGTAGCACCACCCCCTTCACCCTCGGAGTGGAAGAGGAATTTCAGATCATTGACCCCTCAACGGGCGAACTCGTCTCGCGCATTGATGAGGTGCTTGGCCGGGCCGATGGCGAGTATGATGAGAATATTAAAAGCGAATTGTTCCAGTCCGTTGTGGAAACGGCGACCGACATATGCGCCGACATCGGGGAACTGCGCGAGGAGATAGTCCGTCTCCGCACCGCGCTTTTTGATCTCATGGAGAACAAGGGGTACACCATTGCGGCCGCCGGCACCCACCCTTTCGCCGAGTGGAAGGAACAGGACGTCACCGAGGCGGAGCGGTATAAAAACCTGCTGGAGGATATGCGCTGGGCCGCCGAGCGCGAACTAATTTTTGGACAGCACGTGCATGTGGCCGTGGACAGCCCGTCGGAGGCCATCTATGTGACAAACTGGATCCGCCCGTTTCTCCCCCTTTTACTCGCCTTGAGCACCAACAGCCCGTTCTGGCGGGGCGAACGAACGGGATTCAAAAGCTCACGGATCCGCATTTTTGACTCGCTCCCGCGAACGGGAATCCCGCGAACGTTCACCAATTTCCCCGATTTTCTCGACACGGTTGAGCAGTTGAAAAAAGGGGGCAGCATTGATGATATCACCACAATCTGGTGGGACGTGCGGCCACGTCCCGATCTCGGAACCGTTGAGGTGCGGATAGCAGATCTGCCCACCACCGTGGAAGAAAGCGTCGCACTGGCGGGTCTGACCCAGGCTTTGGTGGTCAGGTTGGCCCGAGCGCATGCACGCGGCGAACCGCCCCTGATTGATCACGACATCGAACTCATCCAGGAAAATCGCTGGCGGGCGTTGCGCGACGGAATGGACGCCTGTTTCATCCAGCGGGAGGAGGATCAAGAAGGGGAGTTCGGAGAAATACCGGCACCGACCGCCGTGCGATCAGCACTGGAAATGGTTGAAGAGGTGGCGCCTGAGCTGGGCGTGGAAAAAGAACTGGACAGCGTTCGACGTATCGCAGAGAAGGGGCGAACGGGGGCCGAGCGCCAGGTCGATATCTTTGAAGAGTCCGATGAGCAGTTCCTGCCAGTGGTGAGCGACATGGTGGAACGAACACGCCCGTAATTCACCATGGCGCGTGTACCCGCTATCCCGGCGATTGGGGCAATTTTGCGGTCAATCCCCCGCTTATTCCGAACTCGACACAAAATCCAGAGCCTTCTCCGACAAAACGCGTCGCACGGTGTGTTGGGTGGTCGCGGTTTCCCCCGAAACGGGACTTATGGTCGACTGCGTATTTTTTTCTAACATGACGTCCACGTTGTGTTCGAGATCAAAGATCCACGTGCCTCTCCCGTTCAAATCCATCTCCTCCGCAGTCCCTTTCCGATTACCTTCGTAGGTGAAACGGATTTCTGCGCATTCTCGCCCCCTGTGCTGACTGATATCCGCAACGGAAAAATGAGCCTCCATCTCAAATATAGACTGGCCCTGTAATTCTGTAGAAGAGCCCGCCTGAAATTCAATATCCCACCGACTGCCGGCCGTCAGAGGTTCATCCGGCAACCATGGGAAATAGTAAACATCATAGATGTGGGATACCACCACCGGATTATTTTCAATCCCCGCCGACCCCACAAAACCGTGCAGCCCGTCCTTGTCGAAAAAACGGCCCTTTTTATCCAGATACAGGGCCTGATGGCTTTTTTTGCTCCGGTTGATCGCAATCTGCGTTTGATCTAACTCAAAATATTCGTCATGGCGAGCGTGTAATTGCAGATTGTCGAGGTGGTACTGGCGCAGCTCTTCTCCCCCCTCCGTCTGCTGCACTTTCTCCACCAGGTAGGTCCAGAGAACATTGGGGCGATATCCGTAACGGGGGCCCTGCTCAACTTTTGCGTTGCGGGAAGCAGCGATTTCCACCAGTTCGCCACCGTCCAGCCACAGACCGTGACAGTCCGGACACATGTCCACCGTTACGTGGGTCGTGGGATACTGGAAGACCGACATTTTCACGCTGCACCGTGGGCACATCCGCTCCCCCTCCTCGGCGTCCTCCGGTAATTCCATCCCCTGTACCGGCGAATGCAGGACCTGTTGCAACTCGCCCCCGTCAAACCACAACCCCTGACAGGCATTGCATCTGTCAAGTTCCACACCACCATATTTGATCATTGCGACAAGTTCTTCGTCTTCACAATGGGGACATTGCATTGTTAGCACCGCCTGGAAAATGATTGTCAGGGCTTCCTATCCCCCCATCTCCACTTTTCGATTGTACCGGCCCAGCCGGCTTTGTCAATGTTTTGATGCAGGCCTGTCCAAAATAGCGTTTTGAGAAGCATGGTTCTTTGTCTTTATCATCGT
>CAZXYF010000056.1:12630-16875 GCA_964644705.1 uncultured candidatus Brocadiaceae bacterium | reverse complement strand
CACCGCAAGGGTGGGGTATTCACTGCAGATTAGATACGTGGTTCACCGACACCTTACTGAGAATGAGTGGCAGATGAATTGTATCAGCTGTTTAGCATAAGAGTTATGCAGAATGCTCAGTGCGGATTGATGTTTCCGGATCAGGAGTTCTGAGCCTACCCCCCCCCACTACCCAACCTGGACACCATGATTCTGTCAACACTAACCATTTTCTTTTGTATAGACAACTCCATTCTCTCACATCCTTAACAAAGCAGTAACAGAGCGTCCGTATCCTATTGGTGAATTGAAAAATTGGTAACTCGATGCGGTGAGAGGTACATAGATTACCGCAGTTAGCACATTCACTTCTGGGAGAAGGCTCTATGCTGGCCGTTCAGACAAAGGACCTCTGTAAAACGTATGGATCCACCACTGCTCTTGACAACGTCAATATCGAAGTTGAACAGGGTGAAATGGTTTCGTTGATTGGCCCCTCCGGGGCTGGAAAATCAACCCTGCTTCGTCATCTTTCTGGCTTATCGACCAGTGATACCACCGAAAGTTACATAAAGGTGCTCGGAAGCACCGTCCAAAAAAACGGGGATCTCAATACTCGCATACGATCCATTCGCTCACAAATTGGGTTCATCTTTCAGCAATTCAATCTCGTCGGGCGACTCCCCCTGATAACCAACGTTTTGACGGGCATGCTGTCGCAGGTGCCCACATGGCGCTCACTTCTGCGCCTGTTCAAACACGACGAAAAAGTTGCCGCGATGCAGGCTCTGGATCGAGTGGGAATGGCCGAATACGCAGCCCAGCGGGCCAGCACTTTGTCCGGCGGACAGCAACAACGGGGAGCCATTGCCCGTGCTCTCGTCCAGGGGGCAGACATTATCGCGGCCGATGAACCCATAGCATCGCTCGACCCGGAGTCGGCACGTAAAGTCATGCAAAATCTGCTGGACATCAACAAAAAAGACGGCGTCACCGTACTGGTCAGCCTGCACCAGGTGGATTTTGCCATGCGGTTCACCAGACGCTGCATCGGCATGCGGGATGGCGCAGTGGTCTTCGACGGCAAAACCTCGGAGTTGGACAGCTCTCTCTTACGCGACATCTACGGTTCGGAATACGCCGATGTGCAGGAAGGTGTGGATATGTTTGAGCACCTGGCTGACACAGGCGCGGTTGATACGCCGTTGGACCGCAGGCCCCCTGAAGAGGCCGAATTGCTCCGGGAAGCCGCTCAGGTGGAATGCTGAACTGCAATTGACTCGTCCCCTTTTGTAGAACCGGAAGGAGGTGATCGCAGACGGGCACAAGATTGTAGAATGAGCCGATCAAACGCCGCAAAACCCCAGAAACCGTCGTAACATTTCGTTTTTCTTTCAAACGAGATCGCGTCTTTTTCAAGTCAAGCCAGACACCGCAAAACTATTCCCTTCACAAAGGATACACCATGAACTATTTGACCAAGACTAATGCGTTGCTCATCACCATTGTTGCACTCATGCTTTGCTCCGTCACCAGCGTGCAGGCAGGGGATCAGGATTCCGTCACCACTCTCACATTCGGAATCATCCCCACTGATTCACTGGCAAATCTCCGTGAGTCTTTTGAACCCTTTGCCAGGGCTCTCGACAAGAAAATGGGGCCAAACTATCGCATCGAGACGAAATACGCATCCGATTATGCGGGAATCATTGAGGGAATGCGTTTCGATAAAGTCGATTTCGCCTGGTATGGCAACAAATCGGCAATGGAAGCCGTTGATAATGCCGGTGCTGAAATTTTTGCCCAGACAGTGGGTGCTAACGGCGCTCCCGGATATTGGTCGCACATCATAGTGCCGGACGACTCACCGTATGAATCAATCGATCAGATCATCAAAAACGGTGAAAAACTGGTGTTTGGAAACGGTGACCCAAACAGCACTTCCGGATTTTTGGTGCCGGGCTATTACATCTGGGGAAAACGCGGACTGAACCCCAATGAACTGTTCAAAGAGGTTCGCAATGCAAGTCACGAAGCAAATTGTCTGGCCGTTGCAAAAGGTCAGATCGATTTCGCGACCAATAACAATGAATCCATAGAGCGTTTCAAACAGAATTTCCCGAATCTGGCCAACGAGATCCGGATCATATGGAAAAGCCCGCTCATCCCAAGTGATCCGCTTGCATGGCGAAAAGATCTCCCTCGGGACGACAAAGCGGCACTGAAAGCCGCCATCCTGGGATTTGGTCGCTTTGGCTCCCACGTGGAACGGGAAAAAGAGATCCTGGATAACGTTCAGAACGGCTGGGCGCCCTTCTACAATTCAACGAACAGGCAGTTGCTGCCCATCCGACAGCTCGACCTGGCGAAAACCAAGATGAAAGTCAGTGCGAACGACGATCTCAGCACAGGTCAAAAACGCAAACGCCTGAAAACAATCGGCCGTAAACTCAAAGGCCTATCGAAGTATGTGAAACTGATAAAGCAATTCAACTAACAGTTCCCGGGCCAAACACGGAAGTGGCCGGGAGAAACTCCTCCCGGCCGCTTTCTTTCCCTATTCATAGCATGGCTAAGAACAGACATTTGAACAGCAATAAGGGTTTATAAACTTGAACACTGATTCTCAACCAACAGCTGCCGCGGATTCAAACGGCTCGTCCCTGAGCCCCCCACGAATGAGCCTGAAAGCAAAGCTTGGCCGCCTTGCGTGCATACTTGGGGGAATTGCGATTCTCTGGTGGGCCGCCAGAGGTGCCGAACTGGCCCCTATCGCATTGTTTAAAGGGGCGTCCGCAATGTGGGATTTCGCAGCGGCTTTTACTCGACCCGCCCTTGACAACTGGCAGACTATTACACAGCAAATGTTGACCACTCTACAAATTGCCATATGGGGATCTTTGCTCGCCGTCGTTGGAGCAATTCCGTTTGGCTTTCTTTCAGCGAGCAATCTCACCCCCTGGTGGATACGACATCCCGTGCGGCGACTCATGGACGCTGCTCGGGCCATAAATGAAATGATCTTCGGCATGTTATTCATCGCGGCCATCGGGTTGGGACCGTTCGCCGGCGTACTTGCGCTTTTTGTCCACACCCTGGGCACGCTGGCTAAACTTTTCTCTGAAGCAGTTGAAGCAATTGACCCAAGGCCCGTTGAGGGGATTCGTGCAACCGGAGCCGGCCGGCTCGAAGAGATCGTCTATGGGGTGATCCCCCAAATCGTCCCCCTTTGGATTTCCTATTCGCTCTATCGTTTCGAAGTAAATGTCCGATCCGCAACCGTTCTGGGCATGGTGGGGGCCGGAGGAATAGGTTTCATCCTGTGGGATGCTATGCGTAGCTACAATAACTCGAAGGCGGCCGCCATTATTCTTGCCATTCTCATATCCGTCGCAGCAATTGATTATTGTTCCTCGTATATCCGTCAAAAACTTGTTTGAAACAATCTGGAGGTCAGATTATGCCTGAAGAATTTCAAAGTTCCAAAAAACGCTCACACCGTCGCACTCATCTGCTTCTCGGAGCCGTCGGAGTAGTTGGGGCCATTCTTATTGCCGCAGGCATTTTTGGAGAACAAAACGAGAATGACGCAAACGCTCCTATCGCCCGGCTGGCTCGCAAAACGGGCGAAGTCCGTATCAATCGGACACAAACGACAGGACACGTCAAATATCAACCGGGCCTCCACGTCTTGCCCGGCGACTATCTCAGAACTAAATCCAAATCCACCCTCACAGTTGAATACCTCCATGATGACACAACCCTTCGCCTACAACCGAAGACAAAAGTGCAAATCTGTTCGACGAAAGGTGGCAAAAATATACTCGTCAGAAACGGTTCTGTAAAATTTTCTGTCCCGGATCAACCCAAAGAAGAACCCTTGAAATGCACAACCACAAACGCTGCAGCAACCGTGCTCCAACCCGGCAACTTCACCCTCACCTTCAAAGACCTCACAAGCACTTTTGAGCTTCATGGTGGCCAATTGCGAATCAGAAAGATTGCCAATGGCGAGATAACAACCATTCAGGGGGAAACAACACATGTATGCCAACCAGAGGGATCCGGCAAAATTGAATTTGGGACGATAGATACCTCCTTCGATCACAACCAACAATAAACTGGACTGATATATGAAACCGCGATATGACATGACCGGTGAGCAGTACAAAGGCAACACTCACGTACATACCTCAATATCCGACGGAGGAATGAGTATCGCCGAAGTATGTGAAATTTACGCGGAGCGAAACTACGACTTCCTCT
>CAZXYF010000056.1:0-12530 GCA_964644705.1 uncultured candidatus Brocadiaceae bacterium | reverse complement strand
TCCTCTACGTTATAAACAACGACAAGCATGAAAAAAACAACTAACGACACACAACATACCCCGATCAACCCCCCCACCCGTTTCACACCTCGGAGTGTGGTTATAAGGATAGCAATTTTGCTCGTTGCTGTCCCCATTCTCATCTGGTCATATTATGGCGCCGAAATTCGGCCTGTTGAACTGGTACGTAACTGGGGCAACATCTACAAGTATATCATGGGTTTCAGTGATCCGGATTTTGCATCCTGGCGGGTGATACTGGAGGAGATGAAAATTACTGTGCAGATGGCGATATGGGGGTCGTTTCTGGCCGTAATCTTCGCGGTCCCGTTCGGCCTCATGTCGTCCGGCAACCTCGCGCCGGACTGGCTACGCCATCCGGTCCGCAGACTGATGGACGCACTCCGGTCGATCAATCCTCTCATTTTCGCCCTTCTTTTCATGGTATCCGTCGGTCTCGGTCCATTCGCAGGAGTAATGGCACTGTTTGCCCACACGCTGGGAACACTCGCCAAACTGTTCAGCGAAGCAATCGAATCGATCGACCAACGCCCGATGGAAGGGATCCGGGCAACGGGCGGCAACCGCATGGAACAGATAGTTTACGGAGTCATCCCCCAGGTGACCCCGCTGTGGATTTCATATTCTCTGTATCGTTTTGAGGCCAACGTTCGTTCGGCCAGCGTCGTGGGACTGGTGGGAGCCGGCGGCATCGGTTTCATTTTGTGGAACTCCATCCGCGGGTTCAATTACAGCAAGACGGCGGCCATATTGATTGTGATCGTCACCACAGTCAGCATTTTGGACCTGCTGTCGGCCACCATTCGGAAAAGATTCATCTGAGACCGTGTGATACCTGACCTCTGGAGATCTGAATAATATGCCCCAAAAAACGCATCAAAACACCACGCCCGATTGCGAGCTGCGGCCGGCCACGTGCGGAGACCACGCTGCCATTCGTCGGCTCATGGACCAGCTCGGTCATACCAGTGATGCCCACTTCATGCGTAATAGGGTCCGGGAGGCAGTGGAGTCGCGCCGGCAGCTGTTTATCCTGGCTGAAATCTGCAGTGACGTCGTGGGCGTTGCAACAGCTCACATCACCTCCCCACCTTTCGAGACTCCGTCCGCCGCACGCCTGAGTGCTCTTTGTGTTGATGAAAACCATCGATCCCGGGGAATTGGGCGCGAACTGGTGAACGGCGTTGAATTCTGGGCCCACAAAATGGGGTGCGATATTCTGGAAGTAACCAGTCATAATCGACGCAATCAAGCTCACAATTTCTACGAACAGCTGGGATACGAAGAAACCCATCGATATTTTGAGAAACAACTTGATGAATCAATTCCCACCAACACCACCATAACCATGGAATCAGATATGTTTCATCAGAATCAGACCGCGAACCAATCACCGCCTTTCGAACCACAAAAACTCAGCCCCTCCCCCACCATCCACCCAACAGCGACCATACAAAACAGCCATCTTGGTGCGTGGACTGAAATTGGCGCGCACAGCCATGTGGAGGAGTCCGATATTGGAGATTACAGCTATATTGCCGATGCCTGGTCGTCGGTCATATATTCGACAATCGGCAAATTTTGTTCGATAGCATCTCACGTTCGCATCAACCCCGGCAACCATCCCATGGTGCGTCCTTCCCAGCACCATTTCACCTATCGTCGGGGAAAATACGATTTTGGCCCTGGGAAAGATACTGAATTTTTCGACTGGCGACGCCAGCAGGATTGCACGCTGGGCCACGATGTCTGGGTGGGACACGGAGCCACCATCATGCCGGATGTAACCATCGGCACGGGGGCCGTCGTGGCCGCCGGCGCCGTGGTGACCAGGGATGTGCCCCCCTACCACATTGTGGGGGGAGTCCCGGCCAAAACGATCCGCAGACGTTTCCCCCCCGACGTCTCCCAGCGCCTGATGGATTCTGAATGGTGGAACTGGGACAGAGACACCATTCAGCAAAGATTTGATGATTTCCTCGACCTTGATACCTTCCTGGAGAAACATGGATGAGCGAAGAACATGCACATCAACGAACGAATTTCAATGATCTGAAAACGGAGCTTCAGCAGGTGCTTTTGCACGTTTCGGAGCAGGATATTGATCCCCTGATGGATGCCCTCGCAGAAGAAACCATCGAAATTATCCAGCCCCCGGAAACAGGACTTGTCATGATGACTGCCCAAGATTGTCATGAATGCAACTTCTACCTGGGTGAAGTGCAGATTACCGAGGCCGAAGTTAAGTACCGGGGATCTCAGGGGCATGGCCGCATAACCGGTAATGAACCCGAAAAAGCCCTTCTGCTTGCAACCGTGGAAGCTCTTATTCAAAAACAGGCCACTTCGCTGCTGCAACGGATCAACCGTTTGCTCAACCCACTCCGAAAACAGGTGAGTGAAAAACTGGAAAAGGAATCTCGGATGGCCGCCGCCACGCGAGTGAATTTTGAATCAATGACGGAGGAGGATATATGACGATGCACGGACCATGCCCACCCACCCAGAGCACGTTCCGAACCCTGGTCGAGGCCATGAGTCACCCCGGCCAGAATTACCCCCTGCCGGTGGACGACAGCACCCCCGCCGAGGGACCGCCGGCACTTTTTTCAATCTGCAGCGCTTTGCTCGACCACGAAGTGAGCTACTGCGTTCTCGGACGGGACAACCACGTGCTGGACGGAAACATTTTTTCTCTGACAAAAGCACGACGAACGAGCATCCGGAATGCGGACTACGTGATTGTTCCGGCAAGCTCGAGCGACGGGCAGATAGCAGAGGCCAAACGCGGAAAGCCCGATTATCCCGATACTGGTGCCACAATAATTTATTTGCTGGAAGAAACGGATCGCAAAAGCAGCAATCACGATATTGCCCTCCGCGGACCCGGTATTGATGGAACAATCCGACCGGATATTAACTCACTCGACCCACAAGAGCTGAAGCTCATCCAAAAATGCAATGCCGATTACCCGCAGGGCATCGACTGCATCTTCCTGAATAACAGCGATCAGCTCATGTGCCTGCCACGAACCACACACATAGAGGTGAACTAAACAATGACATACGTTGCCGTCAAAGGTGGTCGCGAGGCCATAGAAAATTCCATTGATTACTTCAACTATGAACAGAGCAAAGGTGATTCATCGCCTCTGGATACGAAACAGATTCGGGAACAACTGCATCTCGCGGTGGATCGCGTCATGAGTGAAGGTTCACTCTACGCGCCTGATCTGGCGGCTCTGGCGCTCAAGCAAAGCGCGGGAGATTCTCTTGAAGCAGCATTTATGCTCAGGGCCTACCGCACCACAGAACCCCGTCTCGGATATTCTTTGCCCCAGAGCTCCAGTGAAATGCGCGTCATTCGCCGTATATCGGCGGCCTTCAAAGAAATACCCGGCGGACAAATACTGGGCCCCTCTTCCGATTACCGGCTCCGTCTTCTCAATTTTGATCTCGCCGAGGCCGATGAAAATCAGCCGAACGAAAGATTCGATGAATTACTTGAAGATGTCCCCGACCGCGAAACGCTACCGGACACTTTCCCAAAAGTGGTCGATATTCTGCGTGAAGAAAACCTGCTGGTCGAGAACGAACGCGCCTCACAGGAAGACGAACCCGCCGACGTCACCCGTGACTCGGTAACGTTTCCCGCCTCACGCAGCGCCTCACTCCAGACGATGGCCCGGGGTGAGACGGGAGGGCTGCTTGCTCTCGCCTATTCCAACATGCGCGGATACGGACAGGTCCACCCCACCGTTGGAGAACTGAGAGTGGGGTATTTGCCCGTTCGGATGAAATCTCCCTACACCAAAAACACCGAAACAATTGGGGAAATCAAGGTTACGGAAGCCGAGATCATATCGCAAAAGGAAGACAAAGACGGCTCCCCGCTGTTCTCGCTGGGCTATGGCCTCTGCTTCGGTCAAAACGAGACGAAAGCCATTTCAATGGCGGTGCTGGACCGTGCCATGACCACTGACTCCCCCTCCTCGATTTCGGAAGATCAGGAATTCGTTCTTCTGCATACGGACGGTATCGAGTCGATGGGTTTTTGCAATCACTACAAACTTCCCCACTACGTCACATTCCAGTCAGCACTCGACAGACTCCGGAAAGCGAGAGATCGCCATGAATCTGAGTGAATGGAAACAAAACTATACGGAAACTGACGACAGCTCTGCTTACACCTTCGCCTTCCTTGATGAAGCCGCGAAACGGGAGATTCGGCGCAAAATTCTTAAAGCTATCGCCATACCTGGCTACCAGGTCCCGTTCGGCTCCCGGGATATGCCGGTTGCCCGCGGATGGGGAACCGGTGGGATGCAGCTCACTCTTTCGCTTATTGGCCCTGAAGATGTCCTGAAGGTCATCGACCAGGGAAGCGACGGAAGCGTCAATGCTGTCAACATTCGCAAGTTTGTCAAACGCGTGACCGGCGTCCAGACGACCCACAATACGACCCGGGCCACGCTCATACAAACCCGTCACCGCATTCCTGATGAGCCTCTCAACCAGGGCCAGATCATGATTTATCAGGTGCCCATCCCTGAACCACTCAGGGAAGTGGAACCATCCGAACGCAAAACTCGACGCATGCATGCGGAGGCTGATTACAGCCGTATGTGGCTGCGTCTGTACGAGGACATTATCCGCTATCAGGAAATCACAATTGGGGCCCGATATCCCCTCAAGGTGAATTCACGTTACATCATGGACCCCAGCCCCATTCCCCGGTGGGATTGCCCGAAACTCCATCAGAGTGACATTCTTCACCTGTTCGGAGCGGGACGTGAAAAACGCATTTACGCAGTGCCACCCCACACACAGGTCGAACCGCTCGAGTTTGAGGATCACAAGTTCCGCGTCGAGAACTTTGAAGGAAAACAGTGCGAATTGTGCGGAAGCAGCGACACGTTTCTGAACGAAATTGTTGATGAAGAAACCGGAGAACACGTTTACCAGTGCTCCGACACGTCCAATTGTGCCAAACAAAGAGGAGAACATCTCGGTGTCAAATAACTTGCCAGTACTCAGCGTGCGAAATCTCAGCAAACACTTTGGAGAAGGTTGTGACGCCTGTCTTGATACCACCGGACCCGAGCATGGGTCAAATGTCTGCCCGCACTGCGGAACAGTGGTCGCCTGTGAAGACATATCCTTTGATCTCTTTCCCAATGAAGTACTCGGGATCGTCGGCGAAAGTGGATCGGGCAAGAGCACAGTCGTACGTCTGCTGAACACCGACTGGGAAGCCACGACAGGATCGGTATATACGACACTCTGCCCTGAAACTGACTCTATCCGCACTGTGCGCGAGGATCCGCTCGACCTGCTACAACTCAATTCTTTTCAACAACGTCAGATACGTAACTCCCTGCTTGGCGTGGTTTACCAGCATCCACACCTCGGGCTCCGCATGAACATAAGCGCCGGCGGCAACGTCGCTGAGCGACTACTGATGGCGGGCTGGAGAAACGTCGACCAGATGCGCAACCGCACGGGCAACCTGCTGGATCGGACCGAAGTGTCATCCGCACGAATGGATGAACTCCCCAAAAATTTCAGCGGAGGCATGCAACAGCGCGTTCAAATCGCCAAAGCATTGTCCAACAAACCCCGTCTGTTACTTTTCGACGAGATCACTACCGGACTGGATGTTTCGGTTCAGGCCCGGGTGCTCGATCTGATTCGCACACTCGTCAGTGAAATGGAGGTCGCCACCATAGTCGTCTCTCACGACCTCGGTGTGATTCGAATGCTGACCTCGCGAACCATGGCTATGAAGGACGGCCGGATCGTTGAATCGGGCCTCACCGACCAAATTCTCGAGGATCCCCAGCATCCCTACACGCAGCTTCTGGTCAGTTCAGTCCTGTGATCGATTTTTACAACATATAAGGGAGACATCCCAATGGAAACAACGACACAACACGTTCTAAACATCCAGAAACTCCAGAAATCCTTCACCGTGCATACACTGGGTGGCAAACGGATCGAAGGGTTTTCCGAGATATCATTTCAAGTACCACCGGGCGGGTCAATTGCCCTTGCCGGACCCAGCGGTTCGGGAAAAAGCTCCGTCCTCAAATGTATTCACCGCACATACCTCCCCACCTCTGGGGCCATTCAGTACGAGTCAAAGGAACTGGGCCCCATCAACCTTGCTTCGGCCACCGAACACGAGGTTCTGGAGCTGCGCAAGAACGAAATTGGATACATCACCCAATTTTTGAGTGAATTACCCCGCGTGTCGGCCCTCGATGTCGTCGCCCACGGAGCTAACGGTCAGTATGACTCAATCCAAGCCGCACGCGAAAAGGCATCCGAACTGCTGAATCGTCTGAAAATAAAACCGGAGCTTTTTGATGCCTTTCCGGCCACGTTCAGCGGTGGAGAACGGCAGAGGGTCAACATCGCGCGTGCCGTCATTGCACGTCCTCGACTCCTTCTCCTCGACGAACCCACGTCCTCCCTTGATCCCGAATCAGTTTCCGCGGTGGTCGATCTTCTCCAGGAACTGCAGAACGACGGCACTACGATGGTTATGGTTTTTCATGACCAGGAAATGATTGACGCACTCGCCGATATCGTATTCTCCATGCCCCGAAAGGACCTTGAACATGTCTGCTGTTGAATCCACCACGAGAAATCAAACCTCAGAGAGCACGACCATAACCAACGCCCGCATCGTCACCCCCGATGGGATTATCAAGAACGGTACGGTGAGCATTCGGGATGGAGTGATTGAAAAGATCGAATCCGCGCCCGCCGACATCGACCAGAAGGCCATCAATGCCTCCTCGCAGTACCTTCTCCCCGGTTTTATCGATCTCCACTGCGACGCCATTGAAAAGGTCATCCAACCCCGTCCGGGGGGCCAGTTTCCCATCGACGCCGCGATCTCAGAATTCGACAAACGCCTCGCCGGATCCGGCGTGACCACCATGTGCCATTGCGTTTGCTTCATGGAGGAGAATGAAAACGAGATACGGTCCTGGAACATGGCGGAAAAAATTGCCCGTCGGATCAAGAAGACAACACCGCAGCTGGCCGTTCGCAACTGGATTCACGCGCGTCTGGAAATCACCGTTGCCGATGCCGTACCAAAACTTCAGTCTCTGATCCAAAAGGAGCTCGTACATCTGCTGTCATTCATGGATCACTCGCCCGGGCAGGGACAGTTCACCTCTCATAAACATTTCCGGGAATATTACAGCCAGGCGCGCAAGCTACCGGAGGAGGAGGTGCAGAAACTGGCCAACCAACGAATCGCGGCCAAAAAGACTCTGGGAGATGATCACCTGCGTGAGTTAGCCCGGATCTGTCGGAAAAAAAACATTCCACTGGCCTCCCACGACGATGATACACCGGAGAAAGTGGAGTGGATGAACGACATCGGCGTCTGTCTCTCGGAGTTTCCCGTCCGCCTGGACGCCGCCCGTCACGCTCAACGTCTCGGCATGAATGTTCTTATGGGCGCGCCCAATGTTCTCCGGGGACATTCTCTGACCGATAATCTGAGCGGGCGCCACACGATCGAACAAAACTGCTGCGATGTCATGGCGTCAGATTTCGCCCCCATGAGCCTCCTGCACGCCGTTTTCACTCTCGCCGGCAGGAACATCAAACCCCTCCACGAGATGGTCAATATGGTGTCGCTGAATCCGGCCAGCGTGCTCGGCATGGATGAGAGGCTGGGCAGCGTGAAAGTCGGCCGGGCCGCCGACCTGATCCTTGTCGACACACACGGAAACGTCCCCCGCGTCACAAAAACCTTCGTATCGGGTCAGCTGGTCCATTCTTTCGGCGCGTGACCGGTCTGTCCAGAATAGCGTTTCGAGCTACATGGCTCTTTGTCCCCGCAGCCGAACCTATTTCAAAACCCGAGAGATCTTAGTTCGCCACGCTCAGTCAAAAACCCCTTCCTGAACGTTTCCTATTGTAGGACCGAACGGTCCTTTTAGAAATCAGCCA
The DNA here is from genome assembly GCA_964644705.1 of uncultured candidatus Brocadiaceae bacterium. GTDB lineage: Bacteria > Planctomycetota > Brocadiia > SM23-32 > SM23-32 > CAZXYF01. The sequence goes on along the minus strand of CAZXYF010000056.1, from coordinate 4,532 downwards.
CTTAAGGGCATCTACTGTGCCGCCCTCTCTTCCATCGGCAGGTAGATTGAGAAGGTGCTGCCCTTCCCCACTGTACTTTTCACATCCACGCTCCCGCCGTGCACACGGGCCACGTGTTTAACGATGGACAACCCCAGACCGGTGCCTCCCATCTGACGGCTCCGTGCTTTATCCGTGCGATAAAATCGTTCGAAAAGACGTGGGAGGTGTTCTCGCGAAATACCGCATCCCCAATCACGCACGTGTATGGCGGCCTGATTGTCCGTCTGCGTCCCTTCCACCTCGATGCGCCCACCATCCTCACTGTATTTGATCGCGTTATCCACCAGATTCCCCACGGCCTGTTCCACCAGAGCACTGTTCATTGGGACTTTCAACCCGCCTTCACATTCGACGTCAATCTCCATATTCTTCTCCTCGGCACTGACCCGGCAATTTCGCACGGCACTCATCAACACTCCCCGCACGCTTGACCGCTCGGTGTCTATCTCGGCCTCCTCATCCCCCTGTTCAATCCGCGCCAGCGACATCAGATCCCGGATGATGGCATTGAGCCGATCGGCCTGGTCCGCGACGATGCCCAGGAATTTCCGGGCCTGTTCTTTGTCCTCCAGCCCGCCGTCTCTCAACGTTTCCACAAACCCTTTTATGGCCGTTATTGGAGTTTTCAATTCATGGGAAACATTGGCCACAAAGTCGCGTCTTATTCTCTCCAGTCGACGCAGACGCGTGACATCATTCAGCACTATGAGCGCCCCCATTTCATTGCCGTTTCCATCATGCAGCGCCGTTCCGCGCGCCTGGAGGAGCAATTCCTCCTCTCCCTCCAGTGCCAACCCGCGTTCGATCGGATGACCTTCATCCGCTTCAATCGTTTTGCTGACAAAAGACTGGATGGTCGTATCGCGTACTGCTTCTTCCATGCTTCGTCCACGCGCCTGACGGGGATCAACGCCCAGCAGACGTCCGGCCGCCCGATTCATGGTCAAAACGTTTCCCGTTGCATCCACCGCAATGACACCTTCCTGCATACTGGCAAGAACCGCCCTCTGCTCGCCGTTTCGGCGTTCAAGTATGCCAATTTTATTCCTCAGTTCAGCCGCCATTTCATTGAGGGACTGGGCAACCGAATCAATCTCCGTCGCCCCCGTCACCCTGACCTTATGGTCCAGCTCGCCCTGCGCGAATTTTTCAGCAGCTGATTTGATTTTCTCCAGGGGGGACGCGATTCGCCGAGCCAGAAAAAGGCTCACTCCAGCGGCAAGGAAAAAAACCAGAATCCCCGCCAGGGCTATTTTTGACTGAAAGTTCTGCAGAGCATGTTGCAACGATTGAAGGGGGACAGAAACTCGAACAACACCGATCAAATCCCCCTCCTTCATCACCGGTGCCGCCACATACATCATCCGCTGCTCGAGCGTGGCACTGTATCGACGTTTGCTGCCGATATGACCGTCCAGCGCTTTCCGTATCTCCGGCCGATCCGCGTGATTATCCATCTGAGCCGGATCTTTCTCACTATCGGCCATCACCAGCCCGGTGGGTCGAATAACCGTTATTCGCACCCCGGCTTTTGGACCGTATTCGTTGCACACCTCGTTCATACGCTCCTGCTGGTTCCCCTCCAGCAGCGTCTTCATCTGAGGGATGAGCAGCTGCGTCTCCGACCGGAGAGAAGAACCCACCTGGCTGTAGTAAAAGTCCTCCAGCGCATTAACCGCATACACTGTCACCGATAACAGCGCGACGACGGTAACAGCAAGAAATGCGGGAAACAGATACCATACCAGGCGTCGGCCGGACATATGTTACCTTTCTTCCTTCATCTTATACCCTACCCCCCGCACCGTCTCAATACAGTCACTGGCCTCTCCCAGCTTCTTCCTCAACCCGGCAATCTGAACGTCCACCGAGCGGTCCGTCACCGGATAGTCCCGACCACGGATATTGTCGATAATCTGATCCCGGGTAAACACCCATCCCGGTCGGCGTGCCAGCATGTGGATCAGCTGGAATTCCGTATTCGTCAGGTCAACCGGTTCATCATTGAGCAACACCTCGTGACGCCCGGGATGAATCGTGAGATCATGCACTTTAATCACCGAATCGTTGTCCGGAACCTCTTTTTCGCTCCGTCTGAGCACCGCTCGAACGCGGGCAAGAAGAACGCGGGGGCTGAACGGTTTGGTAATATAATCGTCCGCGCCCAACTCCAGCCCCGTGACGATGTCGGCTTCCTCGCTCTTCGCCGTCAGCATCACGATCGGTATCCCGGCCGTTTCTGGATCAGCCTTGAGTTTCTTACACACGCTCAACCCATCGACTCCGGGCAGCATGAGATCAAGAATAATCAGATCAAGATCCTCGGTGGCAGCCGCTTCCAGGGCTTCTTCTCCGGTCTCAACCCCCTCCACGGCATACCCATCCTTTTTAAGATTGAAGGTCACCAGTTCAAGGATGCTCGATTCGTCCTCAACAACAAGAATACTTTCTTTTGGCATGTGACATTTTCCCTTACTAAACCCAAATCTTACCCGTAATTATCCCCCGCTTATGTTAGGATTCTATGAGCGAAGTGCAAAATCACTGTGGTCTTGGGCGCGGATCCAGGTCTGTCCAACATAGCGTTTCGAGAAGCTTGATTCTCTGTCTTTATCATCGTCTTTACCATAATCTGCCGTTGTTTTTGGCGGTCTTAGCATCGATAGAAAGGCAGACAAAGGCAAAGACAAAGAGCTATGTACCCCAGATCGTTGTTTTGGACAGGCCTGGTCCCAGCACGGGGATTAACACAAATAACACACTCTATTTTGCCAGAACCATATTCAATACCAGGTAAGTGACATAAATGCCCAGCAAAGGTATGCCATACCACCGCTTGAATTTCCCATTTCTCACGGCGTCGTAAATATAATATTTGAACAGCAGCAGAACGATCAGCATGGTGGGCAGGTGAAGGTACAGAAAAATCTGAGGTACTTCGGCGTTCCCGTCTATGAGCCGCAACGGCGTGGCCAGCGCGGAAACCCCGATCACAAAAAGGATATTGAGAACATTGGCCCCCACAACATTCCCAATCAACATGGATGCATGCCCCTTCTTGATCGCGCTGATACCCACCATCAGCTCCGGCAGCGATGTCCCCATCGCCACGATCGTCCCCGCAATAACCATTTCAGGAACTCCCAGTTGAGCGGCCCCTTCCTGCACGCACACGATCAGGATATGGCTGAAAACAATTATCAGAGCCAACCCGATAAGGAACATGGGGATGAGCTTGAGGAGAGAATCATGCTCGGCTTTTTCCAGAATCTCCGCCCCCTCCAGATCCGTTATTTCAGGATCCTCGCTTACGCGCTCCCGCTCCCGTTGTGTGTGTTCCCGTCCCCATCTCACGCTGGCCCACATATACCAACCCAACACAATCACAAAACCAATGCCTATCCAGCGACCGATGGTATCGGTCCCATGAGGATAAACCCACACCGTATAGCTGCAGATTGCCAGAAGGCACGCCGCTCCCCACTGTACTCGCCCCTGCCGATCCAGCAGAAAACGCTCCACCGGCAATGCCATTAGCAGGCAACCAATACCAAATATAAGCCCCGTGTTAGCAATGACAGATCCCACAGCATTGCCCAGCGCCAGGCCGGCATTTCCACCGATCGCCGCCATGACCGAAACCGCTGCTTCCGGACTCGTCGTCCCCAGCGATACAACGGTCGCCCCGACAATAATCTTACTGATTCCAAGCCGGAGGGCGATGCCACTGGATCCCTCCACCAACAAATCGGCCCCTTTGATTAAAAAGAACAGGGCAACTGCACCGATGAAAAGCAATGCAGCCCAGGGAAGTCCCTCAAACCAGATTGGTGGGATCAAATATTCCACTTATTCACACTCGCACATTCGCATACACTGATCGCATATACAGACTAACGACTTTAAGCCAGAATCGCCAACAAACGGCCACTCCCAAATAGTGAGTATTCAGTGAACCACGTCAGTTTTTTGATAATACCCCGTGCCTTGCGCCGGGGCTCATTATGTTTCTCCCTACACAAAAGTTCCAACGCAAACAGGGAAATCGCCGCCGTTCGGCGGACTCCGATTGCTACCGGTTGGAGCGACAGTTACGGGGCAGGTATAATCTTCTCTCCTGCTGGAGTTCTGCGTCTTATCACGGCGCACATTATGGGGCAGGATTACGGTTCCGGCACTCCGTGATCTGCATCGTTTACCGTTTCCAAGAGAGGTCCAGTTTCATCTTTTCCAAGTATGTCATCTCATCCCTTGCGTGATCGCGCCAATTGCCCCTGATCGCCGGAGGCGATCTCTGGAGTGCGCTGGCCATGCCAGCGCTTTTCCTTTTTGGGGGAACCAGTAACGCAAGGATTTAACCTTGAACCGTTCCCCACAAAGATTTGCGGGTATAAGCACGTGTAGCGCAGTACGGCGAACCGCGCGGCTCCTTGTTCACACGACGCGCTGAACGCAAGATTATCCCCAATGTCTAACCACGAGCTGCAGCA
>CAZXYF010000055.1:11774-16931 GCA_964644705.1 uncultured candidatus Brocadiaceae bacterium | reverse complement strand
AGTACGCCTCAACCGGGACAAGCCCGGCAGCAAGCCCATCTGGAATAACGTGGTTCACTGAATGCTTACCTCCGCGCAGGGGCCATCGACTCCGTCCGCGTCCCTCAATTGACGCCGGCCGGGAGACATCCCGCTGTCCCACACCCGCCGGTAGTAAACAGGGCAAAAGTAATTATGGTGCCCAGCTTCCGGCTGTAGCCGCCCTATTTTGTTCACTGTCAGTATGGCAGCCCTTGCATCGGTGTGGTTCGAAGCCGTTGCCACTTTGACAGAGCCTCTTCCTCGCCCCAATTCCTTCCCCCACGCTCCATCCCCCCCCCGAGCGTAATTTCACCTCTTACAATTCCCATTGCGAAAGGCTTAAAGCGCGTTCTACCGGAAAGAAAGCCACACATACAAATAACACGACACCAATGGCACAACGTTTGCATAATATAAAGCCCTTTCGTGATCTGTCTGTACCGTTTATTTTCTCACTTAGTGTTACACCACAGGTAGGAGGCATGACTGATGGCCAACGTCAAACCCATCGGTGAAAAGATCCTGGTAAAACGACTTGAGGCCGACGACACAACTCCGGGCGGCATCGTGCTGCCGGACACGGCCAAGGAAAAGCCTAAAGAAGGCGAAATCATTGCTCTCGGTGAAGGAAAACAGCTGGATTCCGGCGAACGCGCCGATTTCCAGGTTAAAGAGGGCGATCGGGTAATCTTCTCCTCATATGCCGGAACGGAAGTGACGGTTGAAGGTGAAGAGTACCTTCTGATGTCTGAAGACGATATTCTGGCAGTTATTGAATAACTAAAAAGGAGAACTTCGCACTATGGCACCTAAACGCATTGAATACGAAATGGAGGCCAGGGAAGCAATCCGGCGTGGCGTTAATAAACTGACGCGGGCCGTGAAAAGCACCCTTGGACCTCGCGGTAAGAACGTGATCATCGAACAGAGCTTCGGAGCCCCCACCGTCACCAAAGACGGCGTGGCGGTCGCCGAGGAAGTCGAACTCGAAGAGAATTTCGAGAATATGGGCGCGGAACTGGTCAAACAGGCCGCATCCAAAACCAGCGACATTGCGGGTGATGGAACCACCACCGCGACCCTCCTCACCGAAGCTATCTTTGAAGAAGCACTCAAGAATCTGGCCGCCGGTTCCGACGGCATGGCACTGCGCCGTGGCGTGCAGAAGGCCGCTGATTGTGTTGTTGAAGAGTTGCAAAACATCAGTCAACCGGTGCAGGGCAAAGACGACATCGTTTTCGTCGGTTCCATTGCGGCCAACAACGACCGTGAAGTCGGTGAACAAATCGCCAAAGCCATGGAGAAAGTCGGCAAGGACGGCGTCATCACGGTCGAAGAGGGCCAGACCCGCGACACCTATGTGGACCTCGTTGAGGGAATGCAGTTCGACCGCGGATATCTCAGCCCCTATTTCGTAACCGACAGCGAAGAGATGGAAACGGTGCTTGAGGACTGCCATATTCTGCTGGCGGAAGAAAGCATTTCTTCCCTGCAGGATATCGTCCCCATCCTCGAAGAGGTCGCGCGCTCAGATAGTCCCTTCCTCGTCATCGCTGAAGACGTTGAAGGCGAAGCACTCGCCGGCCTCGTCGTCAACAAAATGCGCGGCGTTCTCCGATGTGCCGCGATCAAAGCTCCCGGCTTTGGTGATCGCCGCAAAGCCATGCTACAGGACATCGCGGCTCTGACCGGCGGACAGGTTATCAGCGAAGAGCTGGGAATGGACCTGGAATCGGTAACCATGAACGATCTTGGCCAGGCCAAAAAGGTGGTCATCGACAAAGACAACACCACCATCATCGAAGGTGAAGGATCCAAAGATGATATCGATGGCCGGATTCAGCAGATCAAAACCGAGCTCGATGATACCACCAGCGACTACGACGCTGAAAAACTTGAAGAACGTCTCGCCAAACTCTCCGGTGGTGTGGCCCAGATCAACGTGGGGGCCTCTACCGAAGTTGAAATGCAGGAAAAACAGCATCGGATCGAAGATGCCGTGCATGCAACCCGCGCGGCCGTCGATGAAGGTATCCTGCCCGGCGGTGGCGTTGCACTCCTGCGCGCCTCAAGCGCTCTGGACCAACTTGATCTGGAAGGCGATGAGGCCGTTGGCGTCGATATCGTGCGTCGCGCCCTCAAACGCCCGATCAAACAGATCGCGTCCAACGCCGGATGCGAAGGATCCATCGTGCTGGAAAAGGTCGCGGACAACGAAGGATCCTACGGATACGACGCATCCGCAGGCGAATACTGTGACCTGCTCGAACGCGGCGTAATCGACCCGACGAAGGTCGTGCGCACCGCACTGGAAAACGCAGTCAGCGTTTCCTCCGTACTCCTCAGCACGGACGCCGTTGTTGGCGATACCGAAGAGGAAGATGAGGACGATGGTGGCGGAGCACCCCAGCAGCCTCCAGCACCCGGGATGTAAATCATCCTGACGCTGCAAATACTTCCCCTCCGAACCGTTTTTGCGGTTCGGAGGTTTTTTTATGTACCATGCCCCCTCTTTTCGGTTATCCAAACCTTACATGGGTCACCACGCCGCCAGTTGTGAACTCAGCTCCTCTAACCAGCGGTAATCCTCCGCAAATACTCCCTGCTGAAAAGAAAGAAGAGCAGCTCAGTCCGTCCGAACATCTTTCGCTCGCTCCACCGATTTCAGGTACTTGCGAACATAATCCCGTTCCCTGATGCTGAGGGACTTTTTCAGAAGCCTGATCGCCCGATCGTATTTCTCCCTTGCCACGGCAACCTGCGCCTGGCGCACTAATGCCCGCGCGCGGACCGTTTTATCCATTCGTGCCGCCCGTTCCAGCCGCATCAACGCCTCCTCCAGTCGATCCTGACGCCGGAGGATGTCCCCCGCTCGCAACAACGCCTTTGCGTGTAACGGGTTGTTCTCAATAATCTTTTCATACAATCCTAACGCCTCGTCCACCTTTCCCTCCGCCTCCGACAAACGCGCCCGCGCCATGCGAAAATCCATCGCGCTCTCCTCGGGGATACCGCCCCGCTCTTTCAGGATGGATACCAGTTTTCGCCCCTCCTCAATGTACCCCTTCCCGATCAGCCCGGTCGCCGCATCGACCAGCCGGGAAATTGAAACGTCCTCCAGCCGAGCCGCCTCACGGTAGGTTCGCAGCGCCGCGACCGGACAATCCTGGTTGAGCAGCAAATCTCCCAGCGTCAGAAGAGCACTATCATCCGTGAACCCGAGCCGACGCATCGCTTCCAGTTTCGCCAGTGCCTCCCGGTCCCGCCCCGCCGATAGGTCAACGTTGACCAGCAACATCCATAGATCTGCCGACATCGGATGTTCCGCCAGAAGCCCACGCGCCACGCCCCCCGCTGCCTCCATCCGGTTCTGATTCATAAGTGAACGCGCCAGTCCCAGGCCCAGGTCCCGTTTCATACCATCGTACACTGTGGCGTGACGATACGCCTGTTCGGCGGCCACGTAGTCCCCCGACATCAAATGCGCATATCCCAGCAATTTCCAGAGCTTGCCCTTCTCCCTGTAATCCCTCTGCAATAACGTGGTGATGTGCCCAACGGCGTCCCCGTAATTCTCCATCTCCAGACGAAGCCTGATCAGATTCATCCGTGCGCGATGAAAATCTTTTTTTCTCCCCAGCGCGTCGCGAAACGCTTCCGCGGCCTCCGTCAGATCATCCATCCTCCAGCAATACACTCCCAGCGCAAACGGGAGAGCCGCGCTCGATTCACCATCGATTTTTTTGTCCAAAAACTCTCGCGCTTTCGCCAGGCCCTTCTCTGACATCTTGCGCGCACGCTGCAATGCCGCGCCCTCGGCCCGCGACACCTCCGGCTCATGCGGATCCGTTTCTCCTTCGGCGGCAAGAACACCGGACACAGACATCGGGCCCCGGCAGAAACAGAGCAGGCCCACGAGTGCGACAATCACCGTATATACAGTTTTGTTTGGTTTTTTCTTCGTTTGCATATGTCTCCACATCCACAATCTAAACCTCGTCACTCATCCTCAAGCCGAAACTGGAACGTCGTGCGGATCACCACCGGCACCGCGCGTCCGTCTTTTTGACCGGGCTTGAATTTCCACCTGTTCAGTGCCGCCCTCACTGATTCATTGAAAATATCTCCGTTTTCGGCGGATAGAATTCGGATGTTTTCAACCTGGCCCTCACGATCAACCACAAACTGCACCCGCACGTATCCCTCCGTTCCCCGCCGCCGCGCGCTGTAGGGATACGTCGGACGCACCCGCCGGATCGGACGCGGGCGCGAGTCCACCGCCTTCAACTCAAATGGTCCGGACGGCCGTTTCGCGCCGACATCGGGCTGATTTTCGCTCGATGGGATCTCTGACACGGGAGCCTGGGTGAAATCCAGACTGAAGTCTCCTCCGGCTTCGGGCATATCCAGTTTTAGCTGAACCGACAGTTTCTCCGGTCGGTTCTGGCTGGGCTGCGGCGGCTTCATTTCCGAAATCTCAACTTGTTTCTTCCTTTTTTCCTCTTTCTCATGCTCCGGGTCGGACTGCTCGGGCACGCGGTGGCGTTCCACTTTCAAACTCGCGGTTTCCACCTGCCGCAATTTCACTTTCTGCCCTTTCTCCGCCGTAAATATGTCCGACAGCGGCAATAACATAAAAATGGCCCCCGTCGCCATAACCGCGCACGCACCGATGAGCCATCCCCCTCCTCCGCTTTCATCCACGGAGTAAGTTATCGCCTCGTTATCGTGTAAGGGATGTTTCGATACCACGTTTATCTTCCTCCCTCCAGCGGACTACCCATCTATTTTTCGGGTGCTGTCGCGATACTCACATTTTTGGCACCCGCCAGTTTGCACTCATCTATCACATCCACCACCTGCCCCGCCCGGCAGCTGCTATCGGTCATCAAAATCACGGGGCGCTTCTTCTCCTCCAGCAACCTCGACACGGTTCCCTGCACACCGCCAACTCCAATCTCTTCCCCCCCATAAACCACCTTGTTGTCGGCCGTCACCGCGATCATGATGCTTTGCTGTTCCAGCTTTTGAGCCGACGCGGCCCGGGGTTTCTGCACATCCACGCCCGTTTCCTCCACAAAGGCGGTAGTCACCATAAAGAAAATCAGCAGCAGAAACACCATTTATCAGAAATAA
>CAZXYF010000055.1:2510-11764 GCA_964644705.1 uncultured candidatus Brocadiaceae bacterium | reverse complement strand
CGTTCATCTGCAGAACAGGTGATGTGCGATATGTTGATTTCCGGTCCGGAATCGGTTGTGTCCAGATCCATTTGTTTGAGATCATGCATCGCACATCACCTGTTCTGCAGATGAACGGATAAACGGCTTTCCCAATGATTGATTTCGTTCCGCAATCTTCTCATCAGCCGGCGCAGATGGGCCAGTCCGAACGTGCCCGGCAGGGCCGTCGCCAGGCCGACCTGCGTCGTGATCAGGGCTTTGCTGATCCCACCGGCCACATGATCAGCCGTATGCGCCGAAGTCTCCCCCACCGCGGTGAAAGTCTCGACCATGCCCAGAACCGTGCCGAGCAACCCCAGCAAAGGTGCCGCACCAACGAGTCCTGCCAGCACCAGAAAAGATCCATTGAAGCGCGACATCTCCGCTTCCTGACACTGGCCGTAAGCCTCATTGAATGACATACCTCGCGACACCCGGGCCAGGGCGTGCCGCGTGATACGCGCCAGAGCCCCGGGCAATGCTTCCATCTCCGCCCGCACCACAGCCGGCGAAGCTCCTTCACCAAATTCACGTTCCAATTCGGGTATCATCTCCGTGGGGGTGGATAGCGCCCGTTTCAAGCGACGATACAACACGAAATACCGGTAGAACATGAAAAGGGCCACGAACGCCAGTGGCAGCAGCGGCCACCCGCCCGAACTCCAGTACCGCACCATGGGCTCCCACGCGCGCTGCGCTATCGCACCAAGCTTTTGAAGACTCACATTATTCACTATCATCTCTCGCCAGATTCAGTTGTCCTACAACATCCACGCAGCAAAGTCTCCCACCGAGTCCGCTCGGTGGCATTTTTTTCACTTCGTAGCGGTTCCAGCACCGGTCGCGTTCGTGCACCTTCCGGAACGCGACGATCATCCATCACCGCGGTTTTTCAATTTCAACCCATTCACAAACATGATCGCGGCCTGCTGCACGCTGGAGATCGTCTTTTTCACGCGTCGGGACAGGTACGCATGCACCAGCAGGGCCGGCACGGCGATGATCAGACCGACTTCGGTCGTCACAAGGGCCTCGGATATCCCACTCGACAAATTACTCGCTTCCCCGGTGCCAAATATGGTGATCAGTTTGAACGTGTGTATCATGCCGGTCACGGTCCCCAGAAGTCCCAGAAGTGGCGCAGCGCTCGCACCAACAGCCAGCACCGCCAGATACTTTTCCAGCGCGGGAATCTGCGACAGCAGTCGTTCATACATAATCTCCTCGACGTGCTCTTTCGGAGCATCATGATGCTTCACCCCTTCCAGAAGCACCGGGCCGAGCGGGCGGCGCACGTCCGCTGCCACCTGATGCGCCTCATCCACTTCACCGGCGTGAAGCGCTTCCAGTATTTCCTCGACTTTCTCCTCCGCGCCACGCGTCCCTTTCACGTGCAGAACCGCAAACTTGTAAACGCCCACCAGACCACAGATCAGAGCCAGTCCCAGCAGCGGAATCATCGTCAGTCCACCTTTCTTAAGATGCGCTACAAGCGTTCCCTCCGTCTGGGACATTTCAAGCGCCGATCCGTTTGTTACATCAACCGGAACCCGGGCCGATCCCGTCCGCGCCAGCCGGCCAATTGAACTCTGATCCTCTGAGGACAACACATCGTCATAAACGGTTGGTAAAACACTGCCCAGCCGTTGATATGCGGGCCCAATCGCATCCTTATCACCGCAAAAGTAACACGCCGGACCGATCTGGACGAATTGACCTTTCAGCACCCGCCCATTCTGATTCAGCGCTCGCCCTTCAAATACGTTGCCGTCCGCACAATTCCGGATGCGGCGCTGAATGGCGCCCAGTAAAACGGGCAGGGCCCTCAGTCTATCCGTCGATTCTTCCGCTTCCATTGCCGCGTCAATTCCCCGCAGCATCTCTCCATACAACTGTTCCTGGGCCGCACTCAATCTGCTGGAAAAACGCCGGCGATGTTGTTGCACCAGAGAGTTGATAAACTCAATCCGATCGCGCCATTGACTCGTCTCACTTTTCAGATTCTCTATCTCATTCTCCGCTTCTTCGTTGGCTTTTTTCTTTTCAGCAACCTCCTCCTCCAGCTCCCCGATTTCCTCCCGCAATGATTCGATTTGTCCCACCAGCTTCCTTCGCTTCCTGGCGATTTTCTCGTTCAGAGCCGATAATCTCTCGCGCGAACCTTCAATATCCTTTTTAACTTCCTTTTTCATCCTCTCAATCCCACGTCGGCCCTGTTGTTTTTGCGCTCTCTCTTCTCCCGATGTGGAACCCGCACCCGCGGCAAACGGAGCGATAATGGCCAGCATAGCAACGATTGTGCACCCAAATCTCGTCAACATCATTTTTCCCCCCGTATGCTGAGAGGCAATACAACGAACCCCGGTGGCTTTTCTTTTCGGTAGTGGGCGAGCGCGCGGCGGACCGCCACCGGTTCAACCCCGCCCCATGACCAATTCCAGCCCGTCTCCGTCAGCTTCCCTCGGGCGGCCCGAGACCTGTCCGGCAATACCGCAAAGCCCTGCCCTGTACCCAGGTACAGAACTTCCGCCTCCCGCCGGACACCATCCGGCATCTTAACAATATCTCGGCTGACGTTAACCTGCGCATCCAGACGCGACAGCTCGTCGTAACGTGTAAGGATGCTTTGAAGATGTTTACCCACAGTTCCGTCGCTGGGACTTTTTTGCCTGAATTTCTCTTCTGCCTTTTTCTTAACACCCGCGGGCAACTTCGCATACAGCTGACGCAGGCGATCACCCGTTTCACGCACCTGTTCTTCGAACTGTTTAATACTGTCCCGGTATCTGTCCCGCGCGGACTGTGCTTTCCGGATTCGTTCCTCCAGTCGATTCTGTTTCTGCTCTTTTTTGTCAATCTTGTTCTGTAATCGTTTTTTTCGCCGACGCAACATGGCCAGTTGGTCTTTTAGAAGGGCCTTTTTCTCCTTCCAATCGGTTCGAACAGCATTGAGTTCCCGACGCAACTTCAACCATTTCGCGGTCAATTTCTCCAGATTCTGTACGCTGTTTTTTTCTTTCGCTGCGGCAGGCTTCGTCATACCGGCCGCCAGACCAACCAACGCTGCAACCACAAATATCCATCCATGTTTCCTTGCCTTTATCATCTGCGATCCTCATTCCTCAGTGCACAAAAAATGATGCCACGAATATCGGTATCGTACTACGACTGGCCTCCTCAGTCAAAGATCTGTCCTCATTCAGTTCAACCTGGTCACCGGTGTTGGCGCGCTCCGTCCGAAAACAAGCGCATCACTATCACAAACGGGGGCGCCACGTGAAAGGTCGCGTGCCCCGGGCGCCCGAGCTCAGCGAGGAAGCTCGGGGAACGTTCGCCCCACCAATGATCAGATTGAAAAAGGCGGCATCAATAAGATGCCGCCCCTCTGCTTACATTCGGTTAGAAACTGTAGGACGCACTGAGGAAAAACGTCCTGCCCGGCATCGGATATCCCTTGACATAGGAATAATCCTTGTCCAACAGGTTGCGCACCTCCAGCTGGAGGCGGAGACCATCGTTGTTCTCGGTCTGGAAAAGCTTTTTCCAGATGGACAGGTTGCCCACCGTAAAGCCACCTTTTTCGGTCACTGTTCCGCCACCAGTCTCCCAATCTTCAATGTGCTGATTCCCGAAATACGTGAAATCCAGTTGAGTACCGAAACCGTGAAACTGATCCATAGTTATGCCGTAAGATGCGGTTATATCTGACGTATAGAGCAAATCCGTATTAGATTCCTCATCCTCATATTCCGGCAAATATACCACACTCACGTACGGTTTGAGAAAACAATCCAGACCTAAAGCCGGGGCGATATTATAATTGGCTTTGGCCTCTATCCCTTGGATGTTTGCACTTCCGATGTTTTTATATGTCACCCAATTTGTCCCGGAGATTGGATCCTGTTCAATTTTATCATCGAAATCGGTGTAGAAATATGTGAGGGACGATTCCAGATTGCCTGGTGAATAATCTGTACCGATTTCATAAGTAATACTTTTCTCTGGCTCTAATGCGGGATTTCCTTTATATCCGGGGAATGTTGTTCCAAAGAAGCTACTTGGGGGGTAATACTGTGTAAGCTGACTTACAGAAGGCATCTTAAACGCTTCTCCAACATGAGCACGCACCCGCCAACAATCAGAGAGTATATATGTGGCACCAGCGTTAAAAATCGTGTTCTCCTCACTCTGGCTACCATCAAATGTCCCTTCCTTAGTATCAACATCATATCTGTCATGCCGAAGTCCACCCGACAAAATGAGACGATCGTTGAAAAAACGCCTTTTGAGCAAAAGAAACCATGCAGGATTATCATACTCGTTCCTGGCGGGATCATTATTTCGGATATCGTATCTGACCCAATCAAAACCAGCGGTAACGAGTGTATGCTTCGGTTGATATGAAATCTGCACTTGTGCACCTTGAATACCAGTGTTTCTCTTAGTAACACGTGTTGGACTGAAATTTTTGTCCACATCACTGCCTGTATAGTATCTTGCCTTCCAGGAAAACAGCCCCGAACTCGTCTCTCCCGAGTAAATGAAATCTCCTACTTCATTGCGACCATCCTTGTAATCTTCGGGATTTATGCTGGAAAAATAACCGGGCGTACCTACACGATCTGCATCGTAACGGGTATATATGACACCGATACGATTGTTCGGCATGATTTCATAACCCAGGTTCACACTGGTATATTCTTCTCGATCGACGCCCGTATTTTTATAATCATGTCCCTCAGCCGTTTCATAATCGTTCACTGTCTGGCGGCTGAAAGCTGCCGAGAAATCGAAACCTTCGTATGCTCCCGAGGTCCCGATCGTCGTCTCATCACGATCGTAACTCCCATATCCTCCTTTTATGAATCCTCCAGGCGTTCCTTCACCCTCTTTCGTGATCACATTAACCACCCCGCCCATAGCAGCGGATCCATACTGAACTGAAGCGGGTCCCCTGATCACCTCTACCTCTTGGACATTCTCAGTCAATATTTTCGCTGCATTCCCCGTTCCCGCACGGCGCCCGTTTACCAACAACAGAACGTGACTGGCCAGATCATTTCCATGCGTCGCCGTTCGGAAACCTCGGATGCCAAATGACGTCATCGCACCGGGATACTGGCGTATTTGCCCGGTACCCTGTTCTGACAGCAACTCTCCCAAATCGGTTGCCGGCGAGCGTTCAATATCCACGGCATCGATCATATCCACGTTCATCGTCACATGCCTCCGCGGTTCTTCGACACGCCCGGCGGTCACCACCATCTCATTCATGAACTGTGGTTCCTTCTCCTCCACCTGTGCCCGCTCGTCCGGTTTAACATCCTCGTCCGCAGCAACAATCACCTGCAGCAAACACACCGACAATACAACACCGACGATCCATCCAATACGTCGCGCAAACATAAAACAGTCTCCTTCTCCCGCGAGAAGTAAAAGAAACAAAAAACAGCTCTGCCTGCGGTGTTCTGACTGAATCCGTAACCTACTGGCCACCACCTTCCCGAAACCGGGCACAACCCGCTTTCAGTGGTCGATCGGCAGCGTTCGTGGACAACACAGTTGCGGGGCAGCGGGAGATTCGCACTCCCTTCCCGCACAACAGAGCAACAAATGCGAGTGAACCGTGTCAGGATTCACCTTTTTCCGTGTCCGAGGATTCACTGAACAAATCCCTGCAGTAATATCCTCCCACGAATCCGCCCACCGTGCCGGCCATCAAAAAGGCGAACAGGAGGATGTCGCCCTGGTCGGTGTTGATCAGCGGATCGCTGGGTTCCCGACCGGCTTCCGTTGCGGCTTCCTCCACCACGGTGACATCCGTCCCCGACCATTTTTCGGCGCGGACGGGACGGCAATACATCGTGATGAGTGCCAGGCCAATAACCAGCATGGCCAGAATTTTCCGTTGAAGTTTCATGGTTGTGTCCTCTCCAGTTTTGCTAACGATTCTTTTTAATTCCCAGATCCATCCTAAGACCTCACGCCGGGGTTTTTCCCAATTGTTCCATCTCCTTCAGAAGGTCCGGACGCCGCGCGTTGACGAATTTGTACGCGCCGACCGAGAGCAGGCCCTCCAGGATGCCGAGAGGCAGTTGCGTGGGAACGAAAGCGGCCATCAGCGTCAAGAACATGGTCATGATCGCCCCATCCCCGTGCAGTGCGGTGGCCAGCTCGAAGGACGTGCCGGCATAGGTCGCCCAGTCACCGATCGCACCGGCAAGGAAAGCACCGATCACGACGGGCAGCCCCACCTTACGGCTCATCGTCCATGCGCCGTATCCCAGCATAGCGCCCACAACTCCCATCGAGACGACGTTCGCGCCCAGCGTGCTCAGCCCCCCATGCGCGAGAAACAGGGCCTGCAATCCCAGAGCGACCGTCGAGACCACAATGGCCGGTCCGGGACCGATCAATATTGCCGCCAGCCCCACACCGGTGGGATGCGAACACGATCCCGCGACGGGAACCGGCACGGGCATGCAGGAGATGATAAACACGGCGGCTCCCACGAGAGCGACGAACGCCTTGTATTTGGGGTTCTCCCGGCTGCGCCGTCGTATCTGGGACAATCCCCAGATGACAAAAGGGGCGGCCACAACATACCAGACAATCGCCCATTTTGCCGGCAGTATCCCTTCAGCTATGTGCATCCCAAAGGCGTAATCGGGCACCAAAAACAGCAGCGCCCCGGCCAAAAACATCATCCATTTCCACTTCGACTGAAACATCGTCAGCTCTCCTCACGTAAACTTTTGGACTGATACCACAACCGTTAATGAAAAAAGCCCTGATCCCGCACAAAACGGGACCAGGGCTTCCGTTTTCAGCCTTCTGGTTCCAGCATGTCTTATCGCATCCGTGTCTCTTCACCCGGAGACATCCGGACGGCTTTCGCATCACGAGCAGGTCTTCTGGCTTCCGGTTATTGCTACTTGCCCGGCCTTCCCGTCGCACCGTTCATCGCCAACAAAGCGACGCGGCCGACAGTGACCATAGTTTCCGGGGCATTCGCAACCGGTTACAGCGGCGGGTCCGCGACGGTTTTTCACCGTCTTCCCTCATCCCGGCGACGCCGGGATTTCACTCGTAGGTGGCAAAGTATAGCAGAGGCCTGATACGCAATCAAACACAGATCGCCCCAAAAAAGAAAAAGCGCTGGCAGCCAGCGCACTCCATAGATCGGCTCCGTCGAATCCGGCACAGTGCGGTGCCATCAAACGGTGGATAAGGTGAAAGAAATGGAAGGTAGAGCAAGAAAGGGCAAAAACGCCGCGCCATACGCTGCACTCGTCACAAATAATGTATCCGCCCGTCCTCCAGTCGCTGCTGGGGGCCGGCCTCGTTGGATTCCTTACCGTCTTCGGCAGTCTCGTATTGCTGTGGACGAATGGTTCCGTCTTCCTGCAATTCAATGCCGTGTCGCGGCGGATGGACCGTGCGGCAGCGCTGGGTGTCAATGAGCCACTCCAGCAGTTTCCGGCGGCATGCCTCCACCGTCTCCTGGTGGTCGGGATCGTGATACAGGTTGTTCTGCTCGTCCGGGTCGGCCTCTATGTCGTAGAGTTCGCCCACATCCTGCCCGTCCCACATCTTGCGCTGATAATGCACGAAACGCCAGCGGCCCCATCGCATGCTCTTGCTCCACGGGTTCTCCGTGACTGCAATTTCGTGGACTTCTTCAGATTCTCCCTTCAGGAGAGGCGTTATATCCTCTCCGTCGGTCGTCTCCATCGGAGGCACGCCGCAGATTGAACACAGCGTGGGGGCGGCATCGACCGTCTCGACGAGCTGGTCGGACACGTGACCCGATTCGGTCACGCCCGGCACGCGCCAGAGCATGGGAATTCGGCAGACGGCGTCCGAGCAGATGCCGGGAGCTTTTTCGGGCATGCCGTGGATGGTGTGATATCCACCGTGATCGCTGGAGTAGATGATCACCGTGTCGTCATACAGATCTCGCTCTTTCAACGATTCAATCATGCGGCCGAACACGTCGTCCATCTGCGTGATGCAGGCCAGCGTGCCGCGCCAGGCCCGCCGGGCCCACTCAATCGTCCCCTCATCGGAATCACCGAAGCGTCCCTGGTGATTACGTGTATTCTCCCATATTCGGCGGAAATGAGGCGGTCGCCCCGCGGGTTCCTGATCGAACGTGTCGGGCAGCTCCAGATCTGGCGGATACATCTCCCAGAACTCCGGCTGCGGAAGCAGTGGGTGATGCGGGCGCTGATAGGCGATCTCGATGAAAAACGGATCATCGGGCGACTCATCAACAAAATCGATGGCCCGGTCCGTGATCCAGCGTTCCATGGTGTGTTCGTAGGGCAGCTCCGAGGGACGGGAATCCATGTTATGGGACCCCATCCAGGGATTGTGCCAGCTATCTTCCAGTTCCCGCAGCCCGGCTTCTTCCAGATGCTTCAAGAAATTAGAATGACCGTAATCACGGCCGTCCGGTTGTTTGTAGGCGTCTTCAAAGAGGTCCAGATCGTCGGCCACCCAGTTTCTGGGCTGGTGCGGCAGGTGCAGTTTGCCCAGACCGGCCGTGCGGTAGCCGTGGTTCCGGAAGTGCCCGAACATGCTCGGCAGATCGTACCAGGCCGGCCCCGACAGGCCGTAAAAACCATGATTGTGGCAGTATTGCCCCGACAGCCATGACACCCGGCTGGGCGTGCAGATGGGGTTCTGGCAGTAGGCATCGGAGAACCGGACGCCGTCCGCGGCAAAGGCATCCAGATTGGGAGTGATGGCCTGCGGGTGATCCGCACAACCCATCACGTTCGAGTAGTGCTGGTCGGCAAGGACGAGAATGACGTTCATTTGTTGAGACATTGGTCAAGTGGTGGGTGAAGGATTAAGCTCTGTGTGGGAAAGCGGTCGTCGGACCGAGAGGGGGCCAATTCTTCGCTGGTGCAGACGCAGAGGCCCATCCAGTGGAGACAAACCGATGCAGACCTCTGGTAATGCGGGGTAGCGGGGAATTGGCCCGCTCGAACCCAGATCCGTTTTCTCAGACAAAGCCTAATCGGCGAAAACATCTGCCAGACTGTCCGCCTGTACAAGTCGTTCTCCCCATTCTTCAATTCTCTCAGCACTGGCTTCCGATATTTTTTGCTCTGTTTCCTCTGTAAGAGGGCCGAATCGGGCTCTCAACATGCGCCGCAGCATCCGTGAAGCTTCCTTTTTCTCCCCTTTTTCCATGCCCTTTTCCATGCCCTTTTCCATGCCCT
>CAZXYF010000055.1:0-2410 GCA_964644705.1 uncultured candidatus Brocadiaceae bacterium | reverse complement strand
TTTTCCATGCCCTTTTCCATGCCCTTTTCCATGCCCTCTTGCATGCCCTTTTCCAAACCTCTCTGAATGGCACGTCGTTCTATCGATGAGACATATGGCATTCTGTGTTCCTCCTCATAGCTCTTAAGCTTCTGGTGAAATGAATCTTCAAGTTCCTCCGGCAGGTAAAGCATCCAATCAATTATACCAAATAATTTAATGATTCGCGTTCTTTCCCATCCACGTTCGTACAAAAGACGTATAAGACGCCATTTCTGGTCCATCCGCTCCCTTGGCGCTTTGTGGGTGCGTCGGGTCAGAATGTGAGCGGCCGTTACAATTGCAAACGCATTATCACTTTCCAGTAACTCATCAAGGCGACCCTGGTATTCAAGCAATTTCACCGTTGGATACTTCAATTGCTGATGACATCCGAATATGTTGTATTCATAGCTGTCGGGATTCCATCCCGGATTATCATCGGCAAACACAACGAGACTGGCCAGTGGAGCCTCTTCCAGATCAAAGAGCCGGTAGTGGTAGCTGAACATGCGTCTGGCAAACTCAGTTTCGTGATATGATTGCACTTCGACATGAACAAACACCGATTCCTTTTGGCCGGTGTTACTCACGACTGAAAAAAGTTTATCGGGAGTACGTTTGGGCGTTTTTGATTTTTTCCACAACTGACGTAGCTCTTTATCTTTGGTGCTGAACCCCTTGTCCCAGTTTATCTGGGGGTAGATGTCAGGAAAGAAGAACTCTATGAATTCCTCAAAAAAAGCCCCGAGTGCATCTTTCCACGGATTATCAAAATCCTCCCGATCGTTAATCACAGTGATACCCATCCCTTTTTCGGAGCAATTGGAAAAGTTATATCCTATATCACAGTATATATTATGTGCACGACATGCAAGCTTATCGTGGCTCGTTGCCCTTTACATCCACATGGAGAATATACCGCGTATCAGAAACATGTCAATTGGAGGCACTATTCCCGCTGCAACTCATAGCGTCGGCTCGCATCTGATCGCCCATGATGAACAGTATGTTTGGTTAGCTCATGGGAATAATCGAGTAAGGAGCAGAAAGTGAAACGTTCAGGATTTAGCAGATCACATTGGGATCGCCATGCAGCGAACGCAGTCATGATTAAGCATTAAGGGGATCGAAAAAAACTGTTCGGGGTTTGAGTTTGAGCCACCGCCGACGCAAAATGTTGACATATGTCAGGAGCTCGCAAAAAAAACGAAAAGATAAAAAAATAGATCGGCAGGTTTTTCGCATTGGGCTGAAGCATCACCTTTCGGACATTCCAAACCTGCTTGAGAACGGAAAACGGCAAGTCATTTTTCCGGTCAGCTTATGATTACGATTTGGGGTGTTAGAGAGCGTTTCCGATGGCGGTGAGCTGGCGCACGAATTCGGTCGGAATGGTCCCGTCGGCCTCGAGGGGGATGTCCCAGGTGATGGCGCCGCCGAGGTCGTTGATGTGGTGAGTGTAAGCGATGGCCAGTTCATCCCGGAATCGGAGCGTGGGTTCGTTCCAGCCCCAGAACCCCCCGAGGAACGACAGGATATGCAACTGAGCACCGTCGACAAAACGGGACGCATCGAGCGTGGGACCATACACCAGCAGATCGTTCACTTCCCCGGCCGTGTAATCCTCCTGTTCGGTGAACCCACCCACCTGGTTCACACCCGGATTGAACGCCACCAGGCTGTCCGGATTGCCGGCTTTGAGGGCGGCGGCAAAACTGGCGAAGTTGGGGGCATCATCGTGTCGATACATTTTATCCGCGTAATAACATCCATCGATCCACCATCCATAGATGCGATCGCCCCATCGATGGGACCATTCACGGTGAACGGCCTCCCACTTTTGCTGAAACTCGGTCATGCGTTCATCAACGCCCGGGACCGGTTCAATCTGGTCCAGCGCCCTTTTCCATCCGCTCCACTCCTTCGGTTCCCACGGGGGCGTGCATTTAAAGGCCCGCATCCCCTCGTGATCATCGTTATCCAGCGTGGACGTGCAGTACACCATCGGTTTGACCCCGCGCTCCAGCAGAGCGTCGGCCACATCCATGATCAGATCACGTCGTGACAACCAGCTTTCCTCCGGGCTCCGCCCCACGATCCGATCATAGGTTTCATTCGGACTGCATGAAAACCCGCTGTTCTGCCCGCGGGTAAAGATGTGGTATCCGCTTCCGGTATCGGCGATGGTCTGCGCGAATCGCTCCGCATCAAAATCATCGACGATGCGGTTCCAGCGTTCAGGCGTCATGGGGTCATTATCGGAAGCAAACCCGGCGGCAAGATAATGCGTCATCGTGCCCCAGCGGGCGTCGTGCATCCAGTCGGTCATATGTTCTGTCATGAGACACTCCTCGGATGAGACCTCGGCGAAAAAACAAAAGCCGATTAC
>CAZXYF010000054.1:0-16936 GCA_964644705.1 uncultured candidatus Brocadiaceae bacterium | reverse complement strand
ACAAAGGCGATGGACGAAGGGGCTCGACAATGGCTCCAGCGCCCTGCCGAAAGGGTCTATCGTTTGGCGTGGTACGCCTGCTGTAGTGCACAGGTACGCCCCTACCGGGACAAGCCCGGCAAGTAGGGCATCACAAAACGCACGTGGTTCACCGAATACTTACTGAGAATGAGTGGCAGATGAATTGTATCAGCTGTTTAGCATAAGAGTTATCCAGAATGCTCAGTGCGGATTGATGTTTCCGGATCAGCGGTTCTGAACCCGTGCTTACGATCAAGTGCTCCTGTAGACAGACCCGGAGGTGTCACTGGAACGATGAATTCTCACGAACGTGTGATGACAGCGGTCGATCTCGGTGAACCGGATCGTGTACCGTTGGATTTTTCGGCGAATGATGCGACATTGGAACGTTTGCAGTCAGATTTGGAGTGTGCCACCTACCGGAACCTGCTGTCGCGACTGAACATCGACATTGTGGATATAAGAGGGGTGGTGGATCCGATCTATAACGGGCCCATCCCCAAACAACGTGAGTTGGCCGGCGGTGTGATGGAAAATTTCTGGGGATGGCGACGTAAGATCATGCAGACCGCCACCGGAGAGGAAGAGTGTTTCTGCGATTTCATTCTGAAGGATTGTTCATCGGTCGAGGAGTTGGCGGACCACAAGTGGCCGAGTCCCGATTGGTTTGATTTCGATGATTTTTCCCGTCGCCTGGAACCGTGGCATGATTACGCGGTTATGGCCAGCGGAGCGAGCATATGGCAGCACCCCAGTTTTCTGCGGGAACTCGATCAGCTGTTGATGGACCTGGTGATGAATCCCGAGATGGCGGAGTTTCTCCTCGATAAGTTCACCAACTTTTACGTCGCTTACTTTGATCGCATGTTTGACTCGGCGCCCGGCCAGGTGGATATTCTCCGGATCGCCGATGACCTGGGTATGCAGGACGGTCTGCTTCTCAGCCCCCAGCTTTTCCGCCAATTCTTCGCACCACGATTGCGTCGGCTTGTCGAGATGGCCCACAGTCATGATGTGAAAGTGATGTTCCATTCCTGCGGAGCCATCACCCCGTTGATCGATGACATCATAGATATCGGCGTGGACATACTCGATCCGCTGCAGGTCCGCGCGGAGGGGATGGATCCCGCGATGATCAAAGATGAATTTGGGGATAGGATCTGTCTCCACGGTTCAATTGATACGCAGTACCTTTTGCCGCAGGGAACCCCCGAAGATGTGCGCAGCACGGCCCGGAAGATGATGGATGTTCTGGGGGCCGATGGAGGATTTATTCTGGCTCCCTGTCATGTGCTGCAGACTGATGTCCCCACGGAGAACATACTGGCCTTATACGAGACGAAAAGGGAGATACGGGACGTCTGTAACAGCTTTTAGTCACTCATCAAAATGCACGATACAATATCGAATGGATCCTGGCGGGGGAACGCACGGGCGACGGAAAGGTGCCGACGGACGTAATCATGGGCCGGTGGGCGGCATAAGGGGGCAATGTTCAACGTCGGGTGCCGCGCTCGTAGAACCGGGAGAGGGATTCCGGCGACGCTCCGAGGTAATATCCCCATTGGGTGAGTTTCATGATCAGGTAGGTGCGAAGAACTCCGCCTTGTTCCCATTTCCGGGCACTGGCGATTACTGGACGGGGGATGATCTGCATCGTTCCGGCCTGGCGCAAACGTCGGGCCAGTTCCACATCCTCCATCAGAGGCCAGTCCGGAAAACCCCCAATTTGTTCAAAAACATCCTTCCGGACGAAAACCCCCTGATCACCATAGGGTTTTCCCCACAGATAGCTGCGCCAGTTTGCAGTCATCTCAACGACCCGCAGCCATGGCGTGGTGCGGTCCAGTTTCAGTTCGAATGCGCCCCCGACGACATCCGATTCCTGCAGAACCTGTCCGATATACCAGAGTGAAAGGGCGGGAGGGCAACAATCAGCGTGGAGAAACAACAGCGTTGTGCCAGTTGCCGCTTCGGCTCCCGCATTCAGCTGCGTGCCCCGTCCGCATCGGGAGCCGACCACCCGAGCTCCTGCTGTTTTCGCGTTATCGACCGTATGGTCTGAGCTGCCTCCGTCCGCAACGATGACTTCGTGGGGACCCAGCTGTAGCGCTTTGCGGACCGTTCGGGCGATGTCCTCCGCCTCATTGAGCGTGGGGATCACCACGGACACAGCCCCGGCGCCTCCCCAGAGATCAGCCGTCGTGTCGATATCGTTGAGGACCGACACACGACTCATCGATATCCCGCTTGCCCGGGCTTGAGCTTCGGTGGTTGAAAGAACATCAGAAGTGCTCCAGGCAATGTTATCAAACAGTTGAGGTGCCGGTTGTTTGATGCCAATAAGGTAGTAGCCACCATCGCGTGCGGGGCCGACAACCGCATCGCCTGTGATGAGTTTCTCATCGGCATGGTTGAGGATACGCGTGGATAGCCCGGGCACATCGGTGCCCACGCATATTGCCCGGTCAAAGCCTTCCTCCAGGCCCTCGCACAGCGCGTTGTGCATCCGACTGCCCAGATCTGAGCCCGTCTGGGTCCTGCAGGTGATATTTTCTCCCAGCCAATTGTGCCATCGGTCATACTGTTCATCGGTGGCATACAGTCGAATCTGATGTGGACTGTTTGCTGCCCATTCCCGTCCGGTCGACAGAATTTTTTCGACACAGGAGCGATAAAGCGCGCAGGCTGCATCGTCGCCAATATCCGCAGCCAAACGGGTTTTGACATCTCCCGGAATGGGATATTTGGCGAAGATGGCGAGCATGCAGTCTGAGGCCATACGACAACTCCAGCTTTAAATGTTGGGGCTGAATAAAGTTCGTTCCGGTTTGTATGAAGCCGTCCCGTTGGGACTGAGAATACAGCTAACCGACACGCAATCAGTTTCCAAACGCGAAAGTTCGTAGTTCGGGCCACTCAGGGACGATACAGGGATTAAACAGGAGCAGGATACCGCTATCACCGGGAGGCCTCCTGCAGCCTCTTGATGGTTTGCCGTGCCGAATGCGCTCGATTTCCCCCTGCTGCAATATGCTGTCGAAAAGCTTCTATGGCTTTATCCGGGGCCACCAGATGTTCCATGTGGAGTTTTCCCAGGTTGTAATATGCTGGCGCATAGGAGCTGTCGGCTTTGGTCGCCTTTTGATACCATTTCAGGGCCTGTCGGGCCCGATCCTGTTTCATGAGCAGAACGCCATAATTATTGTAGAGCCGGGGTAGCAGATCTGCATATTGGGTGGACTGCTTTTGCGCGGCTCGAATCGCCTTATCATAGATCTTACCCGCTGCAGCATTCGCCCCCAGTTGTTCCCGGCAATACGCGAGACGATAGAGAACCCACGGATCATTGGGGTGAACCTGACTGAGCGGCTTCAGTGCGGCCGCAGCGTCTTGAAACTGCGAGGAGGCCATAAGATGCCGGGCGGAATGCTTCAGCGCCTCGGATAGGTTTTGAACTTGCGCGGAGAGTGTATCCACCTTTGCCGAGATACGAGTGTCGTTCTTTTCCTCAAGTTTGTGCAGACGCCCCCTCACCTTCTCGTATTTTGTTTTGTGCTGCCTCACTTCATCCTGGAGAGCGTCCACCTTGTTCTGCAGAGACGATATATCTTCCGCCCGGGCGGTCGCTTGCTGCTGCAGTTTCTTGTTTTTGGTACGCAGATGCTTTGCCTCTTTTTGCACCTCTTTTCTGGCGTGAACGGCCTCATGGTATCTTTGTTCCCACCTGCTGGTGGATTCGGTTGCAACCGGTTCCCGGTGCTCGTCGTCTCCGCGGCCACACGCGTTCAGAAGCAGGGCGCAGACGGCGAGCATAATTACGACCGGGCGCGTTATCGTGCCAGACTGTGTTAACATACCAATAACCCGCAGAAAAGCAGGGATGACCGAGAGATCACATTTCAATAACTGAATCGCCCCGTGGCCTGGAGCCACGGAGAGGATATGCAGTCAGAGGGATCCCTCTCCATAATGATTAACGTGCGTAATTTCCGACAGGGGCTTCTTCTCCGCCTGTTCAGCATCCCGGCTGCGTCCTATGGGCAGAATGGCCAGAAGCGTTTTATCGTCCGGCACCTGGAGGATATCACGTGCGACATCCTCGTTTTTGAATACGTAGCCTTCGACCCACAGGGAGGCGAAGCCGAGACCGGTAATGGCCAGCAGCATATTTTCAATGGCGGCCGAAGCGTCTTCTTTCCAGTATTCGGAAACTTCTTCGTCCGCGACCACAGCGATGGCTGCGCTGGCCTCCGAGATACAGGACTGTACCTGACCGAGAGCCTCAACCTCATCCGGATCCTTCACCACAATAAACTCGCACGGTTGCCGGTTACATCCGGATGGGGCCCGGCGACCGGCATCGACGATCTGACGCAGTTGATTGTCCGAAATGTTGCAGGGAGAAAAAGAACGAACACTGGCACGTTTCTCAATCGCTTCAAACAGATCCATTGAACATTCTCCTGTAAAGTGATGGCGTAAAGATAAGTATATTACGTTCGATCAAAAGGTAGCGGTTCATCGTAATCCACCCGCATCAGCATGAGACCGGTGGGGCTGGCGGTGGGGCCGGCGGTGCAGCGATCACGTGCCAATATGATATCATCCATCCGCTCCGGTTCCATTTTACCCTTTCCGGCCTCAATCATGGTTCCCACAAGAGCCCGAGCCATATTGTAAGTGAAACCGTTGGCCTCCACGAAATAATGCATTTCATCGTCGCATTCAATCCATTCGCTGCGGTAAACTCGTCGCACCGTTGAATCGACGGAGGAACCGGCGGAGGTAAAACTGGCGAAGTCATGCATCCCGAGAATTTTTTCGGCGCATTTTTCCATGGGCGTCGGGTGGATTGGTACATATACCCGATGTGCAAAGCGCTCTCGCAGGGGGCGGGGCACCGCGCTCCGAACTATGCGATAACGATAAAGCTTGCGCGAGGCGGAATACTGCGCGTGAAAAGATGAGGATATCGGGGAAGCATCAAGAACGCTGACGTCGTTTGGCAACCAGTGATTGAGGGCATTGACCAGAACCTCGGGGGAACGGGCTACCTCGGCATCAAAGTGGGCAATCTGCCCGGCCGCATGAACTCCCGCATCGGTGCGTCCACTCGCGCGAACCGGAACGCGGTGCTGAACCCCGAGAGCCTTTCGAACGGCATCTTCAAAACAGCCCTGAACAGTCCGTTCCTCGGGCTGAAGCTGCCATCCCTGGAAGTTGGTTCCGTCGTATTCGATTTTCGTTACAATACGTGACATCACTCACAACTCATCCAGATGGATCGTTTTGCCGTCACTTGCCGCAATCACGCGGACGTCGAGTTCCTCCGAGATTGCTTCCGCCAGTTCCCAGGGCTGATTCTTGACCATTGTCATGCCAAAATGGGTGATGACAGCCAGGCGGGGCCGTACTTCATCAATTATACTTTTCGCCTCATTGAGATTCAGATGCTGGAGATCATACTTTTCGTGGGGTACCCGACGTACGACGTTCAGCACCAGCACGTCAGATTGCCGATAGGATTCGGCCAATTCAGGAAAGAACGCGGTATCGACCAGAAAAGACACCTTGCCCGAAGGCTTATGAAATTGGATGCCGTAGGTTTCGGCGCTGTGCTGATGGCGCACGGATGTGTTAAACGTAAGATCACCCAGGGCATATTCCGTTTCCTCTTCCAGTTCAACGATGCTTTCCAGATGATCACGGAGGTAGTGGAGAACGACGCGGTTTTTTCCGTGAAGACATTCGCCGGGAGCAAACAGGACGCCCCGCTTCCGGATTCCGCCGGAGGTCATCGCATCAATTATCGCATTGACGTCATTGGAGTGGTCAATATGCACATGGGTCAGAATAACGGCATCAAGGGATTCCAGGTCAATCGATGGCTGAGATCGGGCACATCGGAGCAACGTACCGGGTCCGGGGTCGATCATGATGTTCTTGCCCTGGAGACGGAGAAAAGTGCCGGCTGAATACCGAAGTTGTTTTGCGACGACAAATCGCGCGCCAGCCGTTCCCAGAAATTTGATGAGGGGCTCTTCGCTCATATACCGGTATGTTGTTACGGTGGAAAATAAGTATTGGATAGGAACAGGTTACTGTACATAAGAATTGCCGGGGTGGCAAACTGACCCGGCAAATCAGTGGGAAACGTAATAATGAAAAGGTTGCGAAATATGCTCCGGATGAATTATCATAAAAGTGTGGGTATGATTGGGTTAGGCTTCAAAAGTGATTAAGGTCAAGCCAATGGAAGGTTCGGACGCTGATGCCGAGACGAGCTATTGTATATCTTCTGGCCGGTATTATTTGTGCCACGGGGGCTGTGGTTATAGCTCAACAGTACCTGGAAACCCCACCCAAGTCGAGGAAACCACGAATTGACCTGACCGAAGTGGCCGTTTTGACCCAGAGTGTTGACTATGCAGGCCGGATGGTGATTCAAAAAACGAAAGAGGGGAGTGGACACATTCGATGGATTAAATGGCCGTCTGAACATGTATTGGAGCGTTTTATTACGCGCGGTGAAGTGCCAGGGGAAGGTACTTTCCTGGCAATGCGGCCACTTCCTTCGGGTGATGTCCTTCGGGAGGATGATTTCCGGCCTCGCAAAAACTTTCTCCCGGAAAAGGCTTACATCGACTACTTCCGGGCGCCGCAGGAACTGGAGAAAAGCTTATCGCCGGGGCAGAGAGTGGACGTGTTTCGCCGGCGGGAGGACAAAACTCTCGCAGATTTCATCCGGCACGCGCGCGTGCTTTCGGTGGGCGAGCCCCCGGCCAGACTGATGAATAATGAGGCTACCGGTGGGAAAGGGACAGTCGGGGGGCAAATCTCAATATACATCTTACTGCACGAAAACATGCGTGAAGATGTAGAGAAAGTTCGGCGTAAAGAGGAATTAGTGGTAAAACCAAGCCGTTACGATGATTCCCGTGACTTTCCGGAGCTTGTATCCGGCGGACCGGACCCGCGACAGCAAGCCATTCGGCGTCAGTTGGAGATGATAGATTCGTTGTCGGAACAGAATCACCACGAAGCGGCTCTGACAATGTTGGACCTGTTGGCGGAAGAATATTCCGAGCTCGTTACCGACAAAGAGGTGCAAAAACGGCGGCAACACAGCGAGAAAAAACTGGCAAACAGAATCTGGGACCGCGCTCAAGACGCCTTCAAGGCCGGTTTGTATAACAAAGCACTGGAGTTCTGTGAGAGGTTACTAAATAAAAATATTGCGCCAGAGTCACTTGGGAAAAAGGTTAGAGAGCTATCGAGGCGGGCACGGGAAAAAGGTCAGAAGAAGAAACGCGAGGAAAAATACCGCAGGATATGCGCCGGTATTAGGACGGGTATTGCGAGTGGGAACCTGCCGAAGGTGAAAAAGTTTCTCGAAAAGCTGAAAGCAAATTATACAACTTACGAACCCGGACCGGGCCTGTATTCGCCTGACCAGATTCTCGACTCCGCCCAGAAACAGTATCGTGAGATGAAAGATGACTTCAAAACAGATATGACGGTTATCAAATACTACATCCAGGAGAAGAATAAAAAAGATGCGTTGAGCAAACTACGTGAGATGGAGCAGCGTTTTTCCAAACATCCGCAGTGGTTGAAAATTCGCGAGAAAATGCGTGAAAAGGGCTGGTTGAATTAAGGAGTTATTATGCCAGAACGGCATATCATTGTATGTCATCCAAACGAACAGCGCTGCCGGGACATCATGGGTGTGCTTCAGGAACACAATCCGGAGCTTGAACTCAGTACGGTGACCGATCTTCGCAATGCGGCTCAAACGGCGGAGGAGCGGGAACCAACGATAGTTGTGGTTGGTGTTGATACAGCCGATGACCCATCATTACGGACGGTGGAGCAGCTGGAAACCCGGGAGAGTGTTACGGCAGGGATTATGGTTGTCAGTGAAGACCCATCCCGTGATCTGTTGATGGCAAGCATGCGGGCGGGATGCGATGAATTCCTGCAGTACCCCATCGATCCGCAAGAATTGGAGGAGGCGCTTTCCCGAATGTATAAAAAGCGGGGCCTGAGTCGCGGGGGAGAGGGGCAGGTAACGGCCATATACAGTGCGAAAGGGGGGACGGGTAATACCACCGTGGCCACGAATTTAGTGACCCTGATCACACGTTCGCTCGGGCAACCTAACAGCGCCTGCATAATGGACATTCACGCACAAATGGGGGATGTGGCCCTGATGATGGACATTCAGGAGTTCTCCAAATCAGTGGCTGACGTCAGCATGGAGGCGGCCCGACTGGATCGCGCTCTATTGCAGGGATATATGACCTCCCACGAGAGTGGGGCGGATGTGCTGCCGGCCCCCCTGGAACTGGAGGAAATGGACGAAGTGGATCCCGCGAATCTGATGGGGGTCATCGAACAGGCGCGGGCCGTGTATCAGCACGTGATACTGGATATACCGCATCAGCTTGATACGTTATCTCTGGCGGGGTTGGATTCGGCGGATCAGGTTTTCATTCTCTGTGATATGTTATTGCCGACCATCCATAATACTCAACGAACCGTCGAACTGCTGGAGGAGCTGGAGTATAGCAAGTCCAAACTCAAGTTGATCATCAATCGCTTTTACCGGAGTGATGATATCTCGGTGGAAGAGATCTCACAGCATGTTCAGCTTCCGGTTCATTGGCTTTTGCCCTACGATTCGCCTCTGGCAATTGAGGCGGCCAATGAAGGGCAGGCCCTGGATCAGGTTGATGCTAAGAGCGAACTTGCCCGCAGCCTTGTGGCGCTCGCGCAGGATATGGCAGGTGTGGAGATCAAACCCAAGAAGAAGAAAAAATTTAGTCTATTCGGGTGGCGCTGATTATGGTATCACTTAGAGACAAAATCAAAGACCTGCGGAATAAGAAGAAAAAGGGAGGAAAGAGCAAAACCGCGCAGAAAAAGAAGGACAGGAGCACGGCTACCAAACCCAGATCCAAATCGAAAAGCAAGGGAAAAGAGGGAAAAGAAGAGAATAACAAGAAGGATACTTCCCAACGACAAAAACCGCAGCAGGAAGTGACCTATTACGTTGATCGTGCCGCGATTTCTATGTCAACCCAACGCTATAATGAGTTGACGCGGCAGGTCATAGATGAGCTGTACGAGATTCTCGATCCCGGGGCCCTGCGAGAAATGCCGAGGGAGGAGGTAGTGCACAATATCCGCAATCAGACCTCCCCGATACTGGAAAGCTATGACGTGGACTTAAACCGGCAGGAGACCGATCAGCTGATCCAGGATATTGTCAATGACATGACCGGCTATGGACCGCTGGAGCCTCTTCTTGACGATCCCTCGATCAGTGAGATCCTCGTGAACGGTGCTCACGAAATATACGTGGAACGATCGGGGCGTCTTCAGCTGACGGATGTGGATTTTCGTGATGATGATCACGTGATGCAGGTTATCGACCGGATTGTGCGCCAGGTGGGGCGGCACATTGATGAAGGATCCCCCATGTGTGACGCCCGCCTCCCGGATGGCTCGCGAGTGAACGCCATCATCCCCCCACTGGCCATTGACTACCCTTCACTGTCCATCCGAAAATTTCAGTCCGATGTTCTCGGCATGCGCGATCTGGTGAATAAATATGAAAGTTTCAGCGATGAAGTGGCCATTGTGCTTCAGGCCTGCGTCAAAGCCCGTCTTAATGTCCTGATCAGCGGTGGAACGGGATCCGGTAAAACGACTCTGTTGAACATCCTCAGTGGATGCATCCCGCATAACCAGAGGATTGTCACTATCGAGGACAGTGCGGAGCTGCAGCTCCAGCAGCCACATGTTGTGCGCCTGGAAACCCGACCGCCCAACATTGAGGGTGAGGGTGAGGTGGATCAGTATGACCTGCTTAAAAACTCATTGCGGATGCGACCGGATCGTATAATCCTCGGTGAGGTCCGTGGCGCTGAGGCGCTCGACATGCTGCAGGCGATGAACACCGGTCACGAGGGATCTATGTCAACCATTCACGCCAACACTCCCCGCGACGCGATCAGCCGACTGGAAACGATGATCGCCATGGGAGGGGCGGAACTGCCACAGAGCGCGATGCGCCAGCAGATCGCCAGCGCTATCGATGTCATCGTCCAGGTCAATCGGTTCCCGGACGGCTCCCGTAAGCTCAGTAGTCTGGCGGAAGTGACGGGGATGGAAGGTGAAACTGTGACGATGCAGGACATATTCACCTTCGAACGGGAGGGACTGACCGAGGATGGAACGGTGCTTGGAGAGCACAGGGCCACGGGCGTACAGCCCCGTTTCCTGGATCGGATCCGAACCATTGGTATTAAAGTGCCGGGCGCCATCTTCCTGCCCGGTAGCGCCGGAGAACATGAGTCCGGCATGCTGGAATCCGCCATGAGTCAATTCGAGCAAGAAGAACAGGGCGGTAAGGACCCTGTGACATATACCGCTGATCGGCGGGAAGTGTCCATTTCGGCCGGAAGATATAAAGAGCTGAAAAAAGCCATTCAGCGGAAGCTGTATGACCAGCTTGATTCTTCAGCGCTGGCCAATCTGGAGGAAAATCAGCTGGAGGGGTATATAAAGAAGGCGGTGGTGCGTCTGGCCAATGATACTGGTGTGAAGATGAACCAGACTGAACGAACCCAACTGATCGAAGATCTGGTGAATGAAATCACCGGATTTGGCCCCCTCGAACCTCTGCTTGACGACCCCGAAGTGAGCGACATCCTGGTGAATGGAGCGGACAAAACGTATGTGGAAGTTGGGGGCAAGTTGGAACGGACGGACGTCAAATTCAACGACGATGAGCACCTGATGCATGTTATCCAGCGGATCGTGAAAACAGTGGGCCGGCATATCGATGCGGGCACCCCCATGTGCGACGCGCGTCTCCCCGATGGTTCCCGTGTAAACGCCATTATTCCGCCACTTTCAATCGATTATCCGTCATTGTCGATCCGTAAATTCAAGGAGGACGCACTGGGTATAGATGACCTGGTGGAGAACTTCCATTCAATGAGCCGGGATATGGCGAAATTACTGGCCGCATGTGTCCGCAGTCGTCTGAACGTGCTCATCAGCGGCGGGACCGGTGCTGGTAAAACAACACTGCTCAACATTTTGAGTAATTTCATTCCGAAAAATGAACGGGTTGTGACTATAGAAGATAGTGCCGAACTACAGCTGCAGCTGCCCCATGTTGTCCGGCTGGAAACTCGTCCGGCCAATATCGAGGGGAAGGGTGAGGTTACACCCTACGACCTCCTGCGGAACAGCCTGCGCATGCGGCCTGACCGTATAATTCTCGGCGAGGTCCGGGGTGAAGAGGCACTGGATATGCTGCAGGCGATGAACACCGGGCACGAAGGCAGCATGTCAACCATTCATGCCAATACCCCGCGGGATGCGTTGAGCCGGATGGAAACTATGATTGCCATGGGAGGAGCCGAGTTGCCCCAGAGGGCGCTGCGACAGCAGATTGCCGGTGCAATTGATGTGATCGTCCAGGGAAACCGTTTCTCCGATGGTTCACGAAAACAGACATACGTATCGGAGGTGATGGGGATGGAAGGGGACACCATCACAATGCAGGACATTTTCGTTTTTGAGCGAAAGGGGATAGATGAAGAGGGGACCGTTCACGGGGAGTTCGTTTCCACGGGAGTCCAACCCAGATTCCTTTCCAAGCTGAAACGGAACGGTGAAGACCTGCCGCAGGGGATTTTTGCACAGAGTGGAAGTTCATCGGACTAATTGATCTTGTTTTGTATGGATACGACAGCCGTGACAGATATCTTGCTGTCGGATGCGCTGAGGTGAAAATGGAATATATAATCCTGGCTCTGGTCGTTTTATCGGTCGGTTTCGCGATGTTCGGGCTCTGGTTGCTCATGGGTAGTGGGAGCCGCTCGAGCAGTCATGTCCAAGAACGTCTTTCCGGGGTACGGAAGGTCGAGGAGTATAACCTGGGCGAATCCATCGCTGCGGTCGAAGATGAAGAGGAGAAGAAAAAGGAACAGCGACGCGAGGCGGTTAAGCAAAAAGCATTTAGCGACATACCCTTCTTGCAGAAAAAATTCGGGGCGAAACCATGGGCTGAACGCTTACATGCACAACTGGAACAGGCTCAGATTCCGATGAATGTGGCCACGTTTATTGGCCTCTGCGCTGGATGTGGCGTTTTGGGAGCTCTTGGGGGTGCACTTGTGTATCGGGGATTTAACCCGATCGTCGTCCCCCTTGCCGGGCTGGCTTTCTGCGCAGGCCCCTTCATTTATCTGAAAGTAGCTCTCGCCCAGCGGTTGAAACATTTTAACGAACAGTTCCCGGACGCTCTGGACCTTTTGTCCAACTCGGTAAAAAGCGGACAGTCATTGAACAACGCAATTCAGAATGTGTCCGAGGAAATGCCCGAACCCGTGGCCGATGAATTTGGTGTCATGGCCGACGAAATGACGTTTGGGGAAGAACCATCCAAAGTCCTGGAGAATTTCCAGGAAAGAATGGGCACGGAGGATGTGCGAGTGTTTTGCGCCGCGCTGCAGATCCAGCGTGAAACTGGTGGTAATCTATCGGAGGTTCTGGATGGGCTGCAGGAAACCATTCGAGAACGATTCCGCATTCTGCGACAGGTCAAAACGCTGACCGCGCAGGGTCGGCTGAGTGGATGGATCGTCGGGATTCTCCCCATTGCTCTGGGAGGGGCGCTGTATATCTTTAATCCCGAGTACATCGGGCTTCTATTCACCTCCACCACCGGGAATTACATGATGGGTATAGCGGGAGTGTTTCAGGTTCTGGGTATTCTCATTATCCGCAAAATCGTAAACATCAAGGTGTAACTATGGGACCACAAACGTTATTGTTGATTGGCATCTTCGCCGGCGTCATCGTCATATTTGGCGTTGTTGCTCTGATCATGAGCAAGAAAAAGGGGAAATCGTCCCGTCTTCAGGGATATGCCGGCGGACGCGAGGACGCCACCGCGAAAGATGTGGAGTTGTCCGAGGAGAAAAGTGAACAGCTCCAGCAAACCCTCGCCGCCAGGGTCCTGAAACCACTCAGCCGCATGGTTCCGTCGGGAGAGAGCAATTCAAAGGTTGTCCGGCAGCTGGTTCATGCCGGAATACGCAGAAAAGGTGCCGCACAGCTGTTCATGGGGGCAAAAGCGGCCCTCTGTATTGCACTGCCACTGGCCATTGCCGGTTTTATGCTGTGGCGAGCACACAGTGCTGACCGGGCCGTTGATATTGGCAAGATGTTGATGTACTGTCCGATCGGTCTTGTCCTCGGTATGCTCCTGCCCAATATGTGGTTGAAACGAAAGGTTCAGGGACGACAGGAAAGCATTCGATTTGCCCTCCCTACTGCACTGGACCTGCTGGTGGTCTGCATCGAATCCGGACTGGCGCTGGACGCGGCGATCGTCCGGGTGGGAAAGGAAATTGAAAGTTCATCACCTGAATTCGCCGAGGAACTGGCTTTGATGAATATGGAGATCTCGGCGGGGAAACCCCGGGAGGAATGTCTCCGTAATCTTGGACTCCGCACGGGAGTGGAAGAGGTCAAGGCGCTGACCGCCCGGATCATACAATCAAGCAAGTTCGGGACCAATCTCGCCCGTTCACTGCGAATTCATGCCGAATCCCTCCGTGAGAAACGTCAGCAGGAAGCCGAAGAACGGGCGGCGAAAACTACCGTTCAGCTGCTCTTCCCGTTGGTATTTTTTATTTTCCCCGCTCTGTTTGTGGTCATTCTGGGACCGGCTGTGGTGAAAGTCATGCGGGGATTACTCTGACCCGGGGAGTGGACAAATGCGTGAGCAGTGGTGTGGGCGGTGTTACGTATCACTTACTTTCCAATCCCCGGACGATATCCCGATGGCCTCCCGCAACGCATCGGTCATTCGTTGCTGGTTCGCTGGTTTGGGCAGCACAACATTCACACCTTCTGGTGTTTCGCCGTCGCAATGCATAACCTCCCCGAAACCGGTGAGCATGACGATGGGAATATTATCGTCGGTATCCTTTATGGCCTGTGCGAGTTCATCACCTCCCATGCGCGGCATGGCCCGGTCGGTCATGATGATGTCAAAACTCCCCTCCTGAAAAAGCTTCAACGCGTCGTCCCCGTCGCTGGCGAGGGTAACGCTATGGCCGTGTTCTTCCAGCATTTCCTGAATCAGACTCTGTTGTGCCGGGTCATCTTCTGCTACGAGAATATCAAGAACCGGTAAAGATACCCCACCGGCGGGAGAGGAGGCATCGCCGGCATTGTCCTGGCAGGCCGGGAACGTAACGCGAAAAGTGGATCCCTTTTCCGGTTGACTTTCAATTTCATAATCCCCGGAATGGCGCTTGATAATCCCCTTGGTGGTTGATAAGCCCAGTCCGGCTCCGGTCTCGACTTTTGTGGTGAAAAAGGGCTCTGTGCAGCGTTCTCGGGTTGTTTCATCCATACCAACACCGTCATCCTGGACTACCAGCATTACCCGGTCACTCATGCAGGAGGTGGAAATCTTGACGTGTCCGTTTTCTGGAATGGCCTCCACGGCGTTCAGGATAAGATTGTTCAGCAGCTCACGAAGCTCCGACTCATCCCCGTACATATCGGGAACCTCCGAGAGATCCAACTCAACGTCGATGTCTTTCCCTTCGGCCTGAGCTTCGTCTTTCCAGAGGGGCTGCGTGGCGGAGACAGCATTCTGGACAACGGTATTCAAATTGAGGGGGCTTTGCTCACCTTCGTCGGAGCGGTAAAACGTCTGTAAGCGACGCACGGTAGCCGCTGCTTTGTCGGCCGCAGTCTGGATCCGGTCAACATACTGCAGTGCCTTTTCCGTATCCTGCAGTTTTTCGGGGTGTTCAAGGAGAAGATCGGTGAATCCCGTGATGGTGGCCAGGGCATTGTTGAAATTATGAGCGATCCCGCTGGCCATGGACCTTAAGGCGCGCTGCCGCTCCTGTTCGACCAGCTGCTGTTGCGTCTCGCGCAGTTCGGACAGCGCTTCTTGCAGTTGTTCTTTCGCCCGCTTTTTCTCGGTAATATCGGTGATGAAACCTTCAATAATCTCCTTTTCACCGGATTCATCAACCACACTCCGACCCCGTTCCCACACCCATTTCTCCTGCCCGTCAGCGGATTGGATGCGATACGTGATTTCGAACGGCTCCTGACTCCCGAGCGCACCATCAACCGCTTCATGCACTCTCTTTCGATCATCCGGGTGAATTAACGCATTATATGAAAGGGTATTGTTATCGATTAGATCTTCCGGATCATAACCAGTGAGGGGGGTAACTCCCTCACTGACGAATTGCATGGTCCATTCCCTGTCATGCCGACACCGATAGGCCATTCCGGGAAGATTGCTCAACAGCGTGCTCAGTTCGCGTTCCCGTTCCTCAAGCGCCTGTCGAGCCTCACGCACCTCGCGGTTTCGTCGGGAAACTTCGATGCCG
Source organism: uncultured candidatus Brocadiaceae bacterium (assembly GCA_964644705.1). GTDB lineage: Bacteria > Planctomycetota > Brocadiia > SM23-32 > SM23-32 > CAZXYF01. Next base: position 1,460 of record CAZXYF010000054.1, on the reverse strand, counting down.
AATGACAGATCCGCCGCCATTTCATCCAGGAGCTGGATTGCCTCGTCCCCGAACGCGTTCGGAACGTCATCGTAGATGCTCATAACACCAATACATTCCCCATCGACGTTAATGGGCAGGACGACGAGTGACCGGTATCCGTCACTCACGGCGCTGTCAAACCAGCGACGGCTTTTTGCCACAGCGTCCAGGGCGTTGTATCGGTTCCTTTCACCCGTGCGCAGCACCTCATGCTGCACGGTAAGCTTTTGAGGGGAAGAACCCTCTTCCGGTTCACGGGGCGGACTTTGTCCTTCACGGTAATAAAAACCGATCGGCTCAATGACCTCGGACTCGCCGTTCGTTCGCACCCCAACCCAGGCCATGGCATATCCAGCGCACTCAACGGCTCCCTCACAGGCCTTTTGCATCAACTCCCTCTCACCCGGCGCACGGAGCAACATCTGGTTGGAGTTCTGAATAGCGCGTAATGCTCTATTGGTGCTTTCAACCCGATCGCAAGCACTAATGATGGTTCGCTGATATCGACGCAGGAGAAAGAAAAAGAGCAGGGCGGTTACCACCACAAAAGCCCACCCTTTATATGTTTGCCCCATCTGATACGCTTCTGCGGACGACGTGAGTGATCGCAAAACACTATCAGAAAAAATGATCCAGAGGCATCCCAGAACGAGGTAGAGTCCAACCAGCAGAAGCGGCATCCATTGAAAACCCTCCCTCCCGAAACTGGTCGGCAAGTCAATCCCCTCATCGTAAGGCGTGTTGCGTTCCTGGTTTTCCATTATTACGCTCCAGATGAACCAACAGGCGGTTTAGACGCTGAAAATGACGACAGACCCAGGGGCTTTCTCCCATGGCCCCATCGTCACCTGCAGGGACACGTTTGCTGAATATCCCCATAATTTCCATCACGGTCACACGGTCATGCACCACTGGACGATTCCGCAATCAGGTTGTCAAAACGGTTTTAACCTTCTTTACGACTTCCGCTCTCCTGTCGGATAAACCTATTGTATTTATACCTGATAACGCGGCATCCAACAACACCTAACATCGGCCCGAGATGATCACCGGATCCAACAATATCCAGCGCTTCCCGGGACATGGCCCATTGCCTGATCCGAATTGGTGTTGAACAATCTATTAATCCGGACATTTCCCGAGTCGTCAAAGCGTCAGCTGTGAGAACAGACAAAGACGGTCGTGTTGCTTACACCGCAACTAAGCGGGCCGAACTAAAAACTTTCGGGTTTCAAACCCGGTTTGGTGTCGATTAGCTGTATTCTCAGTCCCAACGGGACGGCTTCATACTATCCCAAGATGCAGTGCTCTGAAAGAGCACGGAATCTTGGGGCAGGGTCTTAGGCTGTTCTTGCAGATGTTCGCCCTACGGTGAACTGAGGGGTCGGTCGGAGACTAAATTGGTGTCGGTTGAGTTGTTGAAAACACACTGTGATTCA
>CAZXYF010000053.1:0-17262 GCA_964644705.1 uncultured candidatus Brocadiaceae bacterium | reverse complement strand
GACAAGCCCGGCAAGTAGGGCATCACGAAACGCACGTGGTTCACCGAATACTTACCCTCCCCCTCGATGCTGATCGGGCCGCTGTCGGACGGAGTTTCGTATCCCAGGTATTCCGTGTGACTTACATAATCTTTAAGGCGGGGGATGTACCGAGGTGTATTTGGTTGGATACTGCAGAATCTGACCACAACGTCTCCGTGGTAATCCAGCGGGGTGATCTCGCACGTCATCATATCCCTCGTGCTGCAACCGCCAATTCTGAGGGATTGCGTCCGCCCACTGATCGATGACTGTGGGGGAGTACTGTTCCACGCGAGACCCCCATATCTGTTCTGCGCGGCGGGTTCTGATAAAAAAGGGTTTTGCGCGCCCGGAGACGCACAAAACCCGGGTTGGTCTGGTTATCCTGCCCGGAAGCGAGTGGACCTCCGGTGCAGGCCATAGGAGCCGGTGCATGGATTGGCGGCGGGATCGGTCACGCTGCCAATCACCTTGCCCGGCGTGTCAGCACTTATTCTCCGAAGAGAACCTCCTGCGCGGTGGAGACACCGAGGCCAAATTCGAAGTTGTAGCCCAGCTCACGGAGGGCTCTTTCGATGGCGGAGATCACCATGAGGAGCTCATCTTCACTGACGTAGCCCATATGGCCGACGCGGAAGATTTTGCCTTTCAGGTGTTTCTGTCCGCCGGAGACGCTGATCCCGTAATCATCGCGCATGATTTTGGTCATCTCTTTGGTATCGATGCCCTCGGGAGCATAGACGGCGGTAACGCCGTTGGCCGGATGTTCGGCCACCAGCTCGAGCCCGATCGCGTCCATGGCTTCACGCGTCGCGTTGGCCAGTCGTGCGTGTCGGGCATGCACCTCATCCAGTCCTTCATCGAACATCATTTCGAGCGCTTTTTTGAGCGCCTGCGTCAGGGATACGCTGGCAGTGAAGGGGGTCGTTGTGCCGGATTCCCATTTGTCGCGCATCTTGACCATATCGAGGTAATAGCGTGGGGATTCACATTTTTCGATCACCGGCCATGCCTGTTCGCTGGCCGCGACAAATCCGAGTCCCGGCGGGATCATGCATCCTTTTTGTGAGCCGCAGGCCATCAGATCGATGCCCCAGCGGTCCATGTGCACCGGATGCACGCCGATGCTGGTGATTGCATCCACCACGAGGAGGGCCTTATGTTCGCAGGTCAGGGCGCCGATTGCCTCCATATCGGTGAGGGCGCCGGTGGACGTCTCGCTGTGGGTTGCGCAGAGGACACGGGCGTCGGGATTATCCTTGAGAGCTTCGCGCGCCTTATCGACGCTGAGTGATTCGCCCCATTCCAGATCGATGGTGACGACATTGCATCCGTAGGCTTCACAGATTTCGGCCCAACGATCGCCAAATTTACCACCGCAGGCGCAGATTGCGGTGTCCCCGGGTGAGCAGGTGTTGGCGATGCAGGCCTCCATGGCGGCGGTGCCGCTGCCGGGGATGCCATACACTTCCTGCTTTGTTCCGTAGAGGCACTGCATACCCTCCATCACTTCGCAGAGGATGTCGGAAAACTCCGGGGTCCGGTGATGAATCATGGGCTGAGCTTCGGCGAGCAGAACTTCGGCCGGAACCATAGTTGGCCCGGGGGTGAACATGTAATTCTTATCCATCGTGGCGCTCCTTGCAAAAAGTAAACGTGAGTTACGGTTTGCGGCTCTGCCTGGCTGGTTCGCTCGGGTTATGGGCGGTTAGCCCGCCTGGCAATGCCACGCCAGGAGCGTGTTTTTAGCCAGAGAAAGGCAGAGCTCAGTCGTCAGGGTTTTCTGATGATTCGTTTTCGGCGTTTTCCTCTTCGGCCTCTTCGCATGCCAGAACGAGGTCGTGAAAAGTCATGTCCCCAATTTCATCGCGTTGAGCGTTATTGGCCCGATCAAAGACCTCCTCCAGTTTTTGTTCCCAGGGAGAATCTTCGTCCCGTTCCACGCGCGATTCCGCCCGAATCTGGTCGCTGATGCTGAGGACGTCGAGAACTTTCATCTGCGAAAGATCCGAGCTGGGATGATAGCAATTTTGTTCCTTTCCCACGGGTGTGAGGAAACCCAGCTGGACGAGTTTTTCGGCCGCGTTCCGGGCCTCTTCGCTGGGGACATGCAGGATGTTGGACAGTTTGTCAACGGGCATGGGCTCGGCGTTTCGCCAGAACTCACGGCCCACGTACAGAAGAATCCGCGCGGCGAGATATCGATCAATATAGCGTTGGGAGATGTGATGTATCCGTTCGCGGAACTGCAGCAGCCCGATGTTCTGAACCGTGAAGGCCACTTCGGCCCCGAACAGCACCAGGATCCAGAGCAGCCAAACCCAGATCAGGAAAATGGGGATGGCTCCGAGTGATCCATACAGCTTCTGATACCTTATCGCATGCGACACGTATATTCCAAATCCGGGACGCGCAATTTGAATCAGGACGGCCCCAACGAACGCTCCCCAGCTGGCCGAGCCGAGGCGGACGGTGGTGTGGGGGAGAAATTTATAGACGGCCAGTAAAACCAGCCAGACGGTCAGCAGGGGCAGGACATATCGTCCCGCGGTGGTTGTCAGTCTGAAGAGCGTATCCAGGCCCGGCACCCCCATAAAAGTTGCGGCCGCCTGTTGCCCGAGTTTTTCCCGGACGATGATGCCCGCGGCAATCATGGCCGGCCCCAACCAGATAAGCGTGCAAAACGCGGTGAATTTGATCCAGAACGGGCGGCGTTTTTCCACCTGCCAGATGCCGTTGAGGGTGGTCTCGATGGTGCTGAAAAGCGAGGTTGCAGTAACGACGAGAAACAGCATGCTAATGATGCCGAGGCCCGCACTGCTGGCGCGGTTGACAATTTGTTGCAGTTTATCGGCCACCGCCACACTGAATCCACGAGCGGCATCCGTTCGGGTGCTCTGGCTGGCCTTCTGATACTGTTTCCGCGCCCCGGTTTTGTCGCCCTCTTCCCACAGAGCATCCGCCAGCATGGCGTGTGCCTCGGGCGAGTGTTCCAGGTAGCGGACTGCCGTGCGGAGTGTGTCTATCGCTTTGGTGAGCAGTTGTGGTTGGGATGCGGATGACGGAGGTTGAAGGTTGCGATAGAGGCTCATCTGGTGCTTTCCCTCGGCCAGCAGGGAATGTCCGAGGTGGCGTATGGACTCGTTGTGCAGTTTGATCAGTCGTTCGATCGTATCAGTGCTGGCGTGGTGGATACCCAGAACAAGTCCATCGGTGGTCTGTTTCATGGCCTGCCGATAGCGCTTGCCTGCGGCCTGAAAATCGGTCTTCTCTTTTTTTACGTCGCCCAGCGCGTCGTGGATCTGAGCGGCGGCCAGACGCGTTTTAGCGATCGGATAGTTATGTGATTCAGCCTCACGCAGCTCATCAATGGCCCTCTCGTAGTTCAACTGGTCCTGATGGGATAACGCTTTCACGTAATGTTTGTATCCGGCCCATCGTTTGGCGGATTCCGCAGGCGGGGGCAGGTCCGCTGCTGATCGATATCGTTTTACCGCCTTTTCCGGTATCTTCTCCAGCACCCGCTCCATCACCTTCTGGTGACCAAAATACAGCGATGCCAGACCGGTGCGCACTTTTGGGGGCGATGCGCCGCGTTGCAGGGCTTCCAGATAGAGCTGGGCGGCCTGATAAGCGTGGGACCTCCGGGGGAGCCCGTCGGCTTTTTTGATCAGTTTCTCCGGAGGGACGTCTTTCGATGGTGGAGGGGGTAGTTCTGTGGGAGGAGTCTCCCAATCGGTTCGTTCGGCGCCGCCTTTGACCATCGGGGCCGTAAGGATAGTGTTAAAAATGGCCTGTTCAGCCCGTTTTTCCAGTCCCTGAAACGCCTCGAATCCTCGGAAGAAAGAGAATGCGACGACCAGCAGGGGGACCAGCGCCAGGAGAGTGGTGAAGGTAAGTGCCGCGGCTCGCCGCAAGCACCGGTCCTGGATGGTTTCGCGGGCGATGTAAAAATACAGGCGGATCTGATAGTGGAGAAAATTAACCCACCAGCTGGGGCTTGCCGCCTCTTTCCAGCGGGCGTCTTCGATCACGGACCGGATTCGGTCGGTTAATTTACCCATGTTAGTTATTCCTCATTGCGGAAGCATCGCATGCGGGATATCGGATTCGCCCGGCATCTCGGCTGTAAGCTCCCCGGAGCCCATCAAAAAGTTCATTTGTGAACGTTTGGACAGCACGGTTGTCACCCGATCCTCTGGTTAAAATAACGAGCATCCCTTCATACGCCAAGGTGATTTTTCCCAGCGCAATCATATACGCCCGGAGCGAAATATTCCGATGACGAGCCAGATTCCGAGCAGGAATCCAAACAGATACCCCAGCAGTCCCAGCCCGCTGGCCTCCCATCCGAATACGGTCATTTTTGGCCCGAGTTCGGCGGTCAGAATGGAGGTGGAAGAGATGATGATGGCCGCCAGCATGATGCTCAGTGCGAGACGATTCCCGGTTTTGTCCAGATCAACCAGGTAACGTTCCAGGCCGCGGTGCTCGATCGCGAATTCCATCGCCCCGCCTTTCAGGCGATTCAAAAATTGTTTCAGGTCACGGGGCGCATCCCGCAGCAGCGAGCTCAGATGATAAAGGTGGCTGGTGGCGGCTCGTTTGATGTTGCTGGGGTAAAATTTGCCGAGAGCCACCCGTTTGGCGTAAGGCGCGGCCAGGTCGGCGGCGTTTATTTGTGGGTTCAGCTGATTGACCATGCCCCCGACCGTGACCAGAGATTTTCCCAGCAGAACGAGATCGCGGGGCATCAGGACGTTATACTTACGAACCACCTGCATGGTTTCCTGAAAAGCTTCGTTGAGATCGATTTTCTCAAAGGGCACGCTGTAATGTCGGTCCAGCATGGAGGCCACCTCGGAACGGAACTCATCGAAGTTGAGATCAGGGGGGACGGATCCAATCTCGCCCAAAACTTCGGCGGCCAGTTCGAATTGTTTGTTGCCGAGAGCGATGAGGAAATTGCTCAAGTCGCTCCGCAGGGATTCACCCAGAGTTCCGGTCAGCCCAAAATCGATCAGGCCGATCTTTCTTCCCTCCATCACCAGTATGTTGCCCATGTGGGGGTCGGCGTGAAAGGCGCCGTGCTCGAAAAATTGGGTCAGGAATCGGTCCAAAATCAGTTCAGCGATATCACGGCGGAGCTCCTGACTCTGCGGTTTGTCGGCGATTTCACTGAGGTAAACTCCTTCCACACGTTCCAGCACCAGCACCCGTGGTGTGCAGTAATCCCAGTGAACGGCGGGGATGACGAGGCGTTCATCGTCCTCGAAAAGATCGTAGAATTTATGGGTGGAGGCGGCCTCGGTGAGGAGGTTGAGTTCCCGCCTGATTCCCTGACCGAATTCGTTGACCAGCATAGGCAGACGAAGCGGCTGGAATTCCTCGACCTTATCGGCCTGTTCGGCGAGAAATTCCATGATTCCCAGGTCATCTTCGATGACATCCTCAATGCCCGGTCGTCGGACTTTTACCACTATGTCTGACCCGTCTTTCAGCGTTGCGGCATGGACCTGAGCGATTGAACCGCTGGCGATGGGTTCGTCTTGAAAGTCTCGAAATGCCTCGTCAACGGGCTGACCCAGCTCCTCAGCGATGATCTCCCGGGCGGCGTCGGCGGGGAAGGGGGTTACGTGATGGCAGATGCGTTGCAGCTCCTCGACGTATTCGGGAGGGAGCAGGTCGGGGCGGCTGGAGAGCATCTGGCCGAATTTGACGAATGTGGGGCCGAGTTCCTGAAGAATGTTTGCTATACGCACGGGGAGGTCGGGGAGTTTCTCCCGGCGCATGGAGGGGATACGGGCCCAGGCGGGAAGGTGTTGTTCAATGCCCAACCGGGCGACCAGGAAACCCACCCCATGCTGCGCGCAGGTTCGCGCGATCTGAGCAACGCGTCGTGTGCGTCGTGGCGCTCTGAGTATTTGAGATATTTTCACCGATACGATACCCCTTGGCAGTCAGTCATCTTGAAGAACATCGGCAGGGGGAGCATGTTCGAGCTCCCACATCATCACCTCGCGCATGAACCGGTAGTACGCCGCACCCACGGCGATCGCGAAACCGGGCATGCCGTCCAGAAAACCGAGCTGGAGCAGGTATTTTTTCAGGAAGTTGCCGGGTGGTTTCAGCAGCATGCTGAGCAGCGAACAGTGCCGCTCCTTATCGTAACGGCTCCGCGCCGCATACCAGGCGTATTTGGTGGAAGTGGCTACCATATCTCGCATGCCCCGGGGGTAACTGTAGTGCAGTATATCACCCTCCATCTCTTTCGCCTCGCCATCCAAAGTTACGTGTGGATGGGGCTCTTCCCCTTCCACCTGCCCGCGGTCCCGTCGCCAGATTCGTATCTTCCGCTGGGGATACCATCCCGAGTGGGTTATCCACCGTCCCATGAAACGGGTACGACGGGGGAAGGCGAAGCCGGCCGCATCCTGGTCCTCATCGGACAGTCCGGCCGTGAGTTCGGCAACGGCCTCTTCCGTGAAACGCTCGTCGGCATCCAACCACGCGATCCACCGGTGTGTGGTCTGCTCGGCGGCGAAACGTGTCTGTGCGACATGTCCGGCGAATTCTCGTTGAATAATCGTGTCCGCGTACCGTTCGGCGATGTCAATGGTCCGGTCCTGGCTGAAGGAATCAACCACTATAATTTCATCGGTCCAGTCAAGCGTTTCAAGGCAATCGGCTATATTCTCCTCCTCGTTGTATGTAATGACGAATGCAGAGACTTTCTGATTGCTGATCATCCGGTTACCAGTAGCAGCAGGGAGAAGGAGAGGAGCAGGTGGGTGAAAAAACGAGGATTACTCCCGCGACGGAAAAGATGCCCCCGAGGGCGAGCAGCACAATCCACACTTTGTGGGGTTTCCGCGCCACGGAAAGGTAATCGTCCAGAATTTCCTGCTCCCGTTCGTCGAGCTGCACACCGTCTCCCGTTGTTGGTGGAGAAAGAGATGCGATTACCCCATACTATACTTCAATTGCTGGGGAGACAAAACCATAAATCGCTCTTTTCCAGGGCGCGAATATGGAATCAAAACGCCTGTGTGGCGGTGTTTGTTTGACGAGAGCGTCATCGGGCCGTAGGCTGACCATGTCCTGAAGAAAATGCGAAAAGAGGAAAATCACCATGAATGGATCATTGCCCAATGAAGACGGATATTACGGGGAATTCGGGGGAAGGTATGTGCCCGAGACCCTGATTCCTCCCCTGGAGCAGCTGTGCGAGGCCTTTGAGGAAGCGCAGTCGGACCCGGAATTCTGGGACGAACTTCAGTATTACCTGCGCGATTACGTGGGTCGCCCGAACCCACTGTATCGGGCTGACCGGTTGAGTGAACATATCGGTGGTCCCCGTATTTACCTCAAACGTGAGGATCTTAACCATACGGGCGCCCACAAAATCAATAACACCCTGGGACAGGTTCTGCTGGCCGAGAAAATGGGCAAGGATCGGATCATCGCCGAGACCGGTGCCGGGCAACATGGTGTGGCGACGGCGACGGCGGCGGCGATGTTTGGTATGGAGTGCGAAGTTTACATGGGCGAGGAGGATATTCGGCGGCAGCGTTTGAATTGCCTCAGGATGGAACTCCTGGGGGCGAATGTGGTTCCGGTGGGAACTGGATCGCGAACGCTGAAGGACGCGACCAATGAGGCAATGCGTGATTGGATGGGCTCCTTCGAGGACACGCATTATATCATTGGCAGCGTGGTGGGACCCCACCCATTTCCCGCCATGGTCGCGGAATTTCAGTCGGTGATTGGCCAGGAAGCGCGCGAGCAGATACTGCAGATCGAGGAATGCCTCCCGTCCATGCTGGTAGCGTGCGTCGGGGGCGGAAGCAACGCTATGGGACTTTTCAAGGCTTTTGTGGACGACACGGACGTCCGGATGGTGGGTGTCGAGGCCGGCGGCCGAGGGAGTGAGTTCGGCCAGCACGCGGCCTCATTGCGGCACGGTGAACCGGGTATTTTACATGGGTCAAAAAGTTATGTCCTGCAGGATCAGGACGGGCAGACCAGCCCGGTGCATTCGGTGGCAGCGGGGTTAGATTACCCGGGAGCGGGCCCCGAACACAGCTGGCTGAAGGTTCGGGATCGGGCGGAATACTGTTCGGTAACTGATGAAGAGGCCCTGGATGCTTTCCGTCTCTGCAGCGAGATTGAGGGCATCCTACCCGCCCTGGAAAGTGCCCATGCGGTCGCCTGGCTTCTGCGGGAGGGATCGAAGTTCTCCGAGAGCGACATCGTGATCCTTTGCATGTCGGGTCGGGGAGACAAAGACGTGTATGAGGCATGTGATGAGTTGGGTCTGACGAACGACCGGGAGGCCGACAGTGAATAGAATAGATGATAGATTGGACGCACTTCAGAAGGCCGGAGAGGCCGCTTTCATCCCTTTTTTAACCGCGGGCGATCCTGACCTGGAGACGACCCGGGAGCTAATACTGGCCGCTGACTCGGTTGGAGCCGATATGATTGAGCTCGGGTTTCCCTTTTCGGATCCGGTTGCTGACGGTGCCACGATTCAGGCCTCATACAGCCGCGTTCTTGAAAAAGGGCAAAAAACCGAGGACGTGTTCGAGCTTGTGAAATCAGTCCGGCGGGATTCGGAGATTCCGATTGTAGCTATGATTTCCTACAGCCTGGTTTACCGGATGGGTCCCGAGCAGTTTCTCGAACGCGCCGCCGATGTGGGACTGGATGGTGCTACCATACCGGATCTCCCGCTTGAGGAGATGGAGGATCTTCAGCAAAAAGCGAACGAGAGGGATTTTCATCTCGTTTGCTTCGTGACCCCCTCCACCGATACGGAACGGCGTTCGCGGATTGTCCGCCTTGCCGGCGGGTTCATATATTACATTGCAGTCCGGGGCATCACGGGCGAGCGGGCGGAACTTCCTCCGGATCTCAGTGACAATCTGCGGGGTTTGAAGAGCATGACGGAGGTGCCTGTGGCCGTGGGATTCGGCATTTCCGAGCCGCCGCAGGCGAAGGTGGTGGCCGGGGAAGCTGATGGTGTGATTGTGGGCAGCGCCATCGTCAGACGGATCGAAAAGGCGCGCGAAGAAGGGGCCGATCCCGTGGCGGCGGCGCGGACCTTTATAGAGGAGATGGTGTCCGCCACGAAGGACGCGTAATAAATTGACAAATGCGGGGGTGTTACGTGTAAACTGGTCCTGTGTGGTTATGGCGTTGCAGCGCATTGATTTTGTTTCTCCGTACCATCCATTTTTTGCATGCAGGCGGACCAATGGCAGAAAACGATAATGTCCTGGAACATGAGATAGACCCTGAATCCGGCGTCCATGTGCTGCGCATGCGCGCGGCGCACCTGGAGAACCGTTTGCCACTGATTGTGCTGGATGATGAGGTGGATGAGATCCTTGAAGAGGAGGATGCCCCGGATGTGGTGATCAATTTTGAGTGTGTTGAGTTTCTGGCGACCACGGCCCTTGCCAAGCTGATCAGTTGTCATGAAAAAGTGGCGGCAACCAGCGGCAGCGTGAGTCTCTGTTGTGTGCAGCCGCCGGTTCAGGAGGTTCTGGAAGTGACACGATTCGACGAAATCTTCCGAGTTTTTGAAACTGAAGATGAGGCGATTGAGAACCCGCGGAAATGAGTTCTTGAAGTGTGCGGGCTGATGATGACTCGAGTGTAACATCGACAGGAGTGTACGTGATGGATGTAGATGATGTAATGCAGATTATTGAAGATCGCGATGTGGAAATGGTGGATCTGCGTTTTATGGATCTGCCCGGACTGTGGCAGCATTTTAGCGTCCCCAGGGAGATGATCGATGCCGACGCTCTCTCATCGGGATTTGGTATTGATGGGTCCAGTATGCGAGGATGGCAGTCCATCAGCGAGAGCGATATGGTGATCTTCCCCGATCCGGAGACGGCGGTCATGGACCCCTTCAGTGAGACGCCGACTCTGATTATCAACTGTAATATCGCCGACCCGATCACCAAAGAAAAATATGCCCGGGACCCCCGTTTTACGGCGATCAAAGCCGAAAGGTATCTGAAGAATTCGGGAATTGGGGATACTGCCTATTTTGGTCCGGAACCGGAATTCTTTGTTTTTGATGAGGTGCGCTACGACACTCGCCCGAATTCCTCCCATTACTCGGTTGATTCCACCGAGGGACACTGGAATACGGGGCGTGAGGAGGACCCCAATCTGGGTTATAAAATGCGCTCCAAGGAGGGCTATTTCCCGGTTGCTCCGGCCGATTCCATGCAGGAACTGCGCAATGAGATGACCAAGTTGATGCTCCGCGCCGGGCTGGAAGTGGAATGCCATCATCACGAGGTGGCCTCGGGAGGCCAGGCCGAGATCGACCTGAAATACAATACCCTGGTCACCATGGCGGACCAGTTGTTGATGTACAAATACATTGTAAAAAATGTTGCCCGACGTCATGGCAAAACCGTGACCTTCATGCCCAAACCAATATTTGGGGACAACGGAAGTGGAATGCATGTGCACTTTTCGGTCTGGAAGGACGGGAACCCGTTGTTTTCGGGAGACAGATACGGAGGACTCAGTGAAATGGGTCTCTGGGCCATCGGCGGACTGATCGAGCATGGACGCGCCCTCGTCGCCATCACGAGTCCCACCACCAACTCCTACAGGCGGCTTGTGCCGGGGTATGAGGCACCGGTGAACCTGGCGTTCTCCTCGCGCAACAGGAGTGTGGCCATCCGCATACCGATGATTGAGCCGACCCCGGCCTCGCGGCGGATTGAATTCCGCTGTCCTGATCCCTCGTGCAATCCATACTTTGCCTTTTCCGCCCTCCTGATGGCGGCGGTGGACGGTATCAAGAACCAGATTGATCCCGGGGAGGCGCTCGACCGCAATATCTATGATCTGCCCCCGCAGGAACTGGCTCGCATCCCCTCGACGCCCGGTTCGCTGGAGGAAGCCCTGGAGGAACTGGAACGGGATCACGAATTCTTGCTGCAGGGCGACGTTTTCACGCAGGAAGTGATCGATACGTGGATCCGGTACAAACGCGAGAACGAGGTGATGCCCGTGAAGCTGCGTCCCCATCCGCATGAGTTTGATCTGTACTACGACCTGTAATCGGAAGCGTATGGGGCGACCCTCTGCTTGCGGACCGCCACCCCGCTTAGTACTGCTTTGGCGGCCGTGGGAGGTCGCGTCGTTCTCCAAAACCCCATCTGGTTAGCGGCGCGGGAGTTCTGTTGCTTTTCTGTTTTTGGTGAATACTTTATCACACGGAACGAGTCATGAAACCTGTATTGCAACTTGCCCTGGATTTTGTGAATCTGGATCAGGCAATGCGTATCGCCCACGAGGCGGTGAAGGGGGGCGTGCAAAGGCTGGAGGCCGGCACACCCCTGATAAAAAGCGAGGGACTGGAGGTTGTTCGCAAACTGCGTAATGAATTCCCCAGTCTGAAAATTGTGGCCGATATGAAAGTTATGGACGCCGGTCGTGTGGAAACGTCCGCAGCGGCCAAAGCGGGAGCCGACGTGGTGCATGTGCTCGGCGCTGCCTCCGATGCGACGGTCCAGGAGTGTGTGGAGTCGGCGCGCAGGTACGAAGCCAGCATTTGTGTTGATCTGGTCGGCTTCAGCGAGGCGTCGGAACTTGCGCGGCGGGCTGCCGAGGTGCAAGAACTGGGGGCGAGCAGCCTGTGTGTCCATACCCCCATCGACCAGCAGATGCAGGGCGAAGGGCCATTTGAAGACCTCCGCGCCGTGGCGTCATCCGTGGAGATACCGGTCGGGGTGGCAGGTGGTATCAACAGTGAGACGGCCCCCGAAGCAATCGAAGCCGGTGCCAGCATCGTGATTGTTGGCGGGGCCATCTCCAAAGCCCCCGATGCCACTGACGCGACTGAGACGATTATCGAAGCGATGGAAACCGGGCAAGCTGTGGCCACCGAGTTGTACAAACGCACGGGTGCCGAGGATGTTGCTGATGTCCTTACCCGGACCTCGGCGGCTGATATCACTATGGCGCTCCACAATGAAGGTGTAATCGAGGAGATGGACCCCGTTGTTCAGGGCGCACACATGGCCGGTCCAGCCCGCACCGTCTGGACCTATCCAGGGGATTGGGCCAAACCTGTGGAGGCGATCGATGAGGCGCAAGAGGGCGAGGTTCTCGTCATTGACGCCTGCGGACGACCGCCAGCAGTCTGGGGGGAGATGGCCACGATGAGTGCGGTTCAGCGAGGGATGGCGGGTGTGGTGATTTTCGGGGCCATTCGCGATACCTGCAATATCCGGGAGATGGAATTCCCCGCTTTCTCGACGATCATTACTCCGGTGGCGGGGGAGCCCAAAGGACAGGGGATGATGGACGTGCCTCTGCATTTTGGGGGACAGACGATACGGAACGGCGATTGGATTATTGGTGATGATGATGGTGTCGTTGTGATACCGCAGGAAAAAGTGGTGGAAGTGGCGAATCGGGCGCAGTCCGTGCTGGAAGAGGAAGATCGGGAAATGGCGGAGATTGAGGACGGTAGTACGCTCGGGCAGGTAGCTGAACTATCCCGGTGGGAACAAATGAGGAAACGTGATGACGGAAGCGAAGAATAAATTTGTTGAATGGTGTCAACAGCGCACGGCGGAGGTTGAACGTGTGCTGAATGCGGTGGATACCGGGGCAACCGAAAAACTTATTGCTCTGATAGATGATGCGGCAAAGGTGTTTGTAACGGGTCAGGGACGGACGGGATTGGTGGCGCGGTGTTTTGCCATGCGGCTTATGCAAATGGGATTCGAGGTGCACGTTACGGGTGAAGCGACGTGTCCGCCCATTGAAACCGAAGACGTTTTGCTGGCCTTTTCCTGTTCGGGAGAAACCGCGACGACCCTTCAGATGGCTAAAACGGCCCTCGAGTCGGGTGCGGAGGTGGCCGGGGTGACGGGAGAGGAATGTTCGACACTGACCCGGAATGCATCGCATGTGGTTTTGTTATCGCCGCAGGAGGCGGGAAACTCGACAGATGGGGGGGCCTTCCCGGGCAATACCCTTTTTGAGGAGGCGGCGCTGTTTTATTGTGATGCGCTCATTGATCTGCTTATGCGCCGCGGGGACGTTCCAGCGGAGCGTTTGAGGCGTATGCATGCCAATTTGGAATAATTGAGGACAGCCGCGGACACTGTGATGGGCGTTTGATATACGTTTGGCAGGATGGAGTAAGCGGTATGGCTCGTGATTTCTGTATCATTGGTGCGGGAACGGTTGGCACCGCGCTGGCGTATTTGCTTTCGCGCGGGCCATGGGAGTTTGTGGGGGCTGCCAGCCGGTCGTTTGGGTCTGCTCGCCGTGCGTGCAAATACGTGGGGGACGGTATCCCCGCCGATAATCCCGCCGACCTGGTATCGGTTGTGGATCTGGTTTTTATAACGACCCCCGACGATGCCATTGCGGATGTGTGTGGTGACCTCGCCGATGAAAACTCCTTTCGCCGGGGAATGGTGGTGGCCCATTGCAGTGGAGCTCTGGGGTCGGACGTCCTGGCCGATTCTCTTCCCGCCGGTGTCCATGCGGGCAGCCTGCATCCGCTTCAGACGTTTGCGACCATAGACAGTGCCGTTGACCTGTTGCCTGGGACGTACTGTTGCCTGGAGGGAGATGAACGGGCCCGGCAGGTATTGCAGGATGTGGTCGAGACGATGGGAGCACGCCCGTTTACCATACCGACTGAGAAAAAACCTCTCTACCACGCCGCCGCCGTCATGGCCTGTAATTATTTGACGGTTCTCGAGGGGATGGCCGTGGAGATGGGCAAAGAAGCGGGCATGGAAGAAGAAATTGTGTTACAGGCCATGATGCCCCTGATTCGGGGGACGGTGCAAAATCTTGGGGATGTGGGGTTGCCGGATGCACTGACCGGCCCCATCGCTCGTGGCGATGTGGAAACCGTGGAACGGCATCTGACCACGCTGCGAGAGAATATGCCCGATCTGTTGCCGATGTATGGGATGCTGGGGCGAAAGACGGTCGAGCTGGCCGAAGAACAGGGGAACATCGGGGAGGATGCGGCGGCTTATTTGCGTAAAGTGATGGAGACGGCCGCACAGGACTGACGGGCCATCCCGGGGTCAACGGGACATTCTTTTCTTCAGATGCAGGATTTCCATTTTCAGGGTCGGGGCAGAAAGCTGCTCGACCGTCCCGTTGGCACGGAGCAGGAAACCGCTGGTCCCATGATGATGGCGGGGTTTATCGTCAATCACGAGAACGGCCTCGGGTGGGGGACGGTCCAGGGTGTGACCGATGTAGAGATATCCCGCTCCCGGATGAGTGGCCTCAGTTCCCGGGCACTGCAAGACACTGGCATCGGTCACATAGTTGGGATACAGATCCTCCAGCAATGGGGGGGATTGCCCGCTGTAATCTTTCGCGTAGTTTTTGAGCGCTTTGCCGATCTGGTGCAGGTTGGTTTTGCAAGTCCTGGCGGTTGTTTTGGAGCCGAACAGCAAATCCGATCCACCCGCCCGCTCACAGGCGTCGATGCCCCCGATCAGCAATCCGGCGCAGATCAGTGCCAGGGCGAGTCTGGTTCCCCGATGCTTTCCATGGGAGCGGATTTCAAACAGGCTCACTGCCCCGAGAATGACGGCTCCGACTCCAAAAGCCCAGAACCAGGCCCCGAGCACAACAAAGACGATCCCGGCGAGGGCGAGTGGATGCAGAGGCGGACGTTGGTCGCTTTTTTTCCGTTCAATCCCCCTGGTCGCCTCTTGAAAGGCGCGTTTCTGTCGGGCGGTCTCGCGACTGCTCTGTCGCTCTGCCCGGCCGCCGGCTCTGTGGAATATAAGTGTTACCTCATCGAGCGTAATAGTATCGCCGTCGTTCAGGCACGTGTAGTGTGTGCGATGACCGTTGACTTGAGCCGGGTGCTGAGATTTGAGGCTCTGAAGGTAGCAGAATCCATTTTCAATCGTGATTCGTGCGTGTTGTGCTGCCAGCTGGGTCCTCGGGAAAGATATGTCACACTGTTTTGAACGTCCAATCAACACACCCGACGAGTCAATGGGGACCGTCTCTGACGGATACCCCTCGCGGGTTATTTCTATCCAGAATTCGTTGCTCTTCCTCGCCACGATATTTTTACCCGGATTGGAAAGTTAGGTGCGCCGCGACAGATAGGATTTGACTGTGTTCAGCACAAGATCCATTTCTGGAACATTCAGCGCGGCTCCTGCGCTGAAGTAAACGAGCATACCGGTGAACATCGGAACCAGCAAGCGGAGCAGTTTCCTGAGTAGCGGTGTGCCCCATGAAATCTGTGATACTCCGTGGAGGGTGACCAGACAGACCCCGACCATGATTCCCGTTGCAATTATCGTTTTGATCAGAGTTTGCAGCAGACGCCTGTGTTGTGCTGGGCCGGTGCGTGATTCCAGAAGACGGTAGAGGACCGCGCACTGAACCGTGCTGCTGATAGCGGTGGCCAGTGCGAGTCCGGCGGCTGCGAACCACCATATAAGGCTCAGGTTGAGGATGAAATTGAGTGCGACAATACCAAAGGCCACCTTCATCGGGGTGATACTATCTTCCAGACTATAAAACGTGCGGCCGAGGACCTGATGGGCGCAGTAGGCCCAGATTCCCAGGCTGTAGCTTGAAAGCACCATCGATGTGCGCGCGGTCATGGTTGGCGTAAACGCGCCTCTCTGGAAAAACAGTTCAACGGCCGGTGATCCCAAAACGATCAGGCCGGCTCCGGCGGGAATCCCGATAAAAAGCACGCTCCCCAGGCCGTCGGTGAGTGTGGTGCGGAACCGTTCCCATTTGCCGGCGGCGGCGGTTGAACTGAGCGTGGGGAATATGGCCGTTGCGAGGGCTATTCCGAAAACACCAAGGGGAAACTGCATGAGCCGATTCGCGTAATAAAGGGCACTGTTTGCGCCAATTTGAAGGGGGTACTGATACGTTGTGCCGAATACGCTGAAAGTGTCGGTTGTTTCGGGAGCGGCCAGACCGATGGCGATAATTCCGTCGATCAACACATTGGCCTGGAACGCTGCCATCCCGAGTACGATCGGCGCCATCGTCTTTGTTATCCGCTGGAGGCCCGGGTGATTGAGGTTGAAAAGGGGTTTCCAGGAGAAACCGAAGCGATGAAGCACTCCGAGTTGGAGGGCAATCTGGAATACTCCCGCCACCACGATGCCGACGGCGAGCACGAAGATACGGGTATGGGGTTGTGAGCTGACCAGTGGGGCAACGATCAGGACTGCTGCAATCCAGCACGCGTTGAGAAGGATGGGGGCGAGGGCGGGGGCGGCAAAATGACGCAAAGATTGCAGGATAGAGGCAGCCAGGGCCGTGGAACATATGAACAGCATGTAAGGGAATAATACCGCACTCAGAGCGAGGGCAAGCTGCCAACGGGGGCTGAGATCGTTCAGGAGAGCCAGACTGAAAATCAGGCTTTCCCCCAAAAGAAGGCATGCCAGAAGAACCAGCACCAGCGCTGTCCCCACAATGCGTGCCAGCTTCCAGGCCTCTTGGCGCCCTACGTTCTCCAGATAATCCGTGAATACCGGGATGAATGCGGAGCTGAGCGCTCCTTCCCCGAACAGGCGCCGAAAGAGGTTGGGTACACGAAAAGCGAAGCTGAAAGCATCCCACACCACTCCGCCCCCAAAATAGCTCGCGCACACGATGTCGCGTATGAGCCCCATAATCCTGCTGACGGCGGTGAATATGCTGATCAATGCCGTATTATGCAGGAAATGTTTGTCGTCGGCCATGAGTTGTCAGGTATCCAGAGGGGAAAGAACGCATGTTATGCTATCAGCTGTGTCTGATCATGTCAGATGTTTTTTGGAGTGGAATCGATGTTTACCCCTGTACCGGCTACCCCGCATATTTCAAGCGTGAATTATTCTAAAAGCACCCTCAGGCACAGCTGAAGTCGAACAATCAGGGCAATTGTGAATCGCAGTGTGTTCTCAACAACTCAAACGACACCGGTTTGGTCTCCGACCGAGCCGTCAGTTGCGCTTTACACCGAACATCCGCAAGAACAGCCAGCAGTTGCGGTGTAAGAACACGAGCGCCTTTGTCTGTCCTCACAACACGCACGTGATTCACCGAAACCTTACAGATTCGGAGGCGCGATGGGAGCAAAAAAAAAGAGGTCGCCGATCCCGGCGACCTCACAAATATGGCTTCCCGGCCAGGATTCGAACCTGGAACGGCAGGACCAAAACCTGCTGTGTTACCATT
>CAZXYF010000052.1:0-18335 GCA_964644705.1 uncultured candidatus Brocadiaceae bacterium | reverse complement strand
GAGTAGAGAAAAATTCTATCGTTCCATGGGGGGAGCATGATATGATCACGGAATGCCCATCTTGTGGTTGGTCGAAGGATGTGCCGGAGAAATTTCACGGGCAAAAGGTAAAGTGTCCCGATTGTGACACGGTTTATCGCGTGAGGGATTCGCATGTTGCATCGGAAAGCGGCGGACTTATGGAAACCGCGTTGTTTGTTCGCACGACAAAGGCGTCCGAAGATGGGCCGGTTTTGCGCAATCTCAATAATGGTTCCAGCGGCCCGCCAAAATGCCCTATCGTTTTGCGTAGTACGCCCGCTTTAGTGCACAGGTATGCCCCTAATGGGGCAGGCCCGGCAAGTAGGGCATAACAGAACGCACGTGATTCAGTTTATAATCCCCCCTGAAGAGCCTACATGCTAATTCCTGAAAAGAAAATGTCTAAATACAGGATGGGAGATGCGAGATGGAACTTCTATTTCGTTTCCGCGTAGGTGTCGGTGAGGCTGCGGATGCGGAGGGTTGTGCGCATTTTGTCCAATCCACGATCATCTTCCGGCTCGATCTGCACGGTTCGTTCCTGCCAGGGGGGGAGGCAGAAAAAGTTGTCCGAACACTGAACCGCCGTATCATCGGCGAAAAGCCAGGTCCAGAGGGCCGGTTTGTTGGTGGTGACAGTGGCCACCATCGAACCCTGTTCACGGTCCAGAGTGGCCTCCAGCTGAGGCTGTTCGAGCGCCATGGATTTGGGATGGACGAACGTGACGAGATTGCTGGAAAGCAGCTCATCGTCCTCCCGGGCTTCCAGCCAGACCAGCAAGCCATCCTGTCCGTGCGTTTCCACCAGGTCTTCCAGCTCGAGGGTCGTCACGTGGGATGTGGCGTTGGCCGGGGCGTCGTATGCCTGCGTCTCGCGTCGTAGCACATTGCCCTCACAGTCGGTGACGGTCGCTTTGAGATCGAGCTGTTTCGTATCGAGACGGTCGCTCGTGAGGTGCACTTCGACGGCGCAGTCATCCGGTTTTTCCAGCCCGCTAATCAGAACCGGAGCGAAAAAGCGTCTGGCCATGTAATGGAGCGCCTTCCACCGTCCGAAACTGTCGATGGATGCCCAGCTCGCCACGGGCCAGCAGTCGTTGAGCTGCCAGTAGAGCGCGCCCATACAGCGGGGCATGTTGCGTCGCCAGTGCTCCACGGCGTATTTGATGGCCAATCCCTGCTGGATCTGGGAGAGCCACAGCGTATTTTCGAAGCCCATCGGGAGCCGATACCAGCTCAGCATGTAGTGCATGATGGTCTGATTCCCGATGCCACTGCGCTGATGATGTTCCATGACGGGAGCGGTTACGTTTCGATCCCCCGGTTCCGTGTACGACTCGACCGTCTTCGGTTCGGGGAAGCTCTGGAATCCGAATTCGCTGCAGAAACGGTGGTAGGCAGTGCGATACCATTCGAATGGTTTTTTGCCGTGCCATACCTCCCAGAGATGAGCGTCGCCCCAGTTCGGGTTGGTGCTGTCCTCGCGGTTGCCCAGAGGGCTGTGCTCACTCGATGGCCAGTAGGGCCGATCGGGATCCTCCTCGGACAGAATTTCGGGAATCAACTGATCGAAAAGACGGGCGTATTCCACCCAGCTCATCTGACTCTCATCGGCATCGGTGCAGACGTGGCCAATCTGTTCCAGTTCATTGTTGCCGCACCAGAGCGCGATAGAGGGATGATGGCGCAGTCGTTGTATGTTGTCGATGAATTCCTGCTCGCAGTTGCGCATAAAGTCGGGGTCGTCGGCGGGGTAGGCCCCGCAGGCAAACATGAAGTCCTGCCAGACGCACAGACCCAGTTCATCGCACAGATCGTAAAACTCGTCTTCCTCGTAGATTCCGCCGCCCCAGACGCGGATCATGTTCATGTGGGCGTCGGCCGCACTTTCCAGCAGATCCCGGTATTGCTCTTCGGTCACGCGTGTCTGGAAAACATCGGTGGGGATCCAGTTGGCTCCCCTGGCGTAGAACGGGATACCGTTGACGGCAAAATGGAAACTCTCGCCCCATTGGTCCGGTTCACGCACCAGTTCCAGCCGCCGCAGGCCGACGCGTTTTTCATCCCGGTCGATGACTTCGTCCGCGTCGTCCCGCAGTTCTATGGTGACTGAATACAGGTTTTGCGGACCCATGCCATTGGGCCACCAGAGTTGCGGATCCTCAATGTTGAGTGATATGTGGCTGTCACCATCCTCCATCCAGTCGCTGTCGGAAACGACCTCGTCATCGTTGAAGCTGACCGAAACGGTGGTCTGCAGCCGGGCACGGCCGGAATCGCCGGTATCGACTGAGATATCCAGATCGACGGATCCATCGTTGCGGTGCGTCTGGCGGATGTGGGTGTCTTCGATGCGGGCCTGGCTGAACGCGACGAGTTTGATGGGCCGCCAGATGCCGCACGTCACGCATTTTGGGCCCCAGTCCCAGCCGAAGTTGCACTGTTCTTTACGGAGCCACTGGATCCCGCCCAGTCGATGGGCGTTGTTTCCCCCCGCCATGTGGCGGTCCTGCTCCATTCGCTTCTGACCGTATTCGGTGGGGGAGTCGAAAGTTATCCGAATCGTGTTCTCGCCGGACTGGAGAAGCGATTTGATGTCGAATTCATACGTCCGGAACATGTTTTTGGTGCGGGCAATTTGCTCATCATTCAGAGTGATGGTGGCCAGCGTATCCAGCCCCTCGCAGCGCAGAAGGAGCTGATCCTCCTCCAACAGCTCTTCATCGACGTTGAAAGTGCGCTGGTAAACCCAGTCGGATTCCCCGATCCACATGAGATCGTCTTCATTGTCGCGATAGAACGGATCAGGGATTTCGTCGGCCGCCAGAAGGTCGGTGTGGATGCACCCGGGCACGGTGGCCGGAATCCTGTCGGAGGGAGTGTCCTTGCGCCAGACTGTCCAATCGCCAGCGAGGTCAATGTGTTGAATCATGGAGTACGGTTCCTGACTTCTGAGAGGAGTAAATGGGGCATGTTTTCCGTGGACACACAACCAGCCTGCATGCATAAGCTGGGGGCTCGAATGTTGATAATTCCATCACGGGCACGATAACCGAAATTGGAATCCGGATAAAAGCGAGACGGTGGTGGACGGGGTCCGTGGGCCCTTAATCCCTCGTAGTAAGCCGTTTCAGGCGCCCCTTCGAGACGCGTGTTAATGCACGTGTCACCTTGACCCGGAACTGCGGCGACGCACCCCGGCGGTTTGCATTCGCCGCACGGCGAGCCAGACTTTCAACCGGCCCTCCGCGCCGAATCATCTCGCCTTGACGGGAGCTTTTGAATCTCATGCGATGCAGAGCAAGCCGCGCAGACTGTCGCGTCAGTCCGTTCGATCAGAGGTAATTGTTTTCCTGGTCGCGGACCTGCCTCAAATAAGGGAGGCCACGTTTCCCATCGTCATCGACACGATGGTAATTGGGTGCGTTACTGTAGAGGGAACCATCGGAATCGACCGGTGGGTGTGTGGACACGACGCGAGTTGTGGAGGTGAGCCAGTTGATGAAACGTCGTTGCAAATCCTGCACCACGTCGCCATATTCGGGATCTTGAAACAGGTTGTTGGTCTCCCACGGGTCATCCTTCATATCGTACAGGTCGCCGCGATGCTGCCCCTGTTCCATCTCGGGGGGATAGTGAACCATGCGATATCGACGGGTGCGTATGGATCGGGAGAGCGGGTTTTCCGTCACGGCGATGTCGCGGACGGGTTGGTTCTTACCCTCCAGCAGGCGTGTGATGTCGTGTCCGTCTGCGGTGGGCATGGACGGAAGATCGGCAAGGGCGCACAGAGTGGGGGCCAGGTCCACGCTCTCCACGAGATGAGTTGATTTCTGTGCCGCAGGGAATCGGCCCGGCCACCTGCAGATGAACGGGATGCGGCAGACCGCATCGGAGCAGATGCCCGGTGCTTTTTCGGTGATCCCGTGTTCAATGGCGTAATCGCCGTGATCGGAGGAATAGATCACGATCGTATTCTCAGCGAGATCGTTGCGTTCGAGGTAGTCCAGTATTTTGCCGATGGCGTGGTCCATCTGGCTGATGCAACCGTAATACCCCCTGAGATAGCGACGCAAAGCTCCCCGGTAGGTGCGGGGTTCGGTCCTGAATTTCTCCGGCGGCATCTCCTCCCGTTGTTCTCGTACCTTTTGCAAAAAGGGCGGTTTGTCCTCAATCTCACCATGGGTGTTCGGTGGCAGAGTCAGATTCTCTTCGGGATACATGTCCCAGAATCGCGGGGACGGCGTGCACGGGGTATGGGGTCGTTGAAATCCGACCTGCAGGAAAAAAGGATCATCCTGATTACCGTGTTGTTCGAGGAAATCGATTGCCTCCCGGGCCTGCCAGTGTTCCATGCTCTGTTCATAGGGCAGATTATCGGGTCCAAAATCATGGCTGAACCGGTCCCGACTCATTTCATTCCAGCTGAGGGTGGCGCTTTTTTCGATCGGGATGTTGTGATCCCGCAGGAAAGCGGGATACCCTTTTTCGTCGCCTTTGTGGTGTACGAGTCGGTCGCAGGAATCTTCAATCCACCGCGGTGGGAGGTGGCTTTTGCCCACCGCTCCAACACGGTAGCCCGCCCGTTTGAAATTCCCGTAGATGTGGGGGATGTTATCCACCAGACGGGGAGAATCCTGAGAGTATGCCAGACCGTAATACCCGTGGTTGTGACAGTACTGTCCCGAGGCAAAGCAGATACGGGAGGGTGTGCAGATGGGATTCTGCGATATTGCCCGGCTGAACCGGACGCCCTCGCCGGCCAAACGGTCGAGGTTGGGGGTTTTTACCCGGGAGCGCTCGGCGTGTCCCAGACATTTGGCATTGTGTTCATCGGAGAACAGGAAAAGGACGTTTGGTTGTGAAGAACTCATTGGGAGGGTTCCTGATCGCGTCGTAATTGTGGTAAAGAGAAATCGCGATTTGTAAAGTAATCCGGCGAGCGTATTATGGCTGCTGGGCCGTAATCAGGAGCCGAACTCGAGGGCCGCGTCGATCCATGCTTTGTAGTTGTCCACCAGCCGTCGGCTGACCTGGCTTATGGGGCCGGCGCTGGTGGTCAGTATGAGTCGGTTGGTTCCACAGGAGAGCTGATCGCGGACGTGTTCGCGAATTTGTGCCGGCTTTTTATGTTCCAGATCATCGAATTCCAGATTGCCCAGCAGGGTCAGATCATCCCCGGCGATCTTCCGGGCCTCCCCGTAGGTGGTGTCGCCGTCCGGCGGAGGTTCCACCGGATCGGTTCCGTCGGCCTCCTCCTCGATCATGCATTCCAGTGCGTGGGAGACCTTGCCGTGGCAGTGGATATTTACGGGACATCCGTGGTCGTGCAGGAAATCTATGATCTGCCCGTCATAGGGCACGACAAACTCATCGTAGGCGGTGGGGGACATCATGGGGGGAGTGCACTGTTCGCTGCCGCCCAGGGTCCACACCGAATCGATGGGGCCGTGGTTGAAGATGGCGCGCAGGATCGCCAGGTTGCGTTGCGTAATTGTTTCGAGCAACTCATGGAACAGCTCGCGTTCGGTGATTGAAAGCTGGAGAAAAAGCTCGAATTTCATCGCTCCGCTGATGCACACGATGGGGGAGCTGATGAAAGCCCATGGAGCACCGTCCTCACCGGCCCGTTCCTCCGCGTCGAGATAAGATTCATACGCATTGACCACAGCCTCCTGATCCACCTCGAACGGCACTCCGGCCAGCGCACGGAGATCATCCACTGACTTCACGGGATATTCAAGATTCCAGCCGGTTGCCTTTCCCCGCTGCCGCTCATTGAGATAGGTGAGGTTCCTGTCCGGTGTTCGAACAATCGTGCGGTTGCGCACGTGTTCATCGGTGCGTTCGATCTCCTCGTTGTCTATGTAATCGGATGGGATCATCAGCGTGCGATTGAATCCGCCGCCTCCCCAGCCGAAAGTCCGATCCCGATGCGGTTCGACATATTCATACAGTTCCTGATAGAGCGGATCGGCCATCCAGCCCCGGGAGAAATCGTCTTCCTCGGGAAGGGGACGTTGGGGGGGAAATCCTTCGCGCATCCAGATGGGAACGCGATCGACCGGTTCACCGCGCATGGCTGCAAAAAGTCGTTCTCGGCTGGTCATCATATCGATCATCCTGTGCGGAGTATGGAAAGTGGGGGTTTTTTGTTGCCAGTCTGCGTTGAGAGCAGCAGATGGTAGAATTATCGAGATCAAAAATGAGTCTTGTTGATTGGTGTGTTGTATTTGTCGGAGGAAGATAAATAGAAACCATCACCGGGGTGGTGCTGTTCGTTGCCCGTCAATAAAATCCTGGAGCAGGTCGAGCAATTCCCGGGCCTTCTCCGGTTTGTCCGCGTAGAGGTTTTCACGTTGCTGCGGATCACGACCGATGTGGAACAGCTCTCGTTCCTGATCATGGGATTCGACATCGCGCATTGCGCGGAACCACTCCGGTTCCGCACCAATGTCGTCACCGGAGGGCGCATCCACCAGCACCCACGGCCCTTTCCGGATGGCCATTTTCCCGGTTGCACTGTGGTAAATCGCCACGTCTCTCTGGCGGGGAACCGAGTGATCTACGATCAACTCATCGAGGAAGCTGAAGCTGTCCTCGGCCGCGTCATCTCCCAGGTCATAATCCAGGTAGTCGGCGAGTGTTGCGATAATGTCCGTCTGTGACAGAAATCGTTCGGAGACGCGGGATTCCACATCTTCGCCGGGCCAGGAGAGGATAAATGGTGTGCGATGTCCTCCCTCCCACAGATCGCGTTTGATACCGCGTAATTCGCCCATGGAATAGTGATCGTAATCCTGGATGTAATCGTAGCACTGATGTTCCGGACCGTTGTCGGAGCAGAAGATCACAACCGTATTGTCCGCCATATCGTTGCGTTCCAGCGCCTCCATGATCTGTCCCACGGCCCAGTCCAGTTCGACCACGAAATCCCCGTAGTAACCCATATCCGTCGTTCCCTGGAACCGGGGCGCCGGCACATGAGGCCAGTGGGGGATATGGGGAGCGTAGTAGAGGAAGAAGGGGGAGTCGGGATCGACGTTGTAGGCTGGATCGTGCGACTGACCGCCATTGGCGTCGATGTAGTCCACGGCCCTTCGGATGTAGTGCATCTGTGCTTCTTCCATATCGAAATCTTCGAAACGTGGTTCACCATCCAGGCTCCAACCATTTTCGAAATACCATCGTCCGCCATCGGTCTCTTCAGCGGCCCCTTCCTCCTGGCCGCAGGGGTAGGTCGTTTCGTAGTAGTCGCGGCCATACCAGAGGTGAAGATCGTCGTAGGTGAACCCCACGCATTCACCAACGGGGATTTTTTTGGAATAATCGATGGCATCAGGGGAGATGTCCAGTCCCTCCCGTTCGGGCCGTGCGGCATTTTCCCAGTCAGCTCCCAATCCCCATTTGCCCAGCGCGGCCGTATCGTAGCCGCAGTCCTTCAGCATGGAGGCCAGTGTGGTGCGGTCGGCATCGATCCAGGGTTGTTCACCAGGAGCCGGATTACCCGTTTTGCGGGAGGTCCGCCACGAGTATCGTCCGGTCAGTATGCCGTATCGGCTCGGACTGCAGATCGTGTCCGGCGCATGGGCGTTGGTGAACCGAATTCCTTTTTCCGCCAGAGAATCGATGTTTGGTGTGGGTATCTGGCAACGGTCGTCGTAACAACCGACATCACCAAAACCAAGGTCATCAGCATAGATCAGGACTACGTTGGGGTGTTCACTCATGGTCAACTCAATTGTACGTGCGTGAAAGTAGGGGGAAATGTCGAATTATTGTTGCGGATGATACTAACCGTCGTGACAAGAATGTCAAACTGGCAAACGAAAGGGCATCCATGGACTGAACGGCCTCGTCGCTATGGATGCTACTGGCATTTTTACGGTTTTAACATTAAAATCAAATTGCCAGAATTCCGATGTTTTCTGGCGGGCAGTTTGGGAGGTCCGTAAATGGGCCTCTTCCGCGGCTGTACCGGTCGTGTGTTTGCATCGGATGGTCCTGGAAAAGAAAATATGGTCATGATGTGGTGACTGGTTCAATCTGAGATATGGAGGAGGTTATAGCATGTCGAAAACGAAAGCGCAGCGCCTTGTGATTATCGGTGTGATCGTTCTTATTGCAATCATTGCCGTATCTCTGGTTTTGCAGACTGTGTGGGGAACGAAGACGGCCCATAAAACTGCCCGCGCCGGAAGCACAATGCGGTTGCGGTTGCTCATGTGGTTTCGCCCCGAACTGAAAGATAAGACCGACTCAGAGGGACGTTCCCCACTGCACGGAGCAGCTTTCAGTAATGAGCCGGAGAGTATCGAGGTGCTCGCCGAAGCGGGCGCGAACCTGAATGTGCAGGATGAAGACGAAAACACCCCCCTTCATATTGCATGCTTTGAGAACAACGTGAATTCAGCCCGTGCCCTCATCATTGCGGGGGCGGAACCGAATGTGACAAATGATCGTCGTATGACCCCCCTGCTTATTGCGGCTCAACGGGGTTACCCGACACTGGTGGAATTGCTGGTACAGAATGGCGCCAATCCGGATATAACCGATGCGGACGGACGAACGGCATTGCACTGGGCCGCTGATAAAGGTTATCCGAAAACCACGCGTGTGCTGGCCAATAACGGGGCTAACCTGAACATTCCCGATCAGGCCAATCAGAAGCCGCTGGATATCGCCCGGATGGAGTTGAATGATAAGGTGGCCGAGATTCTGAGGCGCCATGGAGCGAAAGGATACAGCCGATAAAACCATGGCAAGAACTTGGTCCAGCCTCGTGGAGACATGTAGCTCAATTGGGGCGAACGTGACCGGGTATTTAAAAAAACTAATTTCGTGGCTTCGGGATTGGGGGCCGCTGGGGATCTGTTATGCCCTGCTTCTGGGGGTGCTGGTTGGATACACGGTCATTCAGGTGCACAGTTTTGCTGCCGCATATACCGAGCCCGATCCCGACGGTTACATCTGGATGGCCAAACATTTTGCCCGTTGTGAGCTACCCCTCACCGAACAACCGGACCAATTCCTGTTTCATGATCATATTTGGGTGGAGAACAGGGAGGGACTGGTAACTGCAAAATTTGCGCCCGGTTATCCTATTTTGCTGGCTGGAGCTTATACAATTGGGGGCGATACGGCAATGTTCTGGGTCAGCCCGCTGCTGGGAGGTCTGGCACTGGTGGGGGCTTTTTTGCTTTTTCGATTATGGATGCCTACGTTTCCCAGCGTTCTGGCGGTACTGACCCTGGCCACCACACGGATGTATCTTTTTTACTCCGGGTATCTTCTAACCCACATTCCCAATCTGTGCTTCGTGACGTGGGGGGCATATTGTTTGTGGAAATGGTATCGGGAGCCCGGTGTGGGATGGGCTGTTGCAGCCGGCCTGCTCATTGGCTTTGCGGCAACTATCCGGCACACCACGGTTTTAATGGCACTTGTTGTGGCCGTGGCTCTGTTGTCTCGATTGATTCAGGATTGGCGCGAAGGGTCCTATCATCCTCGGGCGACCCTCTCTCTCGTCTCCGCCGGTCTTGTCTTCCCGGTGTTGTTGTTGGTGTATAACGGGGTTGTGTTTGGTGGGATATTGACTACCGGATATCACCTGTCAGGAGAACAATCGGCATTTTCCTGGTCGCATTTTGCGGATAACTATCAGATGCTGGCCCGGGGAATGTATAACGAGGTTCTGCCGGTCGTGTTGCCCGTGGCTCTGATTGGGTTAGTGGGGGTGGGAAACTGGACTGAGCGCGTTATGCGAGTGTTGTGGTGTCTGCCCGTTTACCTCTGTTACAGCGGCTACTACTGGGCGCAGGCGGGGATCGTCTATTACAGGTTCATGATTGTCACCCTGCCGGTTTTGGTGGGGACCGCATACGCGGTCACGGGAAAGCTATCCAGACGGAGCGGGAAATGGCTGGGAGCACTCGTGCTCTGCGGGCTGACTCTGCTGATGAACTACCGTGGCGTACAAAGAGTTTATGAGGGTAAATGGGGCCACCACGGCCGCGTCAGATTGGCCAGGATAGGGCGGACGCTTACAGCGGAACTTGAGGATGACGCGGTGATTTTTGTTCCCGACTCTCTTAAATACCATCTGGGTGTACGCGCCCATTTCCGACTCTACGAACTGAGGGCGTTTCGACCCGGCTATGCCCAGGATCGAATAAAACGGAACCGAGGCCTGCGGCCACGTCGCCAACCGTCGCGCACAAAACGTTTTCGCCGGTTTTACGAGGATGCCAGCCGGAAAGAGTTGAGGCAGAAGTTAGTCAATATCGCTTCCTCTTACATGCGCGAGGGAAGGCAGGTGGCGTTTCTCGTTTCGCCCAGACACGCGAAACATCTGGAACGACGGTTGGGAGACGATTTCCGGCTCGATCGGGAGAGCGTATTGGAATCGGCCCGACGTAAACGAGCTATTTACGTTCTCCGAAGGACGGAAAAAACACCGGAGGGCAATGATGGGGTGGGAGACTCAGATTGATGGCCAAAAGGGCCAATTCATGCCCGGAAGGCGTCCACAACGTGTTTCATCCGTGTAATCTGCCCCTTCTGGTCACGATGCACCCCCACGGCGTCGAAACGCAGGAAGACGTTTTCCTCACGCAGGTTGTGGATGGTCGCATATCGTTGGGCAGCACGGATGATACGTTGCTGCTTCTGCGGCGTGATCGAGGCGAGAGGAGCGACCCGGGCCGGATCCGTGACCGAACGAACCTCCACGAAAATCACTTTGCCGTCATGAAAAGCGATGATGTCGATTTCTCCTGATTTGCAGGTGAAGTTGCGTTCCAGTATGCGGTAACCACACTCCCGGAGGCGGCTGGTAACGGCCTCTTCGGCGATTCGGCCGCGGCGATGTCGCTCGTATTCTTGGTTGTGGCCCTCCGCGATCCAGTTCCAGAACCACATGATGGCGTCATTCAGCAATTGCTGTACGTGATGGAACATACCGGATAATATATACGTGGCGATGGTGAGATAAAATATTAGAGAAATCAATCATCTTGACGGGATAAGCCGAATCACAGAAAATACAGTATACTACGTTGACAGTGACTTTTGAAGGAATATACAGATATGAGGGATGATCATCCGGAGAAAACGGAAGCAAAAGATTCCAGTGATAGCAGTGGTCTGTTCAAGGGCTGCATTCTGGTTGTCATAGTTATGGGGATCCTGGGGGTATTGGCCACAACCCTGGTTGTGGGAGGACTGGTGTTTACCGCTTTCATGGAAACCGACGGGAAAAAGGTGGCCAGTGTCCCGTTGAAAGAGGTTACGATTGATGGGGAAGATAAGGCTCCAAAGCTTGCCGTTATCCCGGTTGAAGGTGTTATTTTCGGGTCCCCTTCACCCGTTGGATCAATGACGCCGCTGGCCGTCGCGTGTGCTCGGCTGAAGAAGGCGCGCAATGATCCCAGTGTCAGGGGGATTCTGCTTGAAGTTGACAGTCCCGGTGGCGGGATAACGGCGTCTGATATCCTTCATCGACGCGTGCAGAAATTGACCGGTGAGGGGGAAGCAGCCAGAAATTTACCCGTTCTTGTGCACGTGCGTGATGTGGCAGCATCGGGGGGCTACTATGTTGCCGCAGCAGCGGACAAAATATGGGCTCATCCCACGAGCATAACCGGAAGTATTGGCGTTATTATGCCGATGTATAGCGCAAAAGAATTGATGGAGAAAATCGGGGTGGAAAATGAGTCCGTCGTGAGCGGACCATACAAGGATATCGGTTCGCCGTTCGCTCAGAATACAGAAAAGGAGGAGGAGGCCGAACGCCGCATACTCCAGGGGATTATTGACCAGATGTACAACCGCTTTATGAACGTGGTTGCCGAAGGACGGGGTATGACGGAAAGCGAGGTGAAGGATGTAGCGGACGGACGTATTTTTACGAGCAACCAGGCGAAAAAGAAGAAGTTAATCGATAAAATCGGATATCGCGCCGATGCCATCAGAGACCTGAAGAAACTTGCCGGAATCAAAAGGTCCGCTGAACTGGTCTTTTATGAGCGCGTTCTTTCGTTCCCCGATTTGCTGAGTTCCGCTTTTGGTCGCAAAAGCATGAGCATCGATATTGCCGGAAAAATCGAGATGCAGAACCTGGGCCGACCGTTGTATCTGTGGGCGCCGGGCACGGCCACGTCGGGAAGCTCTTTGCAAAACCAATGATGGAAGACCGGGTGCGGAATTGCTCAGCGAGACACAAAGTTACTGCGATCCGAGGTTTGAGAGTAAAATGAGGGGCTTTGGTGTTATCTCCGGGGCATAAACCGTTATAATGCAATCGGGGTTTGAGAGTGTTTTACCGCGTGAACGATAGTTCTCCGTTTTCTGTGAGCAATCGGGTGGGATTGCGGGTCTGGCGCGACCAGCTCTCACGTCTGTCACTTTGATTTCATCATAAGAAAAAGACAATGTTACGAGTTTACAACAGCCTCACAAGGGCGAAGGAAAAATTTGAACCCCTTCACGAGAATTTCGTGGGGATTTACGTGTGCGGTCCCACCGTGTATGGCGACAGTCATATCGGGCACGCGAAAAGTTATGTCAGCTTTGACGTGATCGTCCGGTACCTTCGTTTCCTGGGATATAAAGTGCGCTACGTGCAGAACATCACCGATGTCGGCCATCTCACCGACGACGCCGATCAGGGAGATGATAAAGTTGGCGAGAAAGCGCGGGAGATGGGTCTGGAGCCCATGGAGGTGGCCGAGCGATACACCCGGAGCTATTTTGAGGACATGGACGCGCTTAACGTGAAGCGTCCCGATATCTGCCCGCGTGCGTCCGGCCACATTCCGGAGCAAATTGAGATGGTGCGGACCCTGATAGAAAATGGACACGCCTACGAAGTGGAGGGGAACGTGTACTATGACGTCTCCAGTTTTGATGATTACGGGAAATTGAGCGGGCGCGAACTCGATGAGATGGAAGAGGGCGTGCGTGTGGAACAGCGCACTGAAAAACGTAACCCTGCGGATTTCGCCCTGTGGAAGAAGGCCGAAGGCGGACATCTCATGAATTGGAAGAGTCCATGGAGCACGGGATATCCCGGCTGGCATGCAGAATGTTCAGCAATGGGCCTGAAGTATCTTGGCCCCACGTTGGATATCCATGGTGGGGGAATAGAAAACATCTTTCCGCATCATGAGGACGAAGTGGCTCAGGCAGAGGGGACCACGGAAGAACCGTTTGCCCGTTACTGGCTTCACAACAACATGGTGACGGTGAACGGGCAAAAAATGGGCAAGAGCCTGGGGAACTTCATTACGCTCAAAGATGCCTTTGCCGGGGAACCGCCATTGAATGAGGCCGTTCGTCCGATGGTGTTGCGATACTTCATTCTGAACAGCCATTACCGGAAGCCATTGGATTTTTCCGCGGATGCCCTTCAAGGAGCTCGGAAAGGATTGGAACGGATTGAAGGAACGGTGGAACGGGTGCGGGAAGCACTGGACCGGGCGAATGAGGGGGCGGATGTTCCTGAAAAGGTGGGAAATATGGTCGAAAGCCGACGCTCAGCGTTCCTGGAAAAAATGGATGATGATTTCAACACGGCTGGCGCGCTGGGAGAACTCAATGAATTTACGCATGGGGTCAACAGGCTGCTGGATTCGGGGAAAGCCCTCACCAAACCAGCATTGATGGAGATAAACAATACCTTCACGGAGCTGGGAGAAAGCGTCCTCGGCGTGCTGAGGGATGTCGGCAGGAAAGATGAACAGCAACGTGGACTGGAAAGTGAATTGATTGAAACCTTAATCCAGACCCGATCCGATTTGCGTGAAGCCGGTGAATATGATCTGGCCGATGATGTGCGGGATCGATTGGACGCGCTGGGAGTTGCGCTCGAAGACGGCCCGGAAGGCACAACGTGGCGTTACGAATAAAACGTGCACGAAAAGCGTTTCGTCATCTTCTATAATCTTCTGATAGCAAATATTTACAACTGGGGACCGAGCCTACATGACGGATACGGAACAATGTCTATATGAGCGGAGAACGACGCGGCCGGTGGAAGTAGGATCGGTGACCATCGGAGGTGGGGCCCCGATCAGCGTGCAGACGATGACGAAAACGCACACCGAGGAAGTGGAAGAGACCGTCGAGCAGATCGGGGAACTGGCTGATCGGGGTTGCGAGATCATCCGGTGTGCCGTCCCCAATCGGAAGAGTGTCGGGCCGTTTCGCAAAATTGCTGCCCGGTCTGCACTGCCGGTTATTGCCGATATTCATTTCGATCCTGCACTGGCCCTTGAAGCGATTGAGGCGGGAGCGGACGGTATCCGTGTGAACCCGCCCACAATGTCCGATCAGGACGAACTGGAGGAGGTGTACAGGGAAGCCGGGAGGCAGAACCTGAAGGTCCGTATCGGGATCAATTCCGGATCCGTGAAAGAGCGCGATGGTCTGGAAGTGGCGGCGGGCGGAGATGGAGCCGAGCTACCGGAAATGATGGTCAGGGAGGCGATGAGATGTTGTCGGGATGCCGAACGGGCCGGATGCGGCAACCTTGTCATTAGCCTGAAAGCCAGCAGTGTTCCAGAGACTCTGCGGGCGTATCGGATGGCCGCTGAGCGGTGCGATTACCCTTTTCACGTGGGAGTAACCGCAGCGGGGCCACCGGAGAGCAGTCTGGTGAAAAGCTCGGTTGGTATCGGGGCGCTTCTCTCGGAAGGCATTGGGGATACAATACGGGTGAGCATGACTGGTCCACCACATCGGGAAGTGGATGCCGCCTATCAGATTCTGCAGGCCCTTGAACTCCGAGAACAATCGGGACCTGAGGTCGTTTCCTGCCCGACCTGTGGGCGATGTAAAGTGAATATTTCTGGAGTCGTCGCGGAGGTCAATGAGCGGCTCGATGGATGTGAAAAGCCTCTGCAAGTGGCTGTGATGGGGTGCGTGGTGAATGGTCCCGGCGAAGCAGCGGAGGCGGACGTGGGAGTGGCTGGCGGGCGTGATTTTGGGTATTTGTTCAAGAACGGTCGGAAAGTAGCCAGGATACCAGCGGAGGAGCTGGCCGATGCTCTGGTGAATACGGTGGAAGAGATGGAACCTGAACCGGATGAGTTCTCTGAGAGATAGTTGGAATATGAATATGAGTGGAAAAAAGATACTTATACTGGGCAGCACCGGATCCATCGGCACCAACACCCTGTCCGTTGTGGACAGTATGCCGGATGAACTGGAAGTTGTCGGATTGAGTGCAGGCGGCAGCTGGGAACAACTCGTCGGACAGGTGGAACGATACGAAGCGACACATGTGGCGCTCGCGGACGAAGCGAGTGCGGGCAAGCTGAGTGGCGAATTGGACGACGATATCCATGTGTTTTCGGGCGAAGACGGCGCTGTCCGACTGGTGGAGGAAACCGAGGCAGATGTGGTGGTGGGGGCCATAACCGGATGGGCGGGTTTTCGACCATGTTTTCGCGCGCTGGAACTGGGGCGCACGCTGGCACTGGCAAATAAGGAGACCCTCGTGGTCGGTGGAGGACTGGTGCGGCAGGAGATGGAGAATGGGGAGGGTGAAATTCTTCCGGTGGACAGTGAACAGAACGCTATTTTCCAGGCTCTGTGTTGTGGAGAATCAAGCGAAGTGCGGCGGGCTATAGTGACAGCGAGCGGTGGCCCCTTCCACGGCATGTCGTCGGCGGATCGAGAATCTGTAACGCCCGCAGATGCGCTGGATCATCCGAACTGGGATATGGGGCCGAAAATAACTATTGACAGCGCCACAATGATGAATAAGGCTCTTGAAGTGATTGAGACGCGCTGGCTGTTTGATTTGCCCGCCAATCGGATAGATGTGCTCATTCACCCTCAATCCATAATCCATAGTATGGTGGAGTTTGTGGACGGATCAATTATCGCACAGATGGGTGCCCCTGATATGCGGTTGCCGATCCAGAACGCGTTGACCTGGCCCGAACGAACACCCTGTTGTGCTGATGCGATTGATCTGGGAACGGTTGGTGATCTGACTCTGGAAAGGCCGGGACCGGAGGAGAAACGTGCTCTGGATCTGGGTTATGAAGTGGCGCGAATCGGGGGCTCGCTGGGGGCAGTGTTCAACGCCGCGAACGAAGTGGCGGTTGATGCGTTTTTAGGTGAAACAATTGCTTTTACGGATATAGTTCCACTCGTAGAGAATGTCATGGACAAACACGATATCATTAAGGATCCCGATATAAACCAGCTGATAGATGCTGATTGTTGGGCTCGTAAGGAGGCAAATCAATGTTTGGCTCGATCCTGAGTGTGTTCCTTGCCGGAATAGCTGTAGGACTGCTCATCCTGATACATGAAGCGGGACACTTTTTCGCGGCGAAGGCTGTTGGTGTGCGCGTGGAAGTGTTCTCCATTGGGTTCTGGAAGAAGATAGTTTCGTTCCAGCGGGGCGAAACCGAATACAGGATTTCGATTATTCCACTGGGTGGTTATGTCAAACTGGCGGGAGAATCACCGGAAGAGGCGACGGGGGAACCGGATGAGTTCTGGTCGAAAACGCCGGGACAGCGTTCACTTGTTTTTGTCGCCGGTGTGGGGATGAACATGATTCTGGCGCTTCTGGGATTCATTGCCGCCTTTGCCGTGGGGGTGCCGTTTACGGTGGCTGAAATCGGCAGCCTGCAGAAATCTATGCCCGCCTGGGAGGCGGGAATGAAAGTTGGGGATGAAATCGTTCGCGTCAACGGGGTGAAGGATCCCGACTTTCAGGACGTGACGCGGCAGGTTGCTCTCAAAGGGCTGGAAGAGATACCGATCACGGTCTGGCGCAATCAGCAGAGAAAGACTTTCACGGTTGCGCCCGAATACGATAAAAGTGCCGGCATCCGACGGATTGGGTTCAGGCCCCCGATGACGCCGGTGGTGACCGGTTTGCTGCGGGTGAAAGGAGAAAAAGGTCGATGTCCCGCCCGCGAGGCCGGTATAGAAATGGGGGACAGGATCCTTTCGGTAAATGGGAGGAAAATTTCGGC
Organism: uncultured candidatus Brocadiaceae bacterium; assembly: GCA_964644705.1. Lineage (GTDB taxonomy): Bacteria > Planctomycetota > Brocadiia > SM23-32 > SM23-32 > CAZXYF01. Next base: position 1,314 of record CAZXYF010000052.1, on the reverse strand, counting down.
TGCGCGGGAATTATCGGAAGCTCTCAGGGGTAAGCTCAACGAGACCGTGAAAGTTGTATTTGAACGGGATGGAAAGAAGATGAGCGCGAACGTTAAACCCGCGACCCCTCCGCGGTACAAAATAGGCATTTCCTGCGTGAGTACGGAAATTACCGCGTTGCAGGGGGATGGTATGGCAAAGAATGCCGGATTGAAAGTAGGAGATCGGATCACTGCAGTGGACGATCATTCAGTGACGAGCGTTCTGGGTATGGATGATTATATCCAAAGACATTTGGGTGACGTTACGCTAAAGGTGATCCGCGGAGAGAAAACCCAGGAGAAGACGATTCACATCCCGGACCGTGAGGCTCTGGGGCAGTTTCTTTTCAGTTTTGACACCAGTACCAGCAATAAGCTGAGCTGGGTGTTGGAAGGCGGCCCCGCCTGGAAAGCGGGCATGCGCGTGGGGGACCGGATCGTGGGAGTGGGTGGAGAATCAGTTGCCAGCTGGGACGAAATACTCAGGGCCAACCACAAAAAGGGGGAATCAAAACGTATGATCACATGGATCGACGACGGGCAGGAAAAATCAGCCAGAGTAACGCCGACCCTGTCTCCGATGAACGGGCGAGCCCAACTGGGCGTCGTTTTTGATCGGCCGCGTCGTCGTATCAGAGAATACGGCGTTGTTGGTGCTGTACGCGAGGGCACCTACAAGACGTATGCGTCAATGGTCGATATTGTGCTGACTATCAAAGGATTTATGAGCCAGGAAGTGAGCACGAAGAACGTCGGAGGGGTCGTGCTGATTGCATACAGTTCGTACCGCGCTGCTGAACAGGGGCTCGGTAAACTGCTGTATCTGATGGCAATCATCAGCGGCGCACTTGCCTTTTTGAACATTCTGCCGATCCCTGTTCTGGACGGCGGCCATTTAATGTTCGAGGGGATCGAGAAGATTCGCGGGAAACCCGTCAGTAACAAGGTGCGGGGTATCAGCCAGACGATCGGAATGGTGCTGCTGTTGAGTCTGGTTGTTTACGCGATTCGTAATGATCTGGTCCGGCTGTTCGATTTCTTTTGACGGCAAGTTATAGACATTTGACAGTTCGGGACCATTCGGCTACATTAATAAACAGCACTGGGGGATTAGCTCAGTCGGGAGAGCGCGACAATGGCATTGTCGAGGCCGAGGGTTCGAGCCCCTCATCCTCCACCAACGTATTTCGATGTAAGACGCCTGATATCCTGCATTTAGCGGCATCGGCTTTGGTCGGTGCCGCTAACATTTTAACCTATCACGCGCTAACAATGTTAGCGATATTGTTAGCG
>CAZXYF010000051.1:0-18826 GCA_964644705.1 uncultured candidatus Brocadiaceae bacterium | reverse complement strand
CCGCTACATGTCGAATAGGGTTCACTTTATTTTCCAACGGATCAGGAGTTCTGAGCCTCAGCCACAAGTAAAATCTCTGATACCACACCGTACATAAAAAAGCCGGATGAACATCTCCGTTCATCCGGCTTCCTCACATTAATGCTGGAATGCAGAGGGTCAGGTCCCTTCCTGCCAGCTTTCCAGATATTTTTCCTGTCGATCGGTGAGTTGGTCGATCTCGATCCCCATCGTATCGAGTTTGACTTTCGCGACCCACTCATCGACTTCATCCGGGACAGCGTGCACTTTTGAGCCGAGTGTGCCCTGGTTTTTGACCACATACTCGGTAGTCATTGCCTGGGTGGCAAAGCTCATATCCATCACGCTGGCGGGATGTCCTTCTGCCGCGGCGAGATTGATCAAACGTCCTTCGCCCAGCAGGTAGATGCTCCGTCCATCCTCCAGCTGGAACTCATCGATTTCGTTCTGAACATTCCGTTTGATATCCTTCGCCAGCTCACTCAGTTCATCGATGTTTATTTCGACGTTAAAGTGTCCTGCGTTGGCCACGAAAGCACCGTCTTTCATCTTTTCAAAATGCTCACGACGGAGCACATCGGCGTCACCGGTCACGGTCACGAAGAGGTCACCTTTCGGCGCGGCTTCTTCCATCGGCAGCACCTCGTAACCATCCATGGCCGCCTCCAGGCCCCTCAGAGGATCCACTTCCGTAACGATCACATGAGCGCCCATACCCTTCATGCGCCGCGTCACTCCGCGTCCGCACATGCCGTAACCGGACACCACAACGGTTTTGCCGGCCAGCAGCATACCGGTCGCCCGGAGGATACCTTCGGTTGTGCTCTGACCCGTGCCATAGCGATTGTCGAACAGATGTTTGGTCCGGGCGTCGTTGACCGCGAAAACGGGGAACTGCAGAACACCGTCGTTCTCCATTGCGCGCAGGCGGATCACACCGGTGGTTGTCTCCTCCATGCTGGCAATAATATTCGGGGCCAGATCCGTGCGATCCGTCAGGATCGAAGTGACCAGATCAGCGCCATCGTCCATAGTCACGTTTGGTTCATGGCTCAAAGCGCTGCTGATATGATCGTAATAGGTATCGTTATCCTCACCCCGCACGGCGAACACCGGGATGCCATATTCCTCCACCAGCCCGGCGGCAATATCATCCTGAGTGCTCAGGGGATTTGATGCACAGAGCACCAGATCTGCTCCACCGGCCTTCAGGGTGCGCGCCAGATTCGCGGTTTCGGCAGTAATATGCAGGCAGGCGGACATTCGGACGCCGTCCAGAGGTTTTTCCTCTCGAAAACGGGAACGTATTTGTTCCAGAACAGGCATGTCTTTGTTGGCCCACTCTATCCGTTCGGCGCCTTCTTCTCCCAGTTCGATGTCCTTTATATCGTAGTCCATATGAGTACTCCTGTAGGTAAAAAAGCGTTAGTGCTACGACCTAATTCTATATGCAAACTAAAGTTAGATACCGGCCTTCTCACGCAGAAGATCCGCCTTATCGGTTCTCTCCCACGTGCATTCCTCATCCTCGCGGCCAAAGTGGCCGTACGCGCTGGTGTTCTGGAAAACCGGTCGTTTCAGCTTAAGCGTCTCGATAATGCCGGACGGTGAAAGGTCAAAGCATTCCATGATGAGTTCGCGAATGCGCTGCTCGGAAATTTTGGCCGTACCCTCCGTCAGAACGTCAACGGAAACGGGCTCCGGGACACCGATTGCGTAAGAAACATGGACTTCACAAATATCGGCCAGACCGGCGGCCACCACGTTTTTCGCGACGTATCGCATGGCATACGTGGCGCTACGATCCACCTTGGTCGGATCCTTGCCGCTGAATGCTCCGCCGCCATGGCGTGCACGGCTGCCGTATGTATCCACGATGATTTTTCGTCCCGTGAGGCCGCAATCACCATGGGGGCCTCCGACCACGAAACGACCCGTGGGATTGATATGGAACTTGATGTTGTCGGCATGATACTTATCGGGGATGCACGGCATGACGACATGTTCAATCAGATCGGCATGGATTTCATCCCGGGTCACGTCCTCATTATGCTGCGCACTCAACACGATCGTGTCAACGCGAACGGGGTCATCTCCCTCATATTCGACGGTAACCTGCGACTTGCCGTCAGGCCGAAGATAGGGAAGCGTGCCATCCCGGCGGACATCGGTGAGGCGCTGGACCAGCTCGTGAGCGAGCTGAATGGGCAGCGGCATAAGCTGCGGGGTCTCATTGCAGGCAAAGCCCATCATCATGCCCTGATCGCCCGCTCCAAGACCGTCTCCGGATTCGTCGTCCTCGTCCACCCCCATGGCAATGTCGGGAGACTGCTGATTGAGGCCCACCAGAACCGCACAGGTATCGGCGTCGAAACCCATGGTCGAGTCGGTGTATCCAATGTCCCGGATGGTGTCCCGTGCCAGCTCCCGGCAGTTAACATCTGCATCGCTGGTGATTTCACCAGCGATCATACACAGGCCGGTGGTCACCATAGTCTCGCAGGCAACCCGGCTATTAGGATCCTGTTCCAGATGTGCATCAAGGATGGCATCACTAACTTGATCGGCTACTTTATCCGGATGACCGATCGATACGGCCTCCGATGTCATCAACCGCTTGCGGGGACTCATTTGATTTTATCCTTCCGTTAAACGAGTTCAAACAGACACACGAGCACCCATGAGGATGGCTCGGGAAGAGGTAAGTATATCACAAAGCTTCTGAAGTAACAAAAAAACTCCACTCAGTCGTCACAAATCGTATTTTCGTATCTTCCGGTACAGCGTGCGCTCGCCAATACCCAGCAATTCGGACGCTTTCTGTCGATTACCATCAACCAGCGAGAGGGTGCGTTCAATGTGGGCTTTTTCCACCTCCTCCAGGGGTTGCCCCGCCATCGACTGGAGCCCTTCACCGCTCGGGGTCATGCCCAGTTCTTCGGTCAGATACTCGGGCAGATCATCTTCTCCAAGTTGATCATCGGTGGTCACCACCACCATGTGTTCCAGACAATTTCTCAGCTCCCGAACATTGCCGGGCCAGTTGTAGCGCAGCAGGAACTTTTTGACTTTCTGACTCAAGCCATGCACCGTCTTCCCATGTTCCTCGGAGAGCTGCCGAAGAAAATGGTCCGCCAGCAACAGTATATCCGAGCGTCGTTCTCGAAGCGGCGGCAGATTTATGGTGACGACGTTCAGCCGGTAAAACAGGTCCTGCCGGAAAGATCCATCATCGACCTTTGCTTTCAGGTCCTGGTGGGTGGCTGCCACCAGCCGAACATCCACGCGCAGGGGTTCGTTGCTCCCAACGCGTACGATTTCATCCTGCTCCAGCACCCGCAGCAGTTTCACCTGGCTGGAACGGGGCATATCGCCGATTTCATCGAGAAATAACGTGCCATGATCGGCGTATTCAAACATACCGACCCGCGAACTGTTGGCGCCGGTGAAGGCGCCTTTCTCATGGCCGAACAGTTCACTTTCCAGAATGGTCTCCACCAGCCCCGCACAGTTGAGTGGGACGAAACGGTTGTTTTGCCGGGGGCTGTTGAAATGGATGGCCCGAGCCACCAGCTCCTTTCCCGTTCCGGTCTCTCCCTGGATCAGCACGGTTGCCTCGGTGGCAGCGGCCTGGCGTATCCGTTCAAAGACCTTCATCATCGGTTTGCTGTTGCCAACGATATTCTGCAGCCGATAATGCTGGCTCACCTCATTCTGGAGCGCCTCCCGATCACGATGCAGAGCAACGTATTCGGCCGCCCGGTCAACAACCACCGACAGTTCCGTGTGATTGACCGGTTTTTGAAGATACCCACTTACCCCCTGCGACATGGCCTGGACGGCTTCGGGGGTGTTGTCCTCCTGCGCCAGAACCAGAATCTGAGCATGAGGGAAGGAATGTCGGGCCGCCCGCACAACCTCCCACCCCTTTCCACCCGCCATGTGAAGATCCGTCACAACCACCTCGAACCCGCCGGATTTGGCCTGATCCACGGCTTCTTCTGGATCATCCACCACCGTGCAGGCGTGGCCCATGGACCGAATGGTCTGCCCAACATTCTCGGCCATAGCCCGGTCCGTATCGGCCACCAGAACATTGACATGATCAGGCATGGCGTATCCTCTGAGACAAAAACGGGTGGGCTCACATTAAAATACGGCGCCCGATAAGACATCGGACGCCGCATTACAGCTATAACGTTTAGTCCTGTTCTTCTTCAAGAGCTGCTCGTCGGCTGAGTTTGATACGATTACCCTCAACCGCCAGGACCTTGACTTTGATTTTGTCTCCAACCGAGCAGACATCCTCAACGTCATCAACGTAACCGTCTTCCAGTTCGCTGATATGGCAGAGGCCATCGGTGCCGGGAAACAGTTCAACGATGGGACCAAAATCTTTCATTTCCGTCACGCGTCCCTCGTAAACTTTCCCGACCTCGACTTCACCACCGGCGAGATTCTTCACGTACTCAAGGGCCCCCTCAAGATCCGCTTCCGTCTCACCTCTCTCGCTGCTGATGGTAACCGTGCCGTCATCATCCACCTCAATTTCGACGACAAACTCCTCCTGCAGACGCTTGATGGTCTTACCGCCGGGCCCGATCAGTTTGCCGATATTGTCCGGATCGATCTCCACCCGGGCAAGACGCGGCGCATACTCGGACAATTCCTCGCGGGGCCGCCGCAGGGTCTTCAACATGGTCCGCAATATTTCCAGTCGCGCCTCTTTGGCCTTGGACAGAACCTCGCTGAGAAGATCCTCGGAGACTCCGCCGGTTTTAATATCCAGCTGGAGCGCAGTCACGCCTTTCTGGGTTCCGGCCACTTTGAAGTCCATATCGCCGCAATGGTCTTCCAGACCGGCAATATCCGTCAGGATGGCCGTCTCCCCCTCCTCCTCCACGACCCCCATGGCAATACCGGCCACCGGGTCGGAGATGGGAACGCCGGCATCCATGAGACTGAGCGTGCCTCCGCAAACGGAGGCCATGGACGAGGAACCGTTGGATTCCAGAATATCGGAGACAATCCGGATGGTGTAGGCAAAATCCTCGGACTCGGGCAGGATTGCGCTCAGAGCCCGTTCGGCCAGTTCACCATGCCCGATCTCGCGGCGCTTCGGTCCACGGGGTCGCCAGGCCTCCCCAACACACCAACCGGGGAAATTGTAGTGGAGCATGAATTCTTTGGGGTCTTCTTCCACCAGCGGGTCCAGGATCTTCTGCTGATCACCGACCGTACCCAGCGTCGTGGCGCACATGGCCTGGGTCTCGCCTCGGGTGAATAGCGCCGCGCCGTGCGTGCGGGGCAGAACATCGACTTCGCAGGAAACATCGCGAATTTCATCCGGCTTGCGGCCGTCATATCGCCGCCCCGTCTTGATAATACCTTTCCGGACGACCTCTTTTTCCAGTTTATCGAATGCCCGCTTCACCTCACCTTCCGTCGGCGCGTTCTCTTCCTCTTCATCACAGAACTGCTCGATGGCCTCATCTTTCACCGATGAAATTGCCTCGCTGCGGGCCTGCTTATCGGCCGTCTCGCTGGCATCGGCCAACTCATCCTCAAATTCCGGACGGAGCTGATCAACCAGGGCATCAACCGAGGGGATCGGCGTGTAAGAGCGGGTGGCTTTACCACACTCACCCTTCAACTCATTGATCATGTTGACCACATCCACATTCACATCCTGTGCCAGTCCGAGAGCGGTCCGCACATCTTCTTCGGGGATGATATTGGCGCTTCCTTCCACCATCACCATCGCCTCTTCGGTGCCGGCAACCACCAGCTCCATTTCGCTTTCTTCTCGCTCCTCGGTGGTCGGGTTGATGATAAATTCATCCTCAACCAACCCGACGCGCGATCCACCAATGGGACCATTCCAGGGGATGTCACTGACGGCCAGAGCGGCTGACCCTCCGACCAGGCCCAGCATATCTGGGTCGTTTTTCTGATCAGCGCTCAACACAACCACCGCCACCTGCACTTCCTCCCGATAATCATCGGGGAACAGCGGACGCACCGGGCGATCAATCAGGCGCATGGTCAGAATTTCTTTTGTCGTCGGACGACCTTCCCTCTTGATAATACCGCCCGGAAACTTACCAGCAGCATACTGTTTTTCACGGTAGTCAACGGTCAACGGGAAAAAACCGAGGTCTTTGTCCATCGGTTCGGCCACGGCGGCCGCTAAAACAACGGTTTCACCGTAGCTCACACGAACCGAACCGTTTGCCTGCTTCGCAAGCTTACCACTTTCCATCGTCAATGTATCGCCAGCAATCTGTCTTTCCACTTTCGACAACGACGCCACTATACTTTCCTCCAGTTCAAACAAATTCAACTACAATAGTCCCGCACCTGAGTTGGTCACCGGGATCAAACAAACCCCAAACACAGCCTTCGGTCATCTTCTGGGATACGGGCACGAATACAACTCATTCTTCACGCCACCGCAACACGCGGTATAAAGCGAGAAAATGAAAAACACATCGACTTACTGTGAGCAGGTACACTTCGCAACCAGCCGAATATCTTGCCATGCCCCTCATGTCGGCAGGAAGAACAACCTTCCGCACGACAGCTCTACTGGCGCAGCCCCAGATCTGCGACGAGATCCTGGTATCGGTCTTCATTCTTCCGGCGCAGATACTGCAACAACGACGCCCGTTTGCCCACCAAATTCAGGAGCCCCTGGCGAGCTGAGCTGTCATTCGAATGGTCCTGCAGATGTTCGGTCAAGTCCTCGATCCGCTCCGTAATCAGCGCTATCTGGACCTCTGGCGAACCGGTATCATCCGGATTCTGAGCGTACTGTTCAATCAATTCTTTTTTTCTACTTTTATCCATCGTTTCCCACTAACATAATTCGTCGGAAAGTCTCGTAAGAGGCACGCCACGGCTATCGTGGCTTTAGGTCCCCGTCAGCAATAAAAGCTCCCCTCTCCATAGCTAACGAGTTCAATAGAATATCAGGATAGCACATTTAAATGGTCCCTGCAACATACAACTTCCTGAGGGGTTGGGAGTGATGTCCAACACGTTACTTCTACCGCAGCATTTCCCATACACCAGCTCCCCGCCACGAAAAGTTCTGTAGGGGCTTTTCCATTCCCGGTTCGGCATCAACCCGGTCTCCGGGACATAAAAAGGGCGGGATTCGCTGGATCGTCCCACCATTCTGGCGCCGTTTATGTTCTGTCAATCGCCGTGCGAATCACTGAACTCTTCCGCGACCTTCCGCGCATACACGGGAAGGCTGCTCTTCAACTTTTCGCTCAGGCCCTGACCGGCTTCCACTGATTCCGGTTCGATGCCAAAAATGACGATTTCCTCCGGACAGTTTCCGACGTGATCCGCCAGCTGAATGATCTCAATCAAATCCGCTTCGTGAAGAGACATTTCGGGAAGACGTTTGGCACTCTCGACATCTTTCATCCCAAACCGCTTGATCCCCCCCGGGGACACAGACATCCGGGCGCAATCAACAAAGACGCACTTCCGGCGATTGGCCATGGCGTGAACAAGCGCTACTCCTCCCGTCCCCCCATCCAGAAATTCCACTTCATCGAGGGGAGCGTGCTGGTTTTCCAGCCGTTTAACGACCTCAACCCCGACACCTTCGTCGCTCATAAGCGGATTGCCCAGCCCGACAACCAAACATGACTTACGGTCGTTACTGGCCAACGCGAAGCTCCTCATTCTGCCCGGTGACGCTTTCCTGACACGGCCACGCTACCCGATCGGCATATGGAATCAGACAAAATCCACATCGAGATAATGAGTTGAACAGGAAATACAGGGATCATACGCTCGCACCAGCATCTCCAGCAGAAGTCGAACCTCATCCTCATCTTTATTGATGATTTGAGGAACAAGATCCTCAAAATCTTTCTGGATATTCGCGTGGTTCTGATTGGTCGGAATACTGATGTTGGCACCTGTGCATTTGCCATCCTCATCAAACCCGTAGCTGTGGAACAGGATGCCACGCGGTGCTTCACAGCAACCGGTGCCCCAACCCGCTTTCGGCGTCACATCAGGTTTTTCGGGGCTAATTCCTTCTTCCAGCAGGTCATCAATAATCTGCAGGCTGTGCTCCACGACCTGATAGAGCTCCACCAGCTGCGCCACGTTGTTCATGTAGGGGTTGCTGCACCCGGATCGGAGGCCGAATTTCTCCGCGGTTTTTTCCGCCAGGGGTAGAAGCAGCTCCGAGTTCCTGTTGAACCGTGCCAGAGCCCCTACCGCATAGCTGTCGCGGTGCCAGCGTGTCCATTTCGCCGTTGATTGGGGCGAAACGTATTCATTCACCACATCTTCGAACTCCTGCACAGGAACGGTTCGCTCCGTATCGGTGCTGCCGATATCGCCGTGATAAAAGGTATAGTATCCCGCATCGGTCAGCGCCACATATTCGGTCGGACGTTCAAACTCGGGGAGTTCACCGGCCAGGTCCAGCAACGCATCGGCCACAGTATTGAAATCAGGAATGCGCTCTTCGATCTCCTGCTTCAGTTCCCTGAGATCGTCCTCGGTCGGCAGCTGGCCAAACCCACCCGGACGCAGGCTGACTGGATGGGTCATACGCCCACCAATAACCTCCATAATTTTGTTGCCCAGTGAGTGACAGCGGATGATAGTTTTCACCAACTCGCCATGGCTCGACGCCAGCGGGACAACGGACTTCTCGCCCAGCAGGTCCGGCGCCACCAGATAACCCAGATGCAGAACGTGGCTTTCAATCTGTTCCCCATGGAGGAGCAACACCCGGAGGGTATCGGTCTGGTCCGAGACCTCAATATCCATGGCATCTTCCACGGCTTTCGTCGCTGCGAGTGAGTGGGTGCAGGAACATATCCCACAAATTCGACTGACGATGGTCTGGATATCCTCATAGCTGCGCCCCCGCACCATACCTTCGAAAAACCGGGGAGCTTCCGGTACCTGCCATTCAACCTTTTTGACGTCTCCGGCATCGGCTTCAACAACGATATTGCCGTGTCCTTCGACACGCGTTATGTGATGGACATTTATATCTATATCAGACATCCGCAGACTCCTGTTTGAGTTCTTCGCTTTCTGAATTGAAAAGGACCAGCTTGTCGCGCAGGTCTTCGACGTTCAGGTCATAGTCTTCGATGACCTCACGAGCAGCGGGCACATTATTGTCCGGGGCCAGTCCACGGCAACCGAAACACCACAGCCCATTCGAAGGACATGGGGCGCCGCATCCGGCCCGGGTCAACATTCCAAGACATACTTCGCCATGTTCCCAGCGGCACACCGTTCCGTTGGCCTTGCATTCGACACAGACGGGGTAGTCCGGGATTTGCGGCTCTTTCCCCAGGGCCAGGCAGCGCACCACGTGCGCAAATTCCTCTTTGTCCATGGGGCACTGATGGATTTTGTAGTCCACCTCCACCACTTCATGGGCGGCCTTCGTGGGGCCGGTTTCCAAATGAGGCATATCGGAAGCTACTCCATACACACACTCTTTGATTTCATCCAGATCAAAGTTGTTTTTAATCCGGTTGACGCCACCGATGGTTGCACATGCTCCCAGTGCGACCAGGATATCGGCTTTGTCCCGTATTTCTTCCAGTCGTTCTTCATCCTGAGGTCGGGTAATGGACCCCTCCACCAGGGCGATATCAAAATCATCACTCTCTTCGGTCATCGCCTCGCGCCAGGTGACTGGCTCCACGATCTCCAGCAGATCGAGCAGTTCCTCCTCCATGTTGACGATCTGAAGCTGGCATCCTTCGCAACAGGCAAAATCAAATATAGCAACACGCGGCTTACTCATTGGATAGCCTCCTCAAATCCTTCTATATCGGCGTAATTGAACACCGGCCCGTCCTGGCAGACGTAAACGCCATTAATCTGGCAGTGTCCACATTTCCCCACACCACACTTCATGTGTCGCTCAAGGGAAACAAAAATATTCTCGTATGGGACATCCATCTCGAACAGTTCCATCAGGACAAACTTATACATCACCGGTGGTCCGCACACGACCGCCTGAGTGGTGGCCGGGTCGATGGAGATCTTGGGCATCAGGGTTGTAATAACACCGGTATTGCCCTGCCAGTGCTCATCGGCGCGATCAACCGTATCCAGATATTGGACATCTTCCCGATCCTGCCAGTCCAAAAGCTCACGCACGAAGAGCCGCTCCGCCGGACTTTTTGCACCGTACAGGATGATGACACGCCCGTAATCGTCGCGGTTGTCCAGCACATACTGGATGGCCGATCTCAACGGAACGAGACCAATACCACCGGCGATAAACAGCACATCGTTCCCCTTCAGCTCCTCCTCAACAGGAAACGTGGTGCCGAAAGGACCGCGAATACCCACCTGATCTCCGGTTTCCAGTTGGTGCATCGACTCCGTCACGTTCCCAATACGACGCACCACTAACTCAAACCCGTCGTTTCGTGTCGGAGACGACGAAACGGAGATCGGGGCCTCACCGATACCGGGAACGCTCACTTCAACAAACTGCCCCGGGCCATGCTCAAGACTTTCACCGGAATCCAGATTGATTCGGAAATAGTTTTCCAGATCCGTCATCGACTTCGTTTCCGTTACTGAAGCCGGTTCCGGCAGGTAAATATCTTCTTTTTCTTGTTCGCAGGCGCAACCCATATTAAGCATCCTCCTTAAGACGATTGAAGACTTCGGGGGGATTGGCGATATTGGACACACAGGCAGTGATACAGCGCCCACACCCGACACATGCACACTCTCCAATCATTTCAGGGACGTATTTCCCTTTTCGGTAGTACCGGTGACGGAATCTCTGGGCTGGTTCCTCACGAAAATTGTGGTCCCCCGCCACTCTGGCGAACGAAACCAACTGGCATCCATCCCATTCCCGGACCCTCTCTCCGCTTTCCAGATCGTAGTTAACTTTCTCCTGGACATCAAAACAATAGCAGGTCGGACATGTATTGGTGCAGGACCCACAGTAGAAGCACAACTCCGCTCGTTCCTCCCATACGGGATGATCCTGGGATCTTTCCAGAAGCTCAGGCAACTCATCAGGATCCCATTTTATGTCGTATTCGCAACAATTCTCCTGGTTCTGCTCCCACAGTGCTTCACGCGCGTCCAGATCTTCCTCAGTGGGTTCGGACGCGTCCCCCAAAAATTCAATTAACTCCTGCCCCTTCTCAGATCGAACATCCACGATGTAGGAGTCATCAATTTTGGTGAGCAGTATATCGAATCCTTCATCAACGGTAGCCGTCCCCACTCCCCCTGCAAAGCAATTTTCGGACACGTTTTGTGGGTCCATGGCTACAATCGTCGCCGCCTCGCGGCGCCGCATATAGTGCGCATCATAGTTGTCCATGGAAAAGATCTCATCCATCTGATTGATAGCCACCATATCATAGGGATGGACCCCGAAGAGGACGTATGGTTGATCCTCATATTCGCTCTCGTAATCCGCCCCCTCAAAACGCGCCAGCACTTCCTCCGCTGGCTGCATACACACCTTGTTCGGGGGTGTGAGCGACACATCGTAATCCAGACGTAATTTGGATGCGTCGGTGAGAGGCTTGAAATTAAAACGATCCTCCTCAGGCTGAGGTGCGACCATCTTCTTCGCTTCCACGAGCTCGCCCACCCATGCATGTAGAGCAGGTTCGCCAATCTTCTTCAGGCTCATAGATAACTCCTGTCTGACAGTTGGCGTATTCAACCCACGGCTGATGCCGCGCGAGATGAACAATGTGAATGGCAATACAACTCATTTCAATAGATACGGCTCCGCGTGGATACCTAAGTTTACGAAGACATGCCGCTTGTGTAAAGTACCGAGCAAAAAAATTCAGATAGAAAAGTCGCCCCTGTACCCCCGAGCTGCGATGTGCGGTAACTTCTTGTTTTTCGCATCCGCGCTTCTCAGCCGGGGAGCAAAACGTTACCCTGTTCACGCCCGGACATGTATGAAGAAACCACGCGGGGAAGCGCGAGGGTCACTCGTGACCCCGGGCACAGGATGATGGCAGCTTTCCCCGGGAGAGCAACACGTTCGCACTACGCACTACTGTCGAAAGTCTCTGGAATGGCCGATTACACCAACGAAAACATCAAAGGTCTGGGCCGGCAACTGCTGATGAACCCCTCGTCGGTCCGTCGCAAACATGCTGATCGCATTGAGGCTCTGCTGCTGGATCTCAATCCCAACCGAGTCTATTCACTGGAATTCGTCTATTACCGAATAACAGGTTTCCAATCGTCCGATCTGCCCGTGGAAACCATTGGCGGGGCCGAACTCTGCCACGATTTGCAGCAAATGCTCGAACAGGTTTCGGCCTCTTATCCCGTCCCCGTAGAGGAGATACCGGAGACCGTTTACTCGGTTGCGGACGTGGCCGCGAGATATAACGTCAGCAAACGCACCGTGTATCGCTGGAGGGACAAAGGGTTGGTCACCCGTAAGTACCGGTTCCAGGATGGCGTGGAACGGATGGGGGTTCGAGAGGAGGCGCTCAGGCGTTTCGCCGCCCGCAATGCTGACCTCATCGATCAGTCCGCCAGATTTTCCCCCCTCTCCGAGGAGGAAGAACGCCGGATTCGGGCCCGATACGAGAAGGTGAAGCAGACAAAGGATCTTTCTCCCACGGCGCTGGCCGAACAAGTTGCTCGGGAAGTGCAACGGGCCCCGGAAACGGTCCGGCGGGTCATCACACAGAACCACACGGAAGGCGAAGCCAGGAATCCATCCGGCCGGGACACGCTGAGTCTCAATGCAAAAAAACAGCTTTACCGCCGATACCGCAACGGAGAACGCGCACAGCGCCTGGCGGAACATTACAACCGCTCCCGATCCAGCGTTTACCGGATTATCAATCAGGAGCGCGCACGGGAACTGAGGCATAAAACATCGCAGTTACCCGAGGACGAGAATGCGGCCACGAGAACCACGCAGGGGCCCTCCGATATGCTGCATCCGGAGCCTCCCCTATCTCAACGCCAGCTTTTCCACCTGTACCATTGTCTGAAACACAGGGCTCAGAAGCTGGCTGAAAAACTCGACCCAACACGCTACGTAGCCTCTTCTGACCTGGATGCCCTGGAATCGAGACTTGCCGTTATCCAGAGCATCCGGCGCCGTCTGCTCGGGCAGTCCTTGCCCACAATTTTTGAGACCGCCCGGCAACATCAGGGCCCCGAGGTGGGATTCGCCGACCTGGTTGATGAGGGCTGTGTATGCGTTCTGATCTGTGTGGAGCGATTCAACTCCCGCAAACAGGCCGAATTCGGCCGCTTCGTCCGACTGGAATTGATGAAGAACTTTGCCCGAACCGTCCCCTCAACCAACTATCAGGCCAGCTCAGATGCCGCCGAAAAGTCCCCAACACAGCTCGAACAAGACGAGGAAAAGCAGGCCCTTATTTTTGCTGTGCGCCGACTGAAAAGCTTTAACGTTGGAGACATTGAAGACGAACGGATGAAGAAGGTCGTTGAACGATATAATCTATCCCCAACCCCCACCACAGAACTGATTGAACCGCTGGTTCAACGCCTGAGCCTCGATCAGAAGGGATATGACAGATTAGTCCAGAATGAAATCAGATCAGAGTCTTGCTAAGCTGTTGAGACCGCGCACACAAAAGGAGAAAGGAACATGACGGGTAAGGATCGAATGCTAAAGGCGCTCCGTTTTGAGGAACCGGACCGCCCCCCTCACTTCGAGACAATGTTCGAACTGGAGCAGGAGGCTTTCGGGATGTCTTTCCCGGAACAGAACGAATGGAAGAGCTGCACACCGCGGGGGAAGGAAAAGCTCATCACAAAGTGCATGCAAATATATGAAAAGATTGTCGACGCTTATAACTGGGATGCTCTGGCGGTTTTTTATCCATGGAGCGACCCCGATGGTGTTGTGGCCGCCAAAAAGACGTTCGGCGATGATATTCTGATTGGCAGTATCGTGGGACATACCGTATGGTCCATCGAGTACATTGAGGACTGGAATCAGTTCGCGATGGATTTATACGATCGCCCCGACCACATTCATCGGGTGGCCGAAAAACTCACCCGGCGGGCAATAACAAAGATCGACCGCCTCACCGAGGCCGGAGCCGACTTTATCCTTCTGGTCAATGACGTGGCCTTCAACGACGGGCCGTTCATGTCCCCGGACCAGTTCCAAACGTTCGTTACTCCTTACCTGCAGCGACAGGTCGAGCACACGAGAGATTCAGGCGCCTTCCCCTTTGTGCACTCAGACGGCGATGTGATGCCCCTGTTTGATCAATTTCTGTCGCTCAATGCTGCCTGTTTTCAATCCGTGGACCCCATGGCGGGAATGGACATTGACCGGGTGGCTCAACGATGTGAAGGTGAGATGGCTCTGATGGGCAATGTGCAATGCAATCTCCTCCAGGATGGCCCCCGCGAAGCCATTCGAGAATCGGCACTGTACTGTTTGGAACATGCATCACCGGGCGGGGGTTACATCTTTGGAACATCCAATACCGTCTTCCCGGGTATGCCGCTGGAGAATTACGAATATATGCTTTCGGTATATCACGATTTCTGCGATACTCGTTTCTGAACCAGATATTGGAGACAAAACGTTTTTCTTCGTTTCTGCGATGAGGGGTAAAATAGTTATGGAGCGACCTCAGGAACTCCTTCTGGATATCTGGCGGGAAGCATGCCGGCACATCGAGATCGCTGATTCCGTGGTCCGGCTGTCGGAGATAATCCAGCCAGCACTCCCTCATGATCGCATGGAACTGGCCACCCTTGACCCAGCCGAAAACCACCTCGAGTTGCGCGCTTCGACGGACCCAGCGGGCAATCAGAGCACCGAGACAATGCTTCATCACACGGACGATCAACAGATGGAGCAGCTGGTCAGCTGGTGCCGGAAGGGGGATTTGCGGCATCTTGGGGAACCGGCCAACACGCTCCCGCAACCTTTCACCCAACTCCCACCGGAGTGGTTTCAGGGCTACACCCTTGTCGGGCCTCTGTGCAGCACACACGATACCCTGGGTATGATGATTGTGGGAACTTTTTCGGACGAAAAAGCTGAACAGTGGAATGATCAGCTCGGCACAAAACTGCTGGAACCATTGGCGGTGGCCCTGGAGAACGACCGCCGCCTGCGGGAGCTGCAAGCGCTCCGGGAGGCCGCCGAAGCGGATAAAAGGGCCCTCCTGACCAAACTGGGCCGCCGCGAAATAAGCGAACGGATTGTCGGAGCTGAGGGGGGACTGAAAAACGTCATGGAGCGGGTTGAGCTGGTGGCTACATCGGACATGCCCGTGCTGCTTTTGGGTGAAACGGGTTCGGGGAAAGAAGTAATTGCTCGAGCCATCCACGACCGCTCCCCCCGCGGTGAAGGGCCTTTCATCCGCGTCAATTGCGGTGCTATCCCCCCGGAACTGATCGACAGCGAACTGTTCGGGCACGAAAAAGGGAGTTTCACAGGAGCCACAACGCAGCGAAAAGGGTGGTTCGAGCGGGCGGATGAGGGAACCCTGCTCCTGGATGAAGTCGCGGAACTGCCTCCGGCCGCCCAGGTCAGGTTGCTGCGGGTCATCGAGCAGGGCCAGCTGGAACGCGTCGGGGGAGAGTCGCCGGTACACGTCGATGTGCGCATCATCGCCGCCACGCACCGGGATCTGGGGGAGATGGTCCAGGAGGGAACGTTTCGTCAGGACCTCTGGTATCGCATCGTGGCCTTCCCGGTCGTGATTCCTCCCCTTCGGGAGCGAAAAGAAGATATCGGTGGTCTGGCCCGACATTTTGCCCGCAGAGCTGCCTCACGCCTCGGGCTCCCCGAACAGATGCCTTCAGACACCGATGTCGAACTGCTGCAATCATACGAGTGGC
Organism: uncultured candidatus Brocadiaceae bacterium; assembly: GCA_964644705.1. Classification (GTDB taxonomy): domain Bacteria; phylum Planctomycetota; class Brocadiia; order SM23-32; family SM23-32; genus CAZXYF01. The sequence continues at coordinate 2,938 of CAZXYF010000051.1, read as the reverse complement.
CCGGAAACGTACGCGAGCTGAAATCCGTGATCGAACGAGCGGCCATTCTGGGGGATGGAGAAGGTCTGGAAGTGGCCGATGCACTGGGCCTGGGAGAGGGGGTCCACCAACAACTGGGCGAGGCCACCGGGCAGGGTGAAAATACCGAATCTGCCGGGCAGGCGCACCAGCCAATCCCTCCGCTCGATGAGGCGATGCGGCGCCACATCATCAAAGCACTGAAGCAAACTGATGGCCAGATAGAGGGCGAGGATGGAGCGGCCACACTGCTTGAAATCAACCCCCATACTCTACGCAGCCGCATGAGAAAACTCGGGATCGATTGGTCCAGATTCCGGCCGTGATGTTCTGACCTTCTTGACCCAAACCGTTTTGTGGACTACAGTAATATCCCTGTGGAACCATCATACAAGGTGCATGAACATGTTCTGCCATACACGGTGGAGAGGTGCCGGAGCGGCCAAACGGGGCGGTTTCGAAAACCGCTGTCCCGCATAGCGGGACCGGGGGTTCGAATCCCTCCCTCTCCGCCATTTTCTTTTTAACTGCCAGAGTCTTTTTCACCAAACGGCAACAATGGCTGAGTCTCGCACCATCATTCACGTGGACATGGACGCCTTTTTTGCGGCCATCGAACAACGGGATAATCCAGAGCTGCGAGGGAAACCGGTGGTCATTGGCGCGGACCCGGAAGGGGGTCGGGGTCGGGGTGTAGTATCCACGTGCTCTTACGCCGCGCGAGAATACGGGATTCACAGCGCCCAACCAATCAGCCGGGCCTATCAGCGGTGTCCGGACGCCATTTTTCTGCCGGTGGATGGAAAGAAGTACTCCCGGGTCTCCAGAGAAATCAAACAGGTCCTGTCCGAGTTCTCCCCACAAGTGGAACCCATCAGCATCGATGAAGCATTTCTGGATGTTACCGAAACGAAACATCTGTTCGGATCCGATAAAACGGCAGCCGCCCGGAGAATCAAAGACCGGATTTACGAACGCACCGAGCTCACAGCTTCCCTGGGAGTGGCTCCCAATAAAATGCTGGCCAAAATCGCCTCCGACCTCGACAAACCTGATGGCATGGTGGTGGTCGAACCGGAGGAGATACGATCTTTTCTCGATCCTCTCCCGGTGGATACGTTGTGGGGGGTGGGGGAAAAGACGGAGAAAACCCTCGCCGACCTCGGAATCCGCACTATAGGCGATCTCGCGCAAATGCCCAGGGACGCGATGGAAGCACGGATGGGGAAACACGGCCGTCATCTCTGGCGTCTGTCCCGGGGGATTGACGACCGCCCGGTGGAAACTGACGATACAATGAAATCCATCGGACACGAACACACTTTCAACGAGGACACCGGCGATGAAGATGCTCTCTGCGGGACGCTCATGGGCCTCTGCGAAAAAATCTCACGGCGTATGCGACAGCAAGAGGTGCGCGCACGAACAGTGACCACGAAGGTCCGTCTGGACGACTTTTCCACCTATACCCGATCAACCACCACTGAACGCCGCGTCCGGGAGGCGCCGGAGCTGTACCATCTGGCTGTGGCCAACTTTGAGCGGGTGAACCGTCGGGGTAAAAAGATCCGGCTCCTCGGCGTCACCGTGTCGAATCTGGTTGACCCAACACACCGGCAGGTCGGATTGTTCGAGGGAAATGTAACGACCGAGTCAGCCGAAAAACAGGAACGTCTGGGAGAAACCATCGACGCAATTAAAGACCGTTTTGGGGATGATGTGATTCATCGAGGCACATCCCTGCGGGGAACGACACATCGAGACCACTCAACGAGAGGAACGTCGTCATGAGTGAACGGGCCATGCAACTGACGGACCTGTTCGTCCGAAAGGCGAACAAGCACCGAATTGAAGAGCTCCAACATGAACTGGAAGAGATAGACTGGGGAGAAGAACTTCAAGCAATCCAGCGGAAAGAAACGTCCGGCTCCGCCAATCTGTCCGGTTCGCTCTGCGAAGAGGTGCAAGAGGCTCGCCACTGTGCCCTCGATCTGCTCACTCAGCTGAGGGACTTCGAACCGGAAGATTTCAACGGAAGCCTCAGCCCAGTCACCAGCAGTGCGGAGGAATTGACCGAACGGATGGATCAGGTGGAAAATGCCACGGAAGGTGAACTCGAAGATCTGGAGACGTGGCGCATCCTCTCCAGCGTGGTTGTTGAAGTGGCCGAGCCGCACCTGCGCAATCTTTTCCTGTTCCAATGTGCAACACTCATGGCTCGAGCAGATGGTGAATTGAGTTCCGTGGAATCCGCTTTTCTGCACTCGCTGGCGGAAAAAATTGGCCTGCCCGCCGGCGAAACACAGGATATCATCCGGGAAGGAGCTGGCATCGATGTCTCTCATTTCCACGGGGATCCTGAGGATGCTTTCAAAACAATTCACCAGCTGTATCTCTGCGCCCTGGCCGACGGTGTGGTGCAGGGCTCCGAAAAACGCATGTTGCACCGGGTTGCGTCCAGTCTGGGAGTGCCGGATTCAAAAGTACATGAGATCCTGTATGGCGATGAGACCCAGGGTGATGTGGACGATCTCGATAAAATCGCACTGGAGGAATACCTGTTTTCCTTCTCGGATCTGCCCGAAAATGTCTTCCGATCACACGATTTGAAAAGCGAAAGAATCCAGGCTCTGCGCGACGCCCTGGGAATACCATCGGACGAACAGACCTTTCTGATCTACGAAAATTGTTTTCTGGAGGAGAGGTTGGAGTGCTCTGCTCTCACCGGTCGCAACCTGTGGGTGTCTCCCCCGAATTCCAGCGCCCGGGCCATACGCGTATCCAACATCGCTGACTGGCATTTCGGGATGCGGTCCACACTCATACGTCTGGATGATGAAACGGAAATAAGATTTTCCCGCGACGCCCGGCAGTATCTGAAACTGGTGAAGGAATGTCTGAAACAGGCATTATCAGCCAT
>CAZXYF010000050.1:0-18875 GCA_964644705.1 uncultured candidatus Brocadiaceae bacterium | reverse complement strand
CGGCATCCATGTTTCCGGATCAGGAGTTCTGATCCTTATGTATGGTGGGCCTGAACGACTAAAACACTCTGATTAATATCCTCCTTAAAATGGGAGATATCAGCCCCGACAGAACCAGAAAGGATTTAGTTCTGACCGCTTAGTGCCGGGTTTCTCCCGGTAGGGGCGTACCTGTGCACTGCAGCAGGCGTACCACGCCCGGCGATAGGGCTATCTGGAATAACGTGGTTTACCGAATACTTACGTACTGAGTGCCCTCGCAATCAAACAGCGCAAATTCGCCCTCGTCGGTCGTTCTGTTTTCACGTCACACTCCGTTTTCAGCCGTACTCTTCGCCGAACTCTTCCGCCCGCTCACTGAGTTCGGTAATGCGGAGACCGAAATTGTTATCAACCACCACGACTTCCCCCCGGGCAAAGAACGTATCTCGAATATACAGCTCGGCCGGTTCACCGGCCATCTTATCCAGTTCAATCACCGATCCGGGACCCATCTCGAGCAACTCGGATACCGAGAGTGTCGTCCGGCCCAGTTCCACCCGGACGGGCAGATTCACATCCATCAAAAGATCCATTGTAAGTGGTTTTTCCGGCTCCGCCCCCTTCCCCTCGGCGAACTCCACCGGATTGATTTCACTGCCGCCTCCGGAGGCATCCTCCGCGCCCTGCCCTCCAGACTGTTCATTCATTTGATCCGCACTCTCCTGTTCATTCACATCTTCGGCTGTCTCATCAGCGGCCATATCACAATTCTCCTTCTATCTTTATAGCCAGATTTTTCTGCGATTTTACGGGCCGACCGGACAATTTCGGTCGATTGTTGATTCGTACCTGAAGGGGCTGGTCGATCGAACTGTCGAGAACAATAACATCTCCCGGTTCCATATCCAGTATTTGCCGACCCGGTATCAGTGCCTGACCCAGATCCACCGAAAGTTCCACGGGGACATTGCGTATTGTCTCACAAACCTTTTCCTGAACATCCTCATCGGGTTCCTGGTTGGCCCCTTCCTCCCGGCCCATCATCTGGGGCAGATCTCTCACCATTTCAAACGGGGTACATATTGCCATCTGCTCCGTCCCGAACTCCCCTTCCGCAAGCAGGGACATTTGAAACATATCTTCTCCGGGGGAAAAGGGGGCGGCACTTTGCAGATCGCGCAGAAAATCTTCCAATTCCACTTCAAATTCGCCAAGTTCCTCCCAGAGATCGGGCAACGCTTCCAGTACATGTTCCGCTACATGCGAAAAAACGCGAGCGTCTGTATCCGTGATTTCATCGGACTCGCCCGTCTCGAAATCTCCGCCGGTCAGGCACTCGAGACAGGAGCAACAGAAACCCGCATCAACCGCCAGCAACCCATCGTATCCCAGTGGCGGCAGGGAAAAAGAATACGCGACTGTCTCCTCCCCAAAATCCTCCGCCATGTACTGCCACATGGTCTGATCACAACTTGCCAGCTGCATCTGAACTTTGGTCTGCAGAAGTCGTGACAGGGGTTGAGCAGCGCGCTGCGCCACATTGGAACTAATCCGTTTTAGTTTCTCCAGTTCCGACCGGTTAAATCGGCTGGGCTCCAGAAAATCGTATTCCTCAATACGCGATGAGGAGACCAAATCCAGATCGGGAGATACATCGCTGGCCCCACCATCATCAACCTCTTCATCCTGCGACAGAAGATCGTTGATATCATTCTGTCCCAGCTCATCCCCTCCCCCACTCTCTTCCTCATCCTCCGTGCCCGCATCTTCTTCCCCTTCGGTTTCTTCCTCCGACAGGAGAGAATCGATATCTTCGTCGTCCAGATCGTCCACACCCTGATCCTGATCTTCCGTATCATCCCCCCCTTCATCATCCAACAGATCGTTGATATCATCATCTGTCAGATTCTCAATGTCTTCCTCATCGCTCATTGGACATTAAACTCCTCAAAGAGCACAGCTTCTATCTGGATATCCTGTTTCCGCCGCAGGATCTCGTTGAATCCTGCTCTGATTTTACCTCGCAATCGGCGAATCGCGTCGCTTCCTTTGACCTGTTCCAGCTTCAAACCCGACAAATAGGTGATCAACCAGTTTGTATATACCGCTTTACGTCCACTTTCGGTAAGTTTTTTCATCTTGGGGGCGTCCTCCTTAAGCAACTTCAAGGATATTTTCACCTTCAAATAACGCGTCAGGCGCCCTTCGGCCAGATTGACAACCACAGACCCGAAAGGAACGTATTTATAATCTTCCTCGCTTTTGGCTTTCTTCTCCGAAACCTTTTCGTTCTTCCCTGATCCACCCGGGTCCTCCGCCGCCTCGGTCATTACAAGATACCGCGCGGCCGCCACTCCCCCGCCACAGGCGAGCAACAAGCCCACCACCAGAACGATCCACAATTTTGCTGAGCCCAATCGCTGATCACCACTCCACGGTGTTATCATTTTGCCTGATTCTCCTTGTTCACCTTTTTCAATTCCGCGGCTTCTAAAAATACTCGTATTTTCCCGGATGTATCTTCCTCCCCGATGGGACGACAAAACGAATACACCCGTTTTTCAGCCATACTGACCATGTCACTATCCACGTTGTTCAGAATCACCTTCCGCGCCTCGCGAGCCAGTTTCAAAGCCCGTATGGATACCTCTTCCGTTTCTTCTTTGGAACTGGGGTAACAGGCCCCCACGCCGATCAATGAGTTTTGCGCGAACAGGGCCGGCAATGCGCCTTCCGTAAAACTCACGAAAAATCTCTTCTGTTTGCCGTTCAATTTCTGCGGCAAAGCCTCCTCATGACTCGGGGCAAAAAGGCTGCCCCCCCACTCACTCTTCTGAGAATCGTCCTGCAGCTTTTCCTTCATCTTTTCCAGCTTTTTGCGAGCATTATGCTTCTCCGGATCCGACGGATACGATTGAGAATCGGACTTGGAACTTTTTTTCTCCATCGGATATCGGGTACTGACCTTCGCCGAGCTGGATAGACCGTGACTTCCGAAAAACCGACCCAATCCGAAGCTGTTGAGTGCGCGCACGAAAGACCCCTTACCCGAATAGAACATCCCTGGACGCTGCTCGCTGGCCATGCTCTGCAGAGTAATAAAAAAGGCCAGAAGCAAAATCATGATGGAACAGTAAAGCACCATAAATTTCGGCGCTCCTCCCCCACCATCATCCATGTCATCCATTTCAGGCATATTTGCTCCTCACTGCTGTAACATGAAGATCTCACATTGCCCCGCCTCCAACCGTTTCGGCGACAGGGCAATGTCGGAACTCACACGAAACTCGAACTCCTCGGACGGCAGCAACTTTTTCAATTTGTCAATCACACGTTGAGACAGAGCGAAACTACTCCTCATTCCATTTTTCCCCGTATCCTCCGGCTTTGTCCGCACAACAACAACCCGGGGGAACGGCACAAGCACACTCGCAATTTTTTTGATCATTTTTTCGCCCTTCTCAGTGAAATTGCCATCGTCGCCAAACACACTTTTCAACGCCAGGCGCACAATAATGGCATTCTCAATCGTTGGGAGCTTTGAAACATCCATCCCTTCCGTTTCCTGAGACTCCGCTTCTTTTGATAATTTCTCATACAGCGGTGGAAACTGCGTCCGTGATAACGTTTGTTTAGAATTGGACAAATCCGACTTCGGTACTTTCACCGGTGAGGCACCCCGCATCCGCATGGCACCCGGTCCTCCCCCCTTGCCAAGGAACCCGGACGACATCCGCTGCAAATCACGTTTGTTCGGGGAGGAATAGGTAAGCAGAAGGACGAAAAAGGTGACGAGGAGCGTAATGGCATCACCAAAAGTGGTCATCCACTTCGGCGCTCCTTCATCGCCTCCGTCATCAGCCTCGTCCAATTCGAATGCCATACCACTCACCTTCCTGAAATCCGTGCGATAAAACTACGTTACTCCTCCCGTTTTTCGGGATGGAGGAATGAGGCCATACGATCGCGAAGTTCTGACGGGTTCAAACCGTTCTGGATCCCCACCAGTCCTTCGATCATCATCTGCCGCACCAGCACTTCCTGCTTGCTTCGGGTTCGGAGCTTACCCGCCAGGGGGATGAACAGAAGATTCGCCAGCAGCGCACCATAAAACGTTGTCAGAAGAGCCGTGGCCATACCGGTCCCGATCTCGGACGGATTATCCAGCTGCTGGAGCATCTGCACGAGACCGATGAGCGTCCCCACCATGCCAAATGCCGGGGCCGCCTCGCCCATGAAGGATAAAATATCCACCCCAAGACTGTGCCGACTCCGGAGGGATTGCAGCTCCATCAGCATAATTTCGCGCACCTGATCCGATTCCACCCCGTCAATCACAAGCTGCAGCCCCTTGATGAGAAAGTCATCATCCAGTTCAGCCAGGGTATCTTCAAGGGCCAGCACGCCGTCCCGGCGTACGACTTTGGAATACTCCGTCATATCCGCCAGGACGCTCTCCGCCTCGGGAAGATTAAAGGAAATCGTCCGTCCCACGATCCGGAATATCTTCATAACTTCGCTCAACGGGAAGTGCACAAGCGTCGCACAGGCGGTTCCTCCCACGGTGATCAACATTGAAGGCACGTTCACGAAGGCTCCCGCTCCTCCGCCCAAAAATATGGCGGTAATGATGAGTATAAACCCAGCAATAACGCCGATTAATGTGGCTATATCCATTGGGAATTATTCCCCTTCTGTATCATCTGTGACGTAAGATAGCTTTTTGGTTATTCGGGCGCCGATCTTCGGATCCCCAATCTCGGCCATAACGCCCCCGGCATTCCGTTCCCGCATCATTGAGAGAATTTTCACCACCGTATCCTCCTCACCATCCTCATACATCCGGGTGATGATTTGTGCTGCTGCACCGGTCTCCATCCGGCCAAACATAGCGGCCGTCTGCTGAAGATTCTTCTTTTCCGTCTTCTTTATCTTCACGCGCATGCCTTTTAGCTTTTTTCGAGCTTTAGCAATCTGTTCCTGCATTTTATTGAGTTTTGCCTCCCGTTTGCTCGCTTTGTTCAGCAGTCGTTCTCTCTGTTTTTTCAGCTCTTTCCTGCTGCTCTGCAGCTGCCACTTTTTCTCCTGGAGCTGCCGCTCTTTCTCCTCCAATCGCACGAGCTTGGCCTCGACCTGTTTGCACAGTTTGGCAAGGCGTTCACGCGAGGCCACCATGACCATAGGACTGACATCGGAAGGTGAGTCTTCCTCTCTTTCTCCTCCGTTCGCCTCAGCTTCCGTAGTTTGATCCGTTTGATCCGCTTTATCCGATTTTTTTCTTATCTTGACGTATGAGCCAATCACGGGTATGTCGCCCACCCACGCTTTTGACTCCGGCATCCCGCCCTGCATGTTGATGCTTACTATCAGGCTAACAAGCATCGCACCAAGCAACAACGGAATCGCCACAATCACCAGTAGTATCTTTTTCATAAATCCCCCCCGTCCGTCGAATAATTGTGGATAGCGAAGTTTTCAGCGGATCTGCGTTCCTGCCGCTCATATTCCTCGCGCTCTTCATTCTTTTTTTCTTCGATGTGGTCTTCAAGGAGCTTTCGGGAACGAGCCACTTCCTGCAACTCCTCCCGAATTTCACGCTTCTCCCGCTTCAGAGAACTCAGTTTGTCGGCATACTGTCGGATTTCGTACCGGTACCCGCGCAATCGACTGACCAACACCATTTGATCGTGCCCGCCGGCCGACTCGGTTTTTTGACCGAGGTTGGTGAGCGTGTCACGATACGCCCGCAGAGCTGTTCTCCGGGTGCTGCGACACTTTTGGATGCGCTGATCGATATCGGCCAGCTGCAGTTTCAGGCCTTTCTCACGTTTCTCTTTCGCATCCAGAATGGTTTTGTAAGCGGAAACCACGAGTTACCTCAGAATAATGTTCTCACTAAAACTCCCAGCGATCTATAATCTCTTTCAACCGCCGGCGCGATTCGATAAATGCTGTCAGTTCCCCCAGATCCTGCTGCAAAAAGTCCTCCACCTCGGGCATAAGATCAATCGCCCGATCAATCTTGGGACTCGTCCCGCGATTGTAGGCCCCGATTTTGATCAGGTCTTCGGCCTCCCGATACGTGCTGACCAAACTGCGCAACTGCTGGGCCATCTGGCGCACATCTTCCTCCACCACCTGCCGTTGCAAGCGACTGATGCTTCCGAGCAAATCGATGGCGGGATAATGACCCCGATCCGCCATTTCCCTCGACAGGATGATATGACCATCGAGGCTGCTGCGAACCGTATCGGCTACGGGCTCGGTGAAATCATCGCGCTCAACCAGGACTGAATAAATCCCCGTGATGCTTCCCTGCGATGAGTTACCCAGACGTTCGGTCAATTCGGGAATCAGCGAGAAGACCGACGGGGGATACCCCTGCGCGGTGGGCGGTTCACCGGCCGCCAGGCCAATTTCACGCTGGCTGTTGGCCACCCGGGTCAACGAGTCCATCATAAACAGCACATGCAGCCCCTGTTCACGAAAATATTCGGCAATGGTTGTGGCCGTGAATGCAGATTTAACTTTGAGCAGCGGTGGCATGTTCGCCGTCGCTGCTACGACCACGGACTTTTCCAGCCCCTCCGGCCCCAGGGTGTTGTCAATGAATTCACGCACTTCCCGGCCCCGCTCGCCCACCAGCACGATCACATTCACGTCGGCTTCGGCGTTGCGGGCAATCTGCGCCAGGAGGGTACTTTTTCCGACTCCGGCCCCGGAGAAAATACCAACCCGCTGACCGCGCCCCAGGGTCAGGGCCGTATCAATCGCCCTGATTCCAGTTACCATGACATCCTCAATAGTGGCACGTTCCATCGGCGGTGGGGCATCGTTATAGATCGGCACAGAATGCGGGCAGGCAATCTGTCCCTTATCATCGATCGGTTGCCCGAGCCCGTTCAGGACCCGGCCCAACAGATCCATGCCCATGTTCACCCGCAAATCGCCGTTGGTCGATACGACAGGATCCCCTGCCTTCACCCCGGTCACTTTTTCCAGGGGCATCAGGATGGTGGTGTTCTCCCGGAATCCCACAACTTCCGCGCGTATCCGTTGATCTCCATTGCTCTGCTGGGGAATTATTTCACATAACTCCCCCACCCCGACACTCGGCCCGCTGGATTCCACGATGGCACCGCTCATGCGTTTGACGCGCCCACCGTAGGTCATGCAGTCCATGCTGGCCACTTTTTCTCGGAATTGGTTCAGCTCCAGAGACATTTATTGTCCTCCGCCCTGTTTCATGATTTCATTTTCAATTTTTTGCAAACGATCGTGAATATCCGAGATGACCGACCCCGAATCAAACTCAATCCGACATGACGCGGCCGGTATCTCTTCATCTTCCACCAGTTCTACGTCTTCCAAATTGTTCTCCGAGCACAACCAGTCCACGGCTTCACTCGCATCATCATGGTCCTCGGGGCTCACCCGGATTACGACTTTACTGCTGTCCTTCACCCTCTCGAGAGCATTCTCCAGGATCTTCTCAATCTTATATCGTCCGTGTTTGATCTCATGCTGCAGTATCTTTTCGGTCAGATCGAGACAAAAATTGACCATGTCCTCTTCATTGTCCTGCATCAGTTCCGCCCGGCTGTTCTTCGTCTCATCGAGGATACTTCCCAGTTGATCGCATATACGATCCATCTCTTCCTGTTTTTCTTTATACACGTTCTCCCACTGAGTGAGCTGCTGCCGCAACTCATCGAGCTTCTGTTCCCGCTCAGCCAGCTTCTCACGCAATCGCTCCATCTCCTCACTGTTGCGAGTTTCCTGTTCGGAAACATCCTCACAAAGATCAGACGCCAGACCCGACAGCGGACGATCGAATTCTATTTCAACGATATTATTCAACGAACTCCTCCTCCTGGCTTCCCGCAACAAACTCTAATTCGCCCTCGCGATCCATCTCCCGGGCCACGCGCATAATCTCGTCCCGTGCTTCCATCGCTTCGGACTTCGGCACGCTACCGGCCAGTTCTCGCTCTTCGTTCACCTGTTCCAGCACACGTTGCGACAGGTTGTCGGTGATGATTTCCTCCAGTTCATCCGAGGCCCCTTTAATGGCGATTGCAATGGTGTTCGACTCCATTTTCCCCAGTAACGTCTGCAGGGAACGCTTCCCCACATCGACCAGGTCTTCAAACGCAAATATACGTCGCTCAATTTCCTCCGCCAGTTCAGGATCCGTCCGCTGCATCTTTTCCAGAAGTTTCTTCTGGGAATCGCCTTCCAACCCGGAAATCATCTCGGCCAGTCGATCCAGTCGTTCTCCTTCGCTGCTGGATGAGCCGCCACCGGCCTGACTCTCGTGCAATCGTTCCAGAAACGTCTCCGTTACCTCATTGGTCACCTCCTGCGGCACCTGATCCATGGTGCAGAGGCGTTGAGCAATCAGTTCTCGTCGGTCCGGTTCCAGCATGTTCAACACCTCGCCGGCCAGTCCTCCGGAAAGGGAATTGAGCAACACCGCCGCGCAGCGCACGCTCTCCTGATTCAACAGAGTGGACATATCACTGGCCGATGCTTCACGAATCGCCCCCTCCAGATCCGCCGCCACATCCGCCTGGCCACCGGATTCTTCCTGGCCCTCCTGGCTTCCTTCACTCGCACCGTTTCCGGCCTCCTCCGCCAGGTCCTCTTCTCCTCCGACCGCTTCATCAAGAATGTGTTGGAAACGTGCGTGCGGATTGCCCAGCAAAAACGGGGTGTCGCGCTGACCATGAAGGAACGACGCCACTGTGTGCAGCTTATCTCGCCGGCTCACCTGCCCCGGATCCAGCTCGTCGGCAGCCTGGCGCAACTCCTGCAAAGACTCTTCGCTTATGTGGTCCAGCAGGGTCGATGCTTTCTCCTCATCCAGAGCGCTCACCAACATCGCCGCTCGCTGGGCACCTGATAGTTTGCTGTTAGCCACGGTTCACCTCACTCCTCAGATCGTATCCAGGCTTCGAGTAAACGCCCGCTTTCCTCGGGCCGCTCATCCACCATCTGAACAACCTGTTCCCAGGCCAGTTCCTCACGGGTTTTTCCGCCCTCGGCCTCCTTACCGTCGGGCAGAAGATCCAGTTCCATCTGGGGAACCTCCTGCAGTTCTGGACCACTGAGGGCCCAGCGCGCGATCATCAAACAAATCAGGGCAACCACAACCACCGCCCCGTAACGCGCCAGGGGAAATACCCACCGCGGCACCATGCCGCCATCATCTATCGCATCCGCGCCAACGGGATCCGGAAAATCGGCCTCCATGACCTCCAGACTGTCCCCCCGGGATTCCTGGTAACCAACCGCTTCCGCTATAACTTTTCGGATCTGTTCCGTGTCAAGGGCCTTCTTTTTACCATCTTTTTTGGATGCCGTATCCACAAAAGCCGCCACGGACAGACGCTTGATCCGCGCCCCGCGATCCACCGTCTCCGTTACCGATTTCCCCACCATATACTCGGTATTGATGTTTTCCGAGCTGCTCGACTCACCGGCTCCACCGGCCGCCTGACCACCTCCCTGTCCCTCTTTACCGGGCACGCCCCCGACACGTCCTCCACCACCGGTTGATTCTTCACTTTCAATCTGTTCACTCACCAGCACCTTGTTATCACCATCCAGTGATTCCTTGCGCGTGGTCTGATTCACAAATTCCAGTTCGGCACTCACTTTCACCTCGGCCTGACCGGGTCCCAACACCCGTGTCAGCATTTTCTTCGCATTCTGCGCCAGATCCTGCTCGATACGCTGGCGATAATCCCACTGTCCCCCTGCCTGTATGCTGCCCTGCGGGCCCTTATCGCCGGTCAAAACGTTACCCTGCGCATCCGTTACCGTCACGTCCTGGGAGCTCAAACTATTGACCGCCGACCCGACGAGATTTGTGATTCCCGCCACTTCCTTGTTGCCCAGCCCTTCGCCCTGCTGCGTCACGACCAGCACCGAGGCCGTTGCTTTTTCCTCCTGTTTGGTGAATACTTTCCGCTCGGGCAGACTCAGATGCACGCGTGCCTTGCTCACACCCTCCAGCGTCGTGATCGTCGCGGCCAGCTCCGTCTGCAGCGCATCGACGAATGTGACCTTTTCCGCGAACGGGGTCATGCCAAGTTTTGGCTTTTGAAACACTTTCAGCCCCTTGCCGGACTGATTGGGCATACCTTCCTGAGCCACCACCATGCGCGCCTCCTGCATGCGGCTTTCCGGCACCATAATGCCGGTACCGTCCGCGGACATGCTCGCCGGGATACCGGACGATTCCAGTGTTTTGGCCACTTCGGCACACTCCTCGGAGCTTAAACCGCTGAACAGGATCCGCTGCTGGTTCTGCCCCTGCCATGCCACGAGCACAACAATCGATCCAATGCACACAAGCATCAGCAACACCATGATGATCCTGTGCCCTGGCGAAAGCTCCCGCCATGTTTCAAGACCGCGTTCCAGGTATTCCCTCAATGCACCCATATCAGACCCTCATTTTCATGATTTCGTTGTATGCGCTGACGAGTTTGTTCCGTATCTTCGCCATCAGCCGGAAACTCAAATCCGCCTGACTCGCGGCTACTGCAAACTGATGAACGTTATCGGTCTTTCCCGTCGCAATATCCTGCAGCGCCTTATCGGCGTTGTCCTGCAGTGAATCCACCTCCGACACGTAGTCTTCGACCATCTCGGAAAACTCAACCTTACCGCCCTCCTGCACCTGCCCCGGTTTTTGCGTAAAGGGGGAGTTGCGCAGGGGAGTTAAGCGATTGCTGTTTATTTGAGTTGGTCGCATTGTCATCACCCAATTAGCTCAAGAGTTTTCTGACAGATCTTCCGGAAGTTCTGCATCGCCATAAAATTGGCCTTGTACGCCCGGCTGGCCGACATCATATCCACCGTCTCCGTTGGAACGTCAACATTGGGCATCGTCACCATACCGCTCTCGTCGGCGGCCGGATGACCGGGGTTAAACACTTCACGGTATGGTTCCTCCGATGCTTTCGTGCCGTCCACACGCACGCCGGATAAATCATTCATAACCGTGCTGAAGACCACATTGCGCTTTTTATACGGTTCTCCGTTCACGTCGTGTGTATTTTCCGCGTTGGCCAGGTTGCGAGAACTCACGTTGATGCGGCGCCATTGCGCCCGCATTCCCGACCCGACTATAGACCATGTCGTTTGTGTATCACCCATTGGTACTCACCTCGATTTACTGGCCATTGATCGCCGTCATAGCCTGTTTTTTCCTGAACTTCAGATACGAGAGATACGTTTCGGTCCGCATCGAATTTTTGTTCAGCTCCACCACTTCGCGGCCCAGCTCCACGTTGTTTCCCTGTCCATCATCGTTTTGAAACCGGGGACGGGTTACGTCCGTTTCGATTTCACCGTTCACTTCCCCGTCAGAAAGCGTCTTTGAAAGAGCCTCCTCAAAACTCACACGTCCCGCCCGATAACCGGGCGTATTCAGATTTGCCAGGTTATTCATCAGCACCTTACGGCGCTCGGACTCCACGTCCATAAGTTTCAACACTCTGTCAGCATTCATTACTTTCATTGTGTTCTCCTTCCAACGTTTTCGGCTACGGTACCCTTAGTATAAAGCGCAAACTCCGTGCCGCTTCCCGAACCCGCCTCAGCAACGCCCACCGGCCTCTCACACGCGGACGAGCACGCGGGTAAGCAAAACATTCCGTCACGACGCAAATTTTTCGGGCAGAACTCCATCTTCTTCATACTTCTGCAACTTGTTCCAGACCGTTCGCGGTGAAATGCCCAGTGTCTCCGCCGCCTGGGTTTTATTCCCGTCCGCCTCGTTTATCGCGCCCAGTATCGCCTGACGTTCGATATCCTCCAGCGTCCGGTCCCCCTCCAGCAGGGCATCGGTATCCAACCCCACATCATCATCCAGATAGCCCGGCAGATCCTCCGGCTGGATGCAGTTCCCGGGGGACATAATCAGAACGCGCTGGATCAAATTTTCAAGTTCTCGCACATTCCCCGGCCAGGAATAGTTCTGGAGCTTTTCCATGGCCTCATCACTGAATTCCGGACACCGCCGCCCGAGCTCACGTGAGATTCGGCGGGCGAAGCAGGTCGCCAGAAGGGGCACGTCACCATCCCGCTCACGCAACGGTGGCAGCTCAATCGGCACGACGTTCAGGCGGTAAAACAGATCTTCACGAAATTTGCCCTCTTCCACGGCCTGCGCGATGTCCCGGTTGGTTGTGGCAATGATCCGCACGTCCACGTGAATCGTCTCGGTTCCACCCACCCGTTCGAACTCCTTGGCTTCGATAACCCGCAGCAACTCCGCCTGCAGATTCTCGCTGGTCTCCGTCACCTCATCCAGCATGATCGTCCCGCCATCGGCCAGCTCAAACCGGCCGGGCCGGGATTCGGTCGCCCCGGTGAAAGCGCCCTTCTTGTGTCCAAACAATTCGCTTTCCAGCAGCGTTTCGGAGAGGGCCGCGCAGTTGACACGAATAAACGGCTCTCCCTCGCGCGGACTGGCGTCGTGGATCAGGCGCGCCATCAGCTCTTTTCCCGTCCCACTTTCTCCCTGCAACAAAACGGTCGCATCGGTGGGGGCTACCTGAACGGCCTGGCTGCAGAACTGCCGGAAAATCTTGCTCTGCCCGATCAGCTCCACCTCAGCGTCATTCTTCCCCAGTTCGGACCGGAAATAGTTGTTCTCGCGGACAACTTTCAGGTGCCGGTTCAGGCGGGTGACAACCGCCTCCACCTCATCAATGGAGATGGGCTTTTGCAGATAATCAAAACATCCTTTCTTCATCGCCCGGACGGCCGTCTGAATCTCACCGTCGCCGGTGACGATTACAACCTCCGTCCCGGGACGCCGGTTATTCACCTTATCGAGCACATCGATCCCATCTTTGTGGGGCATGCATAAGTCCGCGAAAACGATATCAAAATGTTTCTCTCCAATAATCTCACACGCTTCCTGTCCGTCGGAAGCAGTTTCCACATCGATGCCCATCTCAAGGCATCCAAGGCCTTCTTGAATGAGCTCCCGGTCCATCGCATCATCGTCCACTACAAGCGCGTTATTAATCATTATGATTACCTTTCTCACTCACGGAGAGATAAAATTGCATACTGGTTCCCACTCCGGGTTCACTCTCAATATCCATCTCCGTCCCGTGCATCCGCAAAATCTTCTGAACCATCGCCAGACCGAGCCCGCTCCCACCATCTTTGTCCGTGATGAATGGCTCCACAATATCGTCCTGCTTCTCTTCGGGTATCCCCTGACCATCATCGGTCACCGAGACCTGCACCTTTGGTTCTCCGCTCAGTTCAACGCGTTCGGTGCCAATCAGTACCCGCCCGTTCGTTTCAATCGCTTCCACACCATTTTTAACCAGGTTCAGCAAAACCTGCTCCATCTTGTCCGCATCGCCAGCCACAATGCGCGCGTTCTCATCGACCTCCACCTCAACACTCACATCGGCGTCTTCCACTTCATCCTCCGCCTCGACAAAATCCGCCACCTGGCGGGATAGACGACGCAAATCCACCGACCCGGTTTCCACATCCTCCGGCTGTGCAAAATCCAGCAAATCCTCCAGCATCGAATCCAGACGGCCCGCCGCTTCCATTATGCGGGAACTGTATTTGTCGGCGGATTCGCCATCAGTCACCCGGCGCAGAAGGCTGGCGAACCCCTTAATCCCGTTGAGGGGTTTTCTCACTTCGTGCGCCATGCCCGCTGCACTGCGGCCCAGATCCGCCAGATTTTCCGAGTGACTCAACTGGTCCTCCAGCCGCTGCACCCGGCTCACATCCCGATCCAGCTGGATAACACCAATCGCTTCTCCCTGACCGTTCCGGACGGTATTGACCGTGCTGGACAACACCATACCCTTATCTTCGGCTTCAATCTGTCGCGTCTGCCGCTGAACATCACCCGAAAGCACTCCGTGCAGAGCCTGAGAATGCCCTCCCAGAACCGCATCCACCGACCGGCCGATGGCCTCCTCGGCATCCACCTGCCAGATGTCTTCCGCGGCGAGGTTGAATCGCTTGATCACCCCATCCAGATCAGCGACGATAACACCGACCGGGAGACTGGCCAGGATACTGTTCTGAAAGGAGTTGACCTCTTCCAGTTCTCGAACTTTTTCCTCGAGCCGTCGGTTGGCCTGCTGGAGTTCTTCGTTCATTCGTTCGGCTTCATCACGCAGCTCAACGTAGGTGTTACGCAGAGCTGCCGTCCGCCGTCGGAATCGCCGGAACGTTTTCTCCAGATCGGCCACTGACGCGGTGTCGTCAACTTTTTCGAGTGTTTCAGGCATGATGGACCTCACGTGGCGCTATACATTTTTTGAGCTCGTCGCGCGACCGCCGGATTATCCGATGCCGGCGCTTCGTTGGACATCGGGCCCACTCGCTCGGCAAGTTTGGTCTGCACTTCTTCCTGCAGGCGATGGGTGTCCTCAATTTTTTGAGCGATACGTCCCAGCATGTTTTCCAGCGTGGGCGGAAGGTCATCCTCCGTATCAAGACACTCTCGTTTCTCCTGCACAATTCGCTCCTCAATATCCTCGATTTCCTCCAGATGCTGCTCCACTTCCTCACACAGATAAACGATCCGGGCGGTATCTCGATCCGAATGGTCGCCCAGAAGCTCCTTCTGTTTCTTAACCAGTTCCAGAATGTCGGTGTAGATCTCTTCCTGCTTGCTGTATGCTTCCATCATTTTTTCCTCTGCACGATCCATTATTTTCCTCCTTCTTCTAAAGATATGGATAACTGATCCACTTTCTTCGACCATTCCAACCAGCTCTTTTCCGGCTTATCCAGGCCACGCTCATCCATCTCGGAAGTGATGTCCTCCAGCTTCGCTCCGGCTATCCGCCGGCAGATGAACCACATTTTCTGATAATGTCTTCCCCCGGGATGCTTTTCAATCAGCTTCATGTACAACTCAGCGGCCTGTTCATACCTACCGGCTTTCTCGCAGGCCCGGGCGAATCGGTCCAGGGAGACCGCCGGGGGATCCACCAGTTTGACCCAGCCTTTTTCCCCTTCCGATTCCGCTTCTTCTTCCCGTCCGCCCTTTTTTTCGCCGGAATACAGCTCCACCTCATCGGGCAATTTCCGCGTGGCCGACAGAAGTTTATGAGCCGACTTCAGAAGTGATTTGAGGTTCTCGTCCTCCAGCGCGCCGTAATTCGCCTTCCACGCCTCGTGGGGCTCTGCCGTCTCCCCCGCCTGAACCTCGTTCGCCCGGCATGCGGACGCCAGAATGATGGCGGTCAGGACCAGAACAATCGTTTTCATTCCGTTTCCTCCCAGTCCGGAGACACCCAGTACTGCCCCTCATACACCCGGGTTGCCTTCAAATATTGATCCCGGGACTCGTAATACCGACCCAGCAGGGAGAGGGCCTGTCGCTCCACCAGCGTGGGTTTGCCTCCATCCAGCAGCTCGCGACAGATGGACAGAACCCGCTGATCATTACCTCGCTGCAATTCCGCTTCACCAATCTGCGCACTTATCTGATACGCGATTTTTTTCGGGGTGTTGAGATTCTGCGCGGTCTTTAGCGTCGTGTGGGCCGCATCCGGCCGGTTGAGCTCCAGCAGCATCTTCGCCTTGTGCATCAGGATCCACGCCCGGTGCCGTGACTCGAATTTATCCAGTTTCAATTCTTCCACAATTGACAGACCCGCCTCGTACATCTCGGCCGTCTCGCACGCACTCGCCAGTGCTTCCACAAGCGGCATCGGCACGTCGCCATCCAGTTGTTCCAGAACCACCATCCCACTCACCACTGCCTGCACCGGACGCCCCACCTCGTTGTATGTTTTGACCAGCCGGGACCAGAGATTCTTCCACACCACCGCGTCACTATGTTCTGATTGCATGCCACGTCTGATCAATTCCGACGCTCTCTCAGGAAGCCGATCTTGCATCGCAATCCGGGCCATCGCGGCCAGAGCCTGCACCGCCGTGCTACTCCGCGGAACAAGATTGCGCGATTCCGCATACAGCTGGCGAACGCGCTCATTCAAACCGGACGAATGCTCGAGGGCGGTCGCCAGATCGTAGGTGAGCTGCCCCCGGAACTCGACGGGAATGTCCTCGTTCAAAACGGGTTTCAGCTTCCGAACCGCCGGTTCCCATTTCTCCATCTGAGACAGGATATGCCCCATCCAACCTTTTGCGTATAATTGCCCCGTCCAGAATCCCTCTTCCGCCTTTCTCATAAACGAGGCGGCATTCTTCCAGGCTTCATTTTCGATACTTACATACCCGGCCAGGTAATTGGCGGGACGGGTCCACTTCGAATCCGGGAAACGGTTCAGCAAAATCTGGACCTGGTTCAATGCCCGTCCGGGTTGATCCTCAAGCAAATGCAGATAGCTAATCGCATAATACGTTTCTGCCACATACTCGCTGTTCGGATACAGAAGAACGAAACGTTCCAGACTGCTGAGGGCTTCCGCCTGACTCGTCCGGCGCTCACCTTCTTTCAGCATGGGAACGATACCGTCGGGCATTCCCTCGCGTTTTTTCCGTTTGAGGCCAAGTGTCCCCAGAACAATATCCACCGCCCGATTCGGACGAACCTCTTCCATCTCCCCATACACTTTCCTGTCGCACCAATCCTCGCACACCACCCGGCGCGCGCCGACTTCTTTTATCGCGGTGAGAAAACGCCCGAGGGTCACGCCTCTGCCGGTCAGACGAACACCGGCCATCGTCTTCTCCACGTTCAGTTTCTCCGTCCTGTCAGCCCTGAATACAACGTCATCCATCAGATCGGAGAAAAGCGCCTGGTTCAATTTCTGCTCACCGAACAGCATCCCCGGAATCGTCAACGGGGAAGCTCCCCCCCGGTCATCGACCTTGCAGGCCTGGAATTTGGAGATTCCCAGCCGGTACTCGGTCCACGCCCTGACCGCATCCCTCCGCGTCGGAGCATATCGGCCGGCATTGGCGCGAAGCCGATAGAGGTTCTGTAGGTATTTTTCTCGTTTTCCGGCCTTCCGTGTCAGATGGGTCAGTCCGATCACTGCATACGCCCATAAGCCCGATCCCGGATATGTTCTGTTGCGTATCTCCCGAAGTATCCCCGCTGCTTCTTCAGATTTTTTATCGGTAATAAGTAGGTTGGAGAGCCGCACACCGGCCACCAGCGCATCCTTCACATCATCATCGCGCTGGCTCCATCCGAGCCGGTATAGCTTTTTTGCCGTCTTCATCTTTCCCTGATCGAGCAACCGGTCGGCCGCGTCAACAACTTCGGAGGTGGGATCCTGTTGGGTAAAACCGGCCGCCACGCCGTCCCCGTCCGTTTGATCGCTCGTGCGCTTCTCCCCCATGAAGGCGTAAACAGCAAAGATCGTCCCCACGAATACCGCCACAAAGGCCACCGCCCCGCCGCCAATCAAGACGGGATGGCGTCTCAGAATTTCGGTCGCGCCTGCATTTTCGGATCCCCCGTCATCTTCACCGCCTTCAACGTCCTCGTCCTCCCCGGATCCCGATGCTTCCCCTTGCTCTTTTTCCGCCGCATCACTTTCCTCTTCGCCGGTGGAATCATCCTCGGAATTCCCCTCCTCTTCCCCGCCGTCAACCACCGAAAGGATCGCCCGACCGACTTTCCCCGCACCGGAAACGGCTCCCTGCATAATATCAGCGGCCGTTTCTCCCACAGTCTTCAGGAATGAATCATCGGGGGAGTCGTTCCGTTCAGCACTATTCTTGTCTTCCTCAGACATAGACGTTCCGGAAACAAAAGCAGGCGAATCAGAATCAGCGGCCTGCAGCGGTCAGATCTGGTCAGAACCCGACGCGCTGCGCCGTTTGCCGGATTTTTGCTCTTCCGGCACTGGGTTTTAAATGCAAAAGGCCTGCCAAAAACCCGGAAGGATTTTCAGACAGGCAGCAATTCCTGCTCTCGTTCCACGATTATAGATGCAGCACTACCGCATTAAATTCACATTTGCGGAAGACCTTTCGCGCGGTACATGCTTAAATGACGTTGGGCAAACCAACGTACGTTGAAAATCAAATCAACGTTTCCGGCTCAGCTCGCCTGAAAAAACCGTTGATCAGTGCCGTTTTCACCAATTTTTACATTCACTCTTCGCCCGCATCTCGGGCATCGTCCTGAATACGCTGTTTCCTCGGCATTTTTGTAGATGCGGCTATAAACCTTGCAGCATCGAAAATAAATGCCAAGAAAGTTTTTATCATCCTCCTTAGAATTCTCCGAGGAGCATCCTTTCGGCGGCATTGTGTATTGCCTCCGGCTTGAGCAGTTCACCATCGCGCAACAGGCCCTTCACCTCATGGACCCAGTTCTTACGAACATCATCAGTCTGTTTGATGCGGCTGACCAGTTCGCTCAGGTCGCCGGAGGAATACGTCCTCTCGGCTTCTTCCGATCGGCTCACCCGGCCAGAACCGGAAGGCTCCGTTTTCTCAGTCCGCTTGGAACCGGAAACTTTACCTTTTCTGGCTTTACCTGAACCATTTACTGACTTGACCATTGTCCTCTGAGCCCTGTGTCAACTGCACCATGAATCGAGCAATTCTGATTCGCCTACTTTGGTTATCGGACAAGGCTTAAGCGACTTTAGCGTTTTTTTCGTTTTTTCTCGGATTTTTTGCACTTTCTTCGATTTTCCATTCCTGATAAGCCCTGTCGTTTCCTTATACAGTGTTATCGTCCCTTTTCCCGAAAACTTTAGCTCTTTTTCGTTTTTTTCGTTTTTTTCTCATTTATCCCCGCCACACCACCACTCCGCGCCCCCGCTTTCCCCCGACACAACGGAATTTCTTTCGTGACGTTGCGAATATATTTCCGGTCCGCTACCCTAATTTAACGTAAGCATTCAGTGAACCACGTTATTCCAGATGGGCCTGCTGCCGGGCTTGTC
>CAZXYF010000049.1:4480-19146 GCA_964644705.1 uncultured candidatus Brocadiaceae bacterium | reverse complement strand
CAGAAGCGCTCAGGAAACACCGGATGTTATGCCCGGCTATTTTGCGAATGGGGGGTCACTGTATTTTCGAACGGATCAGGAGCTCTGAGTCTTGGTGTGGCAGTCTATTCATTCGGCCGGGGGGAGTTCAGCCCTGCAGTGATTGCGCCTTGGCGATGGCGGTTTCGAACCGGCCCATGCATTCTTCCTTGCCGAGAATGTCCATGGTCTCAAACAGTGGTGTGCTGACCTCGCGGCACGTGATAACGATTCGGAGAGGCATGAATATCCAGCCGGTTTTCCAGTCGGTCAGATCACACATCTCCCGTGTGGTCTGTTCCAGCGTTTCGGTCCCCCAGTCATCGATGTTTTGGAAGGTTTCCTGCATGTAGTTGAGGATCTCCAGGGCGAGTTCCGGGGACTGTTTTTTCGGCACCAGCAGTTCCGGATCGTAATCCTCCCGCTCGAAGAAGAAATTGGTGGCCTGATCGAACTCCGACAGTTTTTCGATTCGCTCCTGGATCAGTTTGACGATCTCAACAAGTTTTTCAGTATCCTCGTCGGTGTGTTCGGTGTATGGCTCGGCAAGAAGACGTTCCACGAGCTCCGCCGGTTCCAGTGCGCGAATGTATTCGCCGTTGAGCCAATCGAGCTTCTCGGTGTCAAAAACGGGTCCACTGGTTTTGACACGATCCCAGGTGAATTCATCGATCATTTCTTCCAGGGAGAAAACTTCTCGATCCTCCTGGAGAGAATATCCCATCAGCGCCAGGAAGTTGAGCATGGCTTCCCGGAGATACCCTTCCTCCCGGTAATAATCGAGTGAAACGGGATTTTTACGTTTGCTGATTTTGGTCTTGTCCTTGTTCCGCAGAAGGGGCAGGTGGATGAAGACGGGGGGATCCCAATCGAAGGCGTCGTAGAGGATGATGTGTTTGGGGGTTGAACTGATCCATTCCTCAGCACGCACCACATGGGAGATGTCCATCAGGTAATCATCCACGACGCTTGCCAGGTGGTAGGTCGGAAATCCGTCACTTTTGATCAGGACCTGATCATCAATTTCGTCGTTGGGAATGGATATCTCGCCACGGATTCGATCGGTGAAACTCGTTTCCCCGCTCTGGGGCGTTTTCAGCCGGATGGTATGGGGGATGCCCTCATCCATCTTCTGCTGCACTTCTTCCTCACTGAGATCCCGGCATTTGCCATCGTATCCTACGAAGCCTTTTTCCTTCTGCTGTTGTTCACGCAGTTTTCGGAGTCGTTCAGGGGAACAGAAACAGCGATACGCATGGCCGGTATCCAGCAGTGTTTGAGCGTGTGCGCGATAGGTGTCAAATCGTTCACTCTGGCGATACGGACCGCATGCACCGCCCACGTCCGGTCCCTCGTCCCATTCCAGTCCCAGCCATTTGAGTGCACGGATGATCTCTTCCTCGCTCTCGCGGGTTGACCGCTCACGGTCAGTATCTTCAATGCGCAGCAGAAACTGGCCGCGTTCATGTTGGGCGAAAGCGTAATTGAAGAGGGCGATGTATGCTGTTCCGACGTGTGGACGACCGGTGGGGGAAGGGGCAACTCGCACGCGTACTGTATCTGTCTTTGGCATAACTATTCTCCAGAAAACGGCCAGAGTGAAGCGGGATTGCGCGCCCGGTCCAGGGTTGTGAACCGGGCGTAAAGAGCTGACTAATCTATCACACGCTGTGGGGAGAGTCAAAAATGGACGTTGATAACAGTATGGAAACGGCGGCCCGACCGTTTGACAACAAAGCGTTGCGCTCGTACTATTTTTTATCTGCAAATCACCCGTTGACGGGACGATTGTTTTTCTTAATTTCACGTTTTTAGTGGTGCTGATATGAGCAACGGCAACAACGATGCGGGCGGAAAAGACTTCATCCGCGAAATCATCGACAAAGATCTTGAGACCGGGAAATATGGTGATCGCGTCCATACGCGTTTTCCTCCCGAACCCAACGGCTACCTCCACATCGGTCATGCCAAGTCGATCTGCTTGAATTTTGGTATCGGCGAAGAATATGAGCAGGCGAAATGCAACCTTCGATTCGACGATACCAATCCCATTACCGAGGAAGAGGAGTACGTTGAAGCAATCAAGGAGGATGTGCGCTGGCTGGGTTATGACTGGGACGACCGGCTGTTCTTCGCGTCGGATTACTTCGAGCAGTTTTACGAATACGCCGTCCAGCTGATCAAACAGGGCGATGCCTACGTGGACAGTCTGAGCCCGGAGGAAATAAGCGAGTACCGGGGAAGCTGGACCGAAGACGGTGAAAATAGCCCGTATCGCGATCGCAGCGTGGAAGAGAACCTCGAGTTGTTCGAAAAGATGCGCAAAGGGAAATTTGATCCCGGAGACTGCGTCCTGCGCGCCAAAATCGACATGACGCATGATAACCAGAACATGCGTGATCCAATCATGTATCGGATCGTGGATGCCGAGCATCATCATGCTGACAGCGATTGGTGTATCTACCCCACCTACGACTGGGCGCACGGGTTGGAGGATTCCATTGAGGGGATCACGCATTCTCTCTGCACGCTGGAATTTGAAAACCATCGCCCGCTTTACGACTGGTTCCTCGACAAGCTGGATGTTCACCATCCACAGCAGATTGAATTTGCGCCCCTCCAGTTGACCAACACCGTGTTGAGCAAACGAAAACTGCGTGAACTCGTGGAAGAGGGAGCGGTATCCGGATGGGATGATCCGCGGATGCCCACCCTTAAAGGTATGCGCCGACGTGGATATCCGCCCGAAGCGATCCGCGATTTTTGCGATGAAATCGGGATTTCCAAAACGGAAAGTGAAGTGGACATGGCGCTGCTGGAGCACTGTTTGCGGCAGGATCTCAATAAACGGTGTCACCGGCGTTACGGGGTGCTGCGGCCGATCAAAGTGGTCATCACCAACTATCCCGAGGATGAAGTGGAATATATGGAGTGCGTGAATAATCCGGAGGATGAGAGTTACGGAACCCGGATCGTTCCGTTCTCCCGGGAAATCTACATCGAGCGTGATGATTTCATGGAAGAACCAGCGAAGAAGTTTTATCGCCTCTCGCCGGGTGAGGAAGTTCGTTTACGCTGGGCGTATTTCATCACGTGTGAGGATGTGGTGAAAAACGATGATGGGGAGATTGTGGAATTGCACTGCACCTACGATCCCGCGACGCAGGGCGGCGATTCTCCGGACGGGCGAAGTCCGAATGCAACCCTTCACTGGGTTTCGGTGGACCACGCTCTGGATGCCGAAGTCCGGCTGTATGACCGACTGCTGCTGGATGAGGATACGGTGCCGGATGCCGAGGACTGGAAAGATCGTCTGAATCCTGAATCCCTGCAGATCCTGCGCGATTGCAAGGTCGAACCTCATCTGGCGGAGGATGTTGAACCGGGCTGGGTTTGCCAGTTTGAACGCAAGGGCTACTTCTGCGTTGATCCCGATACCACCGACGACATGCTGGTCTTCAACCGGACGGTTTCCATGCGGGATCAGTGGAAAAAGATTCAAAAAAGGATGAAACAGCAGAATAACTAATCTGCCGTTTGTGTCTCGCCGGGTTTTTCGGCGGTGAAGGCAACCCAGAGAAGGGTCGCGACTCCGGCACATATGGCCATGTCCGCAACGTTGAATGTGGGCCAGTGATATCTTCCCCAGTGCAGATCAATAAAATCGCGGACGGCGCCCAGAGTTGCCCGATCAATCAGATTGCCCAGAGCACCGGCGAACAGGCAGCCGAGCGCGAAGTGGGCCAGCAGGTCGCCTGGTTCCGTGGTGAGCATAAACCAGGTGATAAGTCCGACTCCAACAAGGCTCGCAATCACGTAGAAGATGGCTGCATCCGGCCCGAGCGAAAAGGCGCCTTTCGGATTCAAAGGCGCCGGAAATATGCGCAGGATTCCGGGGATGAGAATGAATTGGGGGGCGGACTTTACCGCGGTTGAGGTGGTGGGAACGAACACGAGCTTGGTGAGTTGATCCAGCGCGGTGACAATGTTGGCGATCACCCAGAAATACAGCCGATAACCGCGGAACATCTTGTGCACAAGGAATGAGTTCATGGGTCTGAGGGGGGCTGGGGCGGTGGAGATGTAAACGGAGCTTCCGTCATGCCGTGGAGTAGCAATAAATACGTCCGGGAAACTGAGTGGCGGAAAAACTTTACTGTTCCGTGGACTCCTGCGCCTCTTTGCAGTCAATGCACAGGCGGGCAAATGGGATAGCTTTGAGGCGTGCTTTTTTTATTTCCCCTCCACATTCCTCGCATTGACCGTATGTTCCTTCGTCAATCTTGTCGATGGCGGCATCGATATCAACGATTTCCGCTTCGCTGTTCTGAAGGATTCCGATCATCAGGTCCTTCGCGAACGTATCGGAAGCACGGTCGGCCAGATGTTCCATGGGCATATCGGACAGTTCGGTGGCGTTACGTCCTGATTCCCGCAGAGCATCATCCTGCATCTGTGACACGTTGTCAGAAAGTCGTTTCCTCAAGTCGGACAGCATCTCACGGAATGTCTGGAGTTCTTCTTCTTTCATGATTTATACCCCTCAATCGGTAGAAGCCTGTTGAGCCGAATACTGTCACTGAGAAGATATGTTACTTCAACATTTCTGATGGTGCAATCCGGAAGGACGCTGGCCCAGCTGTTTATGAATGGTTACCGAGAGTAGCCAGTATATCGTGTCCTCCCTTCACGTTTTGCCCGATCTTCACGGAGGCTACGGGATCGTGTTTCATCGGGATGTACAGTTCAACGCGGCTTCCAAATTTTATCATACCGAACCGTTCTCCCGCGACGAGCTGATCGCCGGATTCCACCGCACAGACGATGCGACGGGCCACCATTCCCGATATCTGATTGACCAGTATCTTGCGGTCATCGTCCCGTTTTAATCCAACAAAATTGTGTTCATTGTCCGTAATGCATTTGTCGCTGCGGGCATCGTGATACGCACCAGGATGGTGTTCGGTAAACTGCACCTCGCCGTTGCACGGAGAACGGTTCACATGCACGTTGAACACCGACATGAAAATGCCGATGCGAAGAGCACGACCTTCCAGGAAAACGGGCGAGTCCACTTCCTCAATATCGGCCACCGTGCCGTCGGCCGGGCTGATGAGTTCATCGGGATCAGCTTTCCCCGGCCGGTCCGGATCGCGGAAAAATGCCAGGAGGAATATCCAGGCGGCAATGGGGATCAGAACCACAGGTGGGGAAAGGTAAAAGCAGACTGCCGCGACAAGGGCACAGAGGAGCGACCCGAGCAGGATTTCACGGAGGCCATAGCGTGTGAATGGTATGTGCATTGTGCAGATGATCCTGAAAGGATATGAGGGGAGCGGAGCTCGATTACGTCGTCAGTCGATGCATCTGAGTGGCCGGCACTCGTGGAGGTAAGCTGGACGCAACACATTCACCACCACGGACGGAAATTATACTTCATCACCTGACACAGACAAAACGGTGGTGAGGATTGACATTCAGCGCCGGGGGGTGGTACAGTGTTTTTTCTTGATGTATGCCGTAGAGACGGTAAGAGTGGCTATCAGCGCCGGGAGGTCAACGCGTTGGATGTATTAGCGTATAAAAGCAGTTTGCTGCCGCTGCTTGTCCTGGTGGTGGCCGTTATCCTCCTCGGGTTTCCACTGGCTGACCGGCGGGGCGAGCTTTACGAGATGCGGCGCCGGCGAGCAGAGGCGCGGCTGATGTTGAGACGCCTCCGGGCCGAACGTAGCAGGTTGCTGAGCGAACGCAAAGCTCTGCTGACCCGGCCGTCGGCAATCGAGCGGGTGGCCCGCGAACAATATGGTCTCGTCGCTCCGGGTGAGTACCCGGTTGAGATAAAGATGGGTATTGAAAAGGATGCACCGTCTCCCTCTGTGACAGTACCGTCGGATGGATGGGACTGGTTGTTGGGGCGGGGCGGATACCCCTGGCGTCTGCCGCTCGTGGTGCTGTGTGTGGGCGCCATCCTGTTTGCTTTGCTGGAACTGTTGAGGCAGAGCGGCAGCACTCGGTCCATCCCGGGTGGCGGCAACGGCTTTTCGTCGGATAATATGTGATTCAGCATCGAGACTTCTGGAGAGAATCAAATGACTGAAGACATTGAACAGTACGTGGAAGATACCGTTAGCGCAGCTAAAGCAGCGTCTCGATCTCTCTCGGCCGCCACGGCTGAACAGAAAAACGCCGTTCTGCTGGAGATGGCTGACAATCTTCTGTCGGCTCGTGAGGAGTTGAAGGAGGAGAACCGGAAAGATCTGGAGGCCGGTCGAGAAGCGGGGTTGTCCTCGGCCATGATTGATCGGCTGGAACTGAATGATAAACGCATCGAGGGAATGGCCGATAGCATCCGAACTATTGCGGAGCTGAAAGACCCGGTGGGTAGTATCGATGACGGATGGGTTTTACCCAACGGGCTGAAATTGCAGAAGGAACGCGTGCCGATTGGAGTTATTGGGATCATCTACGAATCACGTCCCAACGTGACGGCCGACGCCGCCGCACTGTGTCTGAAAAGCGGCAACGGGGTTGTCCTGCGCGGTGGCAAAGAAGCTTTGAATTCGAATCTGGCGATATACCGACAGCTGGCGAAGGCGTTTGGCGATTCAGCAATCAGCAATGATGCCATCAAACTGATCGAAACGACCGACCGGGCGGTGGTGCCGGAGCTGCTTACGGCTGAGGACTACGTTGACGTGATCATTCCCCGGGGCGGTAAAGGGTTGATACGGACCGTGGTGGAAAATGCGACCATTCCGGTTATTAAACATTACGAGGGGCTCTGTCATACATTCGTGGATGAGGAGGTGGATCAGGATTTGGCTCTGAAAATCTGTGAAAACGCCAAATGCCAGCGCCCTGGTGTCTGCAATGCCATGGAGACCCTGCTGGTGCATGAAGCGGTGGCGGATGAGTTTTTACCCCGGATGGCCCGCCGACTGAGTGATCGGGGAGTGGAACTGCGGGGCTGCGAACGGACACGGAAGTGCCTCAAGGATATGGATGTTGGGCCCGCGACGGACGAGGACTGGGCCACCGAATACCTTGAGATGATTCTCTCCATCAAGATGGTTGATGGCGTGGAGGAAGCGATAGAACACATCAACACGTGGGGATCCTCTCACAGTGACTGTATTGTGACCGAGAACCTGCGGCGTTCGGAGCGGTTTTTGAATGCGGTTGATTCGGCGACCGTCTATGTCAACGCCTCGACCCGTTTTACGGATGGGGGCCAGTTCGGGCTGGGAGCGGAAATAGGTATCAGCACGGACAAACTGCACGCCCGCGGTCCCATGGCGCTTGAAGAACTGACCACATACAAATGGACAATTCGTGGCGACGGACAGGTGAGGACTTAACACCGTGGCAGATGACGATAACATCCAGGAAAAAGAACCGCCCCAGAAAGTCGGCCTGCTGGCCGGTAGTGGCCTGTTCCCCGTCACTTTTGCCCGGGGAGCGCATGACCACGGACACGAGGTGGTGGCGATAGCTCTGAAGGGAGAAACGTCACCGGAACTTGAAGAATATGTGGATGAGATCCACTGGACCGGGCTGGCCCGCCTGGGCAAATGGATCAAGATTTTCCAGAATGCCGATATCACCAGAGCCGTCATGTGCGGCGGGGTGACCAAGGCAAAGATCTACGAGAATCCCCTGCGACTGATGCCCGATTTCCGATCGGCAAAATTCATCTACAGTCGTCGGGGGGAGTGGGAGGATCACGTGTTGCTGGCGGACCTGGCCGAAGTGTTTGAGGAGGAAGGCATCAGCATTGAAAGTTCCGTTTTGTTCTGTCCCGAACTGCTGGCGCCGGAGGGCGTTCTGACCGCCCGGGAGCCTTCCGAGGGCGAATGGGACGATATTCGATTCGCCTGGCCAAGAATCAAAAAAATAGCCGCCATGCAGATCGGTCAGACTATCGTGGTCAAGGATGGGGCAGTGGTGGCGGTGGAGGGAATGGACGGCACGGATGCGACACTCCGGCGAGCGGGAGATATTGCCGGAGAAGGTACGGTGGCGGTTAAACTCGCCAAAGAGGGCCATGATCCGCGATTTGATATTCCCTGTATCGGCCCGAACACCATCGATGTGCTGAAGGAAGCCGGTATGGGGGCCCTGGCCATCGAGGCAGGAAACACCCTGATGCTGGAACGCGAGGACACCATCGGCCAGGCGGATGACGCCGGCATAGCCCTGGTGGGCGTATCACATGAATTCCTTGGTATCACAACAGATGAGAACGGATGAGACGGTGCTGAGAAGAGAAATCCCCTGTGTTTGTGAGAGTGATTGATGCGCATAATCAGCGGAGAGGCCAGAGGTCAGACGATTGATACGCTGGACATTCCTCACCTGCGACCGATGCTGGACCGGGTGCGGGAGAATCTGTTTAATATCATCCAGTTCGATGTGACGGACGCTCGAGTTCTGGATTTATTCAGTGGATGCGGCTCGCTTGGTATCGAGGCACTGAGCCGGGGAGCCGAGGCCTGCGTGTTTGTTGAATCCGACGGACAACTGGTGGAGTTGATCGAAGAGAACCTGCGATCCTGCGGGCTGATGGACAGGGCGTATGTGTTGCGGGATGACGTGTTTATGTTGCCCGGTCGGTTGCCCCCACCGGGACACGAGGCGGCGGATCTGGTGCTGGTGGATCCACCGTATGAACGGATTGATGCCCCCAATAAACGGGATGAGGTGTTTGAGACGCTTGAGGGCATGATTGGGGGTCTGATTGCCCCCGATGCTCTTTTGATCCTGCACCATCGACCAATGCCGCATGCGCTGTGGCCAACCGATCGGATGAAATGCGTTGATCAACGAGTTTACGGCAACAGCCAGCTGACATTTTTTGTGGTCAAGAAAGGTGAAGGGGAATGAGTGGCGGGGATAAGAATGAGGTGATTGAGCGCGACGCCCCCGCCAAGATTAATCTGTGGCTGGAGGTATTGGATGAGCGGGCGGATGGGTATCACAATCTGCGCACGATCATGCAGACGGTTGACCTGTCGGATAAGCTTCGGTTGCGCTGCCGTCGGGATGGCAGTATCAACCTCAGGAGCGAGTGTTCCGAGTTGCCGGAACCCGAAGACAATCTCGTGACGCGGGCGGCGCGACTGCTCCAACAGCGCACGGGAACGTCGATGGGGGCTGATATCGAGTTGACGAAAAATATCCCGATCGGTGCGGGGCTGGGGGGCGGAAGCAGTGATTGTGCCGCCACGCTTATGGCTCTGCGAAGGCTATGGGGTCTCGACTGTGGACGGGATTTGCTGGAGAAGATCGCGGCCGAACTGGGGAGCGACATACCGTTTTTCCTGTATGGCGGAACCGCTCTGTGTGAGGGACGGGGAGAAATCGTCAGCCCTCTGGAGGTGAAAAGGCAGTTTGATTACACCCTGATATTACCGGAGGTCTCCATATCGACTCCTGATGTGTATGAGGCCTACGAGCCTGCCTTGACAAAGACCGGGGCCGAGATTAGTATTTGTACGGTGCAGCGAGCACTGGAATCGGGAAAAACCGAGCTTCTGGCGCAGTCGCTGCATAACGATCTGCAGAAAACTGCCTTCCAACACAACCGGGAAATCAGGCATACCGTTGAACTGATTGAATCGCTTTTGCCATGCCCTGAATGCCTGGGCTATTCGTTATCTGGTAGTGGAGCAGCATTTTTTGCAGTTTGTGAGACATCCGCGGATTCGGTTTCACTCGCCTGCAAGGTTCAATCCAGCGGTTTACCTGCTGTTCCCGTTTGTTCGGGGCTGAAGCAGTCATAGTGTTCTACTTTCGATGGAGGACATCCACGTGGAAATTACTGAAGTCAGGGTAAAACTTCTTGCCGGACGCTCAGACCGCCTGCGCGCATTTTGTAGCATGACCATAGATGATGAATTCGTCGTTCACGATTTACGGGTGATCGATGGGCGCAAAGGCATGTTTGTGGCAATGCCCAGCCGTAAACTGAGCGATAACTGTCCGGAATGCGGCGGCAAAAACCATCTCCGTGCTGAATATTGTAATGATTGCGGCACCAAACTTGATGGTGACCGGGCGGATGACCGGGATAAATACCACGTGGACGTCGCGCATCCGATCGTTACGCCATGTCGTGAGAAAGTCCAGTCAACGGTGCTGGAGGCCTATCGCGAGGAGGCCGCCAAAAGCGATGAGGTGGAAGAGGTGCCCGGGCCGGAAGAGACCGTCGAAAGTGAGGGCGAGGAAACGGAACAGGTGGAAGAAACCGAAGAATCTGAAGCGCCCACACCCGAAGAAGAAACGGCATCCGCGGATACCGAACCAGCCGAGCAGGTGGAAGAAGAGGAACAACCGGAAGAACAGGCTGCTGCCGAACAGGAAAAACCGGAGGAAGAAAAGGGCGAGGTGGAAGAGGAACCCGACCCGGCATCCGAATCGACGGAAGAAGTTGAGGAAACCAAACCCGTCGAAGAGGAGACGGAGGTGGAGTCTGAACCGTCTGTTCCGGAAGAAAGCACAGAAGAATCCGAAGAAGAGGACGAAGAAGAAGCTGAAGAACAAACTCCTCAGTCGAGTGAGGACGAAGATGAAGGTGGTTTTGGTGCGGGTATTTTTTGATCCACGTCCCCAGCCAAACGCCGCATATCAGAGTTGACTATCGAGTGGAAGCGCCCAATCGTGCGCTTCCGCTCTGTATAACATGATCGTAAGCCGTCTCACGACGGCATTTTCTATCACAATATAAACAATAGCCTGGCCAGAATATGGGAAAAAACGGCGCACAAATATTGATTGATGCACTGAAAGAAGAAGGAGTCGAAACCATTTTCGGTCTCCCCGGTGGAGCGGTCATTCCGCTTTATGATGCTCTGTACGATGAAACGCTGCATAACATCCTCGTGCGACACGAACAGGGTGCGGGACACATGGCCGACGGATACGCACGTGCAACCGGAAAAGTCGGTGTATGTGTGAGCACCAGTGGTCCCGGAGCGACAAATCTCGTAACCGCTCTGGCAACAGCGTATATCGACAGCGTACCGATGGTGGCGTTCAGCGGACAGGTGAAAACCCACCTGATCGGCAACGACGCCTTTCAAGAAGCAGATGTGACCGGCATAACGCGGCCCTGCACGAAACACAACTACCTGGTAAAAGATGTGAAAGATCTTCACCGGATCGTGCGCGAAGCATTCCATGTGGCACGCACGGGAAGTCCGGGACCCGTTCTGATTGACCTTCCGGTCGATGTTCAGACCGCGGAGATCGAAGAAGAGGTTGAAAAGGAAAAGGATCTCCCCGGATACAAACCGGTCGTGGAGGGACACGGCGGACAGATCAAAAAGGCCGCCCGAGCGATTGATGAAGCCGAGAAGCCGGTGATCTACGCCGGCGGGGGCGTCATCATCAGTGAAGCAGCCGAAGAGCTGACCGACCTCGCGCACGAGGCCAACGTCCCGGTCACAACGACCCTGATGGGGCTTGGCGCCTTTCCGGAGGATGATCCGTTGTCCCTGCGCATGCTGGGCATGCACGGAACCGTGTATGCGAATTATGCTATTCAAAATTGTGATCTGATCATTGCCGTGGGCGCTCGTTTTGATGATCGAGTTACCGGCAAACTGGATGAGTTTGCTCCTACGGCGAAAGTGGTTCACGTTGATATCGCGCCGGTCTCAATCAGCAAAAGTGTCGAAGCGCACATTCCCGTTGTGGGCGACGCGAAAGATGTGTTGAGCAAATTGAATGAACGGGTGACCTATCAGGAGCGGGAAGATTGGATAAATCAGATCGCCGAATGGAAAGAGGAGTTCCCGCTGACGTATGACCGTGATAGCGATGCGGTAAAACCGCAGTACGTCATGGAACAGATCCATGACCTGACCGATGGGAAGGCCATCATTGCCGCCGACGTGGGGCAGTGCCAGATGTGGGCGGCGCAGTACTACACATACGTCGAACCGCGCACATCCCTCAGTTCCGGAGGACTGGGAACGATGGGATACGGGCTCCCGGCCGGTATCGGAGCTCAGGCGGGATGTCCGGATAAAGATGTGTTTGTCATTGCCGGAGATGGATCTCTCCAGATGAATATTCAGGAACTCAGCACAGCCATGGTCGAGCAACTTCCGGTCAATATTGTTTTGCTCAACAATGGCTACCTGGGAATGGTCCGGCAGTGGCAGGAATTGTTCTTTGACCGGCGGTATTCGGGAACGTATCTGGCGAACGGCAATCCCGACTTCGTAAAACTTGCTGAATCCTACGGAGCAATGGGAATCCGTGTTGATAGCAAAGACGGCGTCCGCGAATCACTGGAAGAAGCTACGCAGGTCGATGATAAACCGGTACTGATTGATTATCACATCGAGCCCGAAGAAAACGTGTTTCCGATGGTGCCGGCGGGCGAAGCTATTGACCGCATGCTCAGCGGCATGGCCTGAACCAACCCTTTGATATTATTTCACTGAAATAAAGTACAGACATGAAAAAACATATCCTTTACGCAATTGTGGAAAATAAGGCGGGTGTTCTTGCCCGCGTTTCGGGACTGT
The DNA here is from genome assembly GCA_964644705.1 of uncultured candidatus Brocadiaceae bacterium. Classification (GTDB taxonomy): domain Bacteria; phylum Planctomycetota; class Brocadiia; order SM23-32; family SM23-32; genus CAZXYF01. The sequence goes on along the minus strand of CAZXYF010000049.1, from coordinate 6,592 downwards.
TCAGCGCGCGCGGCTTCAACATTGATAGCCTGGCCGTGGGAGAAACCGACGACCCGCGGTTCAGCCGCATGACCATCGTTGTTGAAGGCGATGATAATACGCTGGAACAGGTGCGCAAACAGCTCGCCAAACTGATTAATGTGGTGAAGGTTAAGGACTTTAGCGATACTCCCGTTGTCGAGCGCGATCTGTTGCTCTTGCGCCTCGAGGTACCGGCGGAAAAACGCGGCGAAATCCTCGATCTCGTGCAGGTGTTCCGGGCCCGTGTGGTCGACGTGGGGCACTCCGATATGGTTATCGAAGTGGTCGGAACGGAGGATAAAGTGGAGGCCCTGCTGGACCTGATGCGGCCCTACGGTATCCTCGAAATGGCCCGAACCGGGCGAGTCGCACTGTCGCGGTCTCAGGGATCCGAATAACCGGAAAGCGTAATTTATGGGCGGGCTTAGCGGACCCGCACGCGCCGACCTATAAAAAGAGAATACACCCACCGACACCTGAAAAAGGGTCGGTGGGTTTTTAGTTGATACCTCTCTGGGGGTTATTCTCCCGGAAAGCTCTCCCGCTGCAGGCGCTGCCCGGCGGCCCGCAGGGTTTTTTGATCCTCCGGATGTATTCGGCCATCCGGCAGAGGACCCGTGTTAAGCAAGAGATTGCAGTCGTCGTTCCGTGCATCTTCCAGGGTCTCCCGAACCTCTTCCTCCCTCATATGTTCTCCATCCCTATCCTCACTGTAACCCCAGGAACCGGACATTGTAGTGCAAATTTCGACGGGTTTGTCGTCGTGTTCAACGGCATCGTGTTCCGGGGCCTTGAAATCTTCGGTGCCGAGCAATGATACTGTGCTTTGACGATTACTTGCGATAATTGTAAGGAAGCGCCACCATAAGGGCAATGATCGGTGACGCACAGTCTACCATAAATGAGGGATCAGTAGCGTGGTTGATCTTGGAATCTGGGACATCATTCTTATCGTCGGGGTTTCCCTGCAGGCAACCGCGATGGCGTATATCTATCGCCCTCGATGGAAAGCCCTGCTGTATAGCCTGCCCATCCCGTTTACACTTGCCTCACTGTCCCTGGGGGAACCGATTGGCGTTACCCACGTGGCGGGATTACTGGTTCTTCTGAGCTTTTTTCACATCGTTCGATATCTGTATCAGAACAGAGGGTGGAACATCGTACTGAGCATTGTGCTGGGGGCCATCACATATACGGCCGTCGGGGCGATTCTCGCTGAATTCCTCCCTGCCGGGCGGTGGGCATTCTGGGCAACTGTCGGGTTGTGTGGATGTGTTGGCCTGCTCCTTTTCCTGAAATTGCCGCATCGGAGTGAACCGGGACATCGCAGTCCACTGCCCGTGTATATAAAACTCCCGACCGTCGCCGGGGTGATAACTTTTCTCGTGCTATCCAAGCAATATCTCAGTGGTTTTATGCCCATGTTTCCCATGATGGGGATAATTACCGCATATGAGGGCCGGCACAGTCTATGGACCATGACGTGCCAGGTCCCAGTCCTCCTCCTGACCTTTCTACCCCTGATGAGTTTCTGTCGTCTCATGCAGCCGCTGATTGGTCTCGGGCCATCACTGGCCCTGGGGTGGCCGATTCATTTGACCACGCTGTCGCTGATAACTCGATGGCAGTGGCGCCGTGCCGGGCGGAATAAATAGGTGCCACATAAATTACGACGACTGACATCCGAAATGCGGTCGTAGGACTTCGTGGGGGGCTGCGCTTTTCCGCTCTGGCTGGACGGCATCTCAGGAATCAAAACCAGCCATGGCACATCCGACGCTGGCCCGCCTCAAAGAGCTAAACCGCCTTCATAAGCATCCGAAGGTTCAGGCACGCTTCTATGGATCCTATTCTCACGCCGTTTTGCTCGGAAGATACAGGGATTCACTGATTCAAAGATACAAAGATCGCCACTGAATCCCTGCATCCTGCATCCTTGTATCTTTCACAGGGCACCTTTTAAAGAACGGATGCCCAGAGTCCGCTAAAAATTGGTTATTAATGACAATTCGCTTATCGCGGAACGTTGGGATGGGACTTTTATTTTTTGTGTACGATCTCGCTTTTATTGTTCCTCTGAGACCTGTTACA
>CAZXYF010000049.1:0-4380 GCA_964644705.1 uncultured candidatus Brocadiaceae bacterium | reverse complement strand
AATGTTTCTTCAGCTGGAGGTTGCTATGTCAGAGGATACGGACGGAGGCGTAGGATTTTGGGAAGTCGTCGCGATCGGCGTTGGCGGGATGGTCGGTGGTGGTATTTTTGCCGTATTGGGACTGGCGGTGAAACTGGCTCATGGCGGCACGCCCGTCGCCTTCGGTCTGGCGGGGATTGTGGCGCTTTTGACAACATATTCGTATAGCAAATTGTCCGTTCGATATCCCAGCCAGGGGGGAACCGTCGAATTTATAAACCAGGCGTTCGGCAGAGGAATGACCACCGGCAGCCTGAATGTGCTGCTCTGGCTCAGCTATGTGGTGATGCTGTCCCTGTATTCATTTGCTTTCGGAAGCTACGCCAGTTCATCGTTTTCGGGCTCTATCGAACTGTTCGGGGCGACAGTTGGAATGCAGATTCTGATGAAACATGTGTTCATCAGCGCCGTCATCGTGGCTTTTACCGTTCTTAATGTGATTGGTTCGAAAGCGGTCGGTGATGCGGAAGAATGGATCGTCGGGATCAAAATTGCGATACTCGTGTTTTTCTCCATCGCGGGGATATGGAGCATCGATATAACGCGGGTAGAACCGTCGGCGTGGGTCCCGGCCGTGCCTTTGATCGCCGGTGGTATGATCATTTTCGTCGCGTATGAGGGGTTTGAGCTAATTGCCAATACGGCTCAGGACGTGCATGACAGAGAGAAGACGCTGCCCAAAGCGTACTTCACCGCTGTCGGCTTCGTTGTTGTACTCTATATCGTGATTGCCCTCATAACGGTGGGGAATCTTCCCGTCGACAAAATTGTAGCGAGCAAGGATTATGCGCTGGCCGTCGTCGCCAAGCCCTTCCTCGGTAAATTTGGTTTCATTCTCATAACAATTGCCGCCCTTCTGGCAACCGCCTCGGCGGTGAATGCAACGCTGTATGGGGCGTCACGTGTCAGTTATATCATCGCTCAGGATGGAGAATTGCCGGCGTTTCTGGAGAAAAAGATGTGGCACAGGAAAAACGTGGAGGGCCTTTTTATCACCGCGGGAGTCACACTCCTTGTGGCCAATGTCTTCCCGCTGCACAGCATTTCCACCATGGGTAGCGCCGGTTTCCTGATACTTTTCGCGTTTGTCAACCTTGCCAACGTTATCCTCAGCAAAAAGACCTCCAGCCACGCATGGCTGTCCGTGATTGGGTTTCTGGTGAGCAGTTTTGCCCTCCTGGCGCTAATCTGGCAAACCCTGGAAAAACATCCGTACAATATTCTCGTGCTGGTTATCATGGTCGGCATTTCCGTGGTGATTGAGGGCGTGTACAGATTCTTCAGCGCCCGTGAAATCAAACCAGTTCATGGTGAGAACAGTAATCAAGAATAAAGTCACAGGAAAGATCACATCATGACCCCTCTGAAAGTTGCAGTTCTCGGCTATGGCCGTAGCGGTAGTTCCCTGCATGCGGACGCCGTCGAGCAGTTGGACAATTTCGAGATGGCCGCCGTATGTGATATCGACCCTGAACGCCGGAATCAGGCCAGTAGCCGTTTTGGTTGCCCGATCTACACTGAATATCAGAAGATGCTTGAACAGGAGGAGCTCGATCTGGTCAGTATCGTTACCCGAACCGATCAGCACTGCGAGATGACCTGCGATTGCCTGCGGGCGGGGCATAACGTGCTGGTGACAAAACCGTGGTGCATCAATGAAGATGAGGCGCTGCGCATGTGGAGTGTGGCCCGAGAAACGGGCCAGCGGCTTCTTCCGTGGTTGCCCGCTCGGTGGGGCAGTGTTTTTCGGCGAGTGCAGGAAATCATCAAGTCCGGCGCCATTGGTGATGTCTTCTGTGTGCGGCGAGCTGTCGGCGGGTTCGCAAGCCGCGATGACTGGCAGACAGAAAGTCAGTACGGAGGCGGATACCTGCTCAACTGGGGACCACACATCATCGACACGGCTGTCCTGGCGGCCGGTGGAGACGTACGCAAAGTTCACGGATGGATGAAACAGGTGATCATTCCCGGTGATACCGAGGATGTGTTTTTTGCGGATATGGAAATGGATAACGGTACCCGCGTCATTGCGGAACGGACGGTCGCCGTGGAAACTCCGCCGTCCTGGTATGTGCAGGGTGACGGTGGAACGTTGATTGCCCGGGACACGGAGATAACGGTCTATTCCGGCCAGCCACACACTCCGGGGGATCCAACGGATCACAGTGCGATGCAGGATTCAGAACCGGAGGAAACCCAGGAAGAAGTGGGGGGAGCGCAATGGGGGGACAGTGTGGAAATATATAATGATGTGGCGGCGGATCTGCGCGAGCAAAAACCGTTTCCGGTAACACCGGAGGACGCGGTCGAACTCACCATCGTCATGGACGCTATCCGGTTTTCAGCCGAAAAGGATAGAGTGCGGTTTCTGCAGCAGTCGGTGTAGAGATTCCACCTCTGAGGCTTTGAATTACCTTATTCCAGAGGAGAAGTTATGAAATTTTCATTTATGAGTTTCTCTACACCGGAACTCAGCCTGAGTTCTATGCTATCTCTGGCTGCGGAACTGGGATATGACGGCATTGAACCGCGCCTTGAGGCCGACCATGGACACGGCATCAGTATCGAGTGTGATCAGGAAACACGCGCTGAGATTCGGCAGACGGTTGAACAGAGCGCCGCAGATCTGTCATGTCTGGCCACGTCCTGCCAGTTGTGTGACCCCTCGAAACGGGAAGAGATGATTGATACCGCACGACGCCAGATCCGGCTGGCATCCGATGTGGGGGCGCCATGTATTCGTGTTTTCGGCGGGGAGTTTCCGGAGGGTATGACGCGGTCGGATGCTATAGAGGCCCTCAGTCACCACCTCTCTCAGCTGGCGAAGCCGGCGTCTTCGAACAACGTGACGGTATGCCTGGAAACCCACGACGCATGGTGCGATCCCCGAGATGTGGCCGAAGTTATGCGTCGGGTGGATGATCCGTCGGTGGGGGTGAATTGGGATATAATGCATCCGGTGCGGATGGGAAAAGCGGACGTTGAGGAGGCATATGACGTGCTTCATCCGTGGATTCGTTATGTTCACGTGCACGACGGTGTCTTTTCTGATGGGGGGCTGGAGTTTGTTCCCATGGGGGAAGGGAAGGTGGATCATCGTCGGGCGGTTGAATTGCTGGAAGGCGGTGGTTACGAGGGTTTTCTCAGCGGTGAATGGATTAATTGGGAACCCTACGAAACGCATTTACCCCGCGAATTGGACGTTCTCAGAGAATACACCTCCCCATAAAGGGCGCAGCACTCGTTTCCTCACGCGTGGTTTCGCAGCTTCAGCTCAAGGGGATGGGGCGAGAGGTATGACTGCTTGTTGAGATAGGTTTTGTCATATTTCTCGGCGTAATGCCGGATGAGGGTCACGGGTACGATGAGCGGTACGAGTTCTTTCTTGTATTGACGTACGATATCAAGCATTTCCTGCTTTTCGTGACTGGTGAGTTCCTCTTTGAAATATCCCAGCATGTGGTGAAGCACGTTGGTGTTTTTTCCCCGTGTCGGCATCTCCCGCATAGTTTCCCGGAGTAATTCTTCATACTCTGCGTATGGGTCTTCCTTCTCCTCCTGACAGTGCGCTACCACCTGTCCCATTGTCTTCAGTGTGTCCGGATTGTGTGCCATCAGCTGCAGCTTGTGCCGGGCATGGAATTCGATCAGATCGTTGACGTCGCGCGTTTCTTTCACCGCCCGGTAATCACGAAAACAGAAGATGTTTTCAAAAAAGTTTTCGCGGAGATCGGGATCGTGAAGTCGGCCGTCCTCCTCGACGGGAACAAGGGGAAAATGTTCCATGAAAATGCGGGCGAAAACGCCCACGCCCACAGAGCGGGGCACCCCGTTTTCGTCATACACTTTGACGCGCTCCATACCGGAACTGGGCGAGCGATTTTTGAAGATAAAACCGCACAGGTTTTTCTCCTCCAGCTCACGGACTCGCTGATGGGAAAATTCCTCCATCCGTTCGGTAAGGTCACGTCCCGTATCGCTGGTAACCAGCCGGGGATCATCCGGATCCCCAACTTGGCGGAGAGCTTCCCGTGGTGTGGGCAACCCACATTCAACCTCCGGGCAGACCGGCACCCATTCAACGAATTTTCCGACCGTGCCGGTGAGGTAGCGATCCCACTGGTGACCGCCATCATAACGAACATTTTCCCCGAGCAGGCAGGTGCTGATGCCAATACGGGGTTTGTCATCAGTCCACTCTTCGTCAGTTTCAGCGATGGGGCCAGTCATATGAGAATCCTCACGTTTCTCGGGAATAGCAAATACACGTATCAACACTAAAATACCAGTAAGTATTCGGTGAACCACGTGCGTTTTGTGATGCCCTACTTGCCGGGCTTG
>CAZXYF010000048.1:0-19305 GCA_964644705.1 uncultured candidatus Brocadiaceae bacterium | reverse complement strand
AGGTACGCCCCTACCGGGACAAGCCCGGCAAGTAGGGCATCACAAAACGCACGTAGTTTACCGAAACCTTGCCATTGTACTTTAGCTTGAACATTTTACAAACCTCAAGCGTGAATTGTTCTAAAAGCAGCCTCAGCCCAGATAATGTCGAACGATCAGGGCAATCGTAGATCACAGTGTGTTGTTAGTAACTCAAACGACACCGGTTTGGTCTCCGACAGAGCTCGTGAAATGTCCGGTTTAGAACGGCAGACAAAGGCAAAGACGAAGATAAAGAGGTTAGAGACACCACCGAACGCTGTAGGTACAGCCCTGTGAATCGGAGTAGCCACCTTGCATCTGCGGTAAAGGGGGTGGTATCCTCATCGTAGGAAACATTGTCAACCATCCTCGGGGAAAATCATGCTCGGGGACAAGTATCCGGTTGTCCGTCTGCCTGAATCGTGGCAAAAATGTAGAAGTAACCGATGAGTGGATCCTCGATCATGAACCCGATGAGCTGGTTTTCTCCCTCCTGACTCCGTGCCTGGTGGAGGACGTTGGCAACGGACGGGTCACCCTGGGCGTGAGGAGAATGAAAAGGGAACGGGAGAGTGCCGGAGGAACGATCACGTATGATGCAGATCAAATCCGGGTGGAGGTCCAGCCCATACCCCTTGAAGATTCGAAATTGAAGCTGGTCTGGGGGGAGACAATTCATCGTCTTGTCTTTCACACAGAGGCCCCGGAGAAGGAGGGGAAGTGTCGTTTCCGTATTTTGCCCTGACCGTGTAATCCTTCTGACAGTATTGACGGCGTGTTGGGCAAACATTTGATAGGAGCAGATCACATAAATTGGTGGAACCAATCATGCATGAGATAACGATCAATATGCCGGACTGGCTGAGCGGATACCGTGATCAAAACCGGGTGTGTGAAAGTGATGAAGAACGCATGGGGTTGACAATCGAAGCGGCTCGTCGGAACGTGGATGAGGACCTTGGAGGACCGTTTGGGGCAGCGGTTTTTGAACGTGACACCGGCCGATTGATCAGCATTGCCACTAACAGGGTGATGGACCAGGATTGTTCGGTGTTGCACGGGGAAGTGCTGGCAATCATGCTCGCACAACGGGAGCGTGGCAGTTATACGCTGGCGGAAGGGGGGAAACCGGCCTGTGAGCTCGTGACCAGCTGTGCCCCCTGCGCCATGTGCCTGGGAGCAATTGTATGGTCGGGAGTGAAACGGCTGGTGTGTGGGGCACGGGAAGAGGATGCTTTTGCAATCGGGTTCGATGAAGGACCCAAACCGGAAAACTGGGTGGAGGAACTGACGTCTCGGGGGATTGAGGTCGTGCGGGATGTGCGACGGTCCGAAGCGAGAACCCTGTTCACACATTATGTGGAAAGTGGTGGTGTTATCTATAATCCCGAGTAGCGGTATTCAGAACGTTCAAATAAAAACCTTACGCGCAAACTTCTGACTTTCGCCTGTGCGCTTTTGTCCGCCGAGGTAATTGTGGTATTCTGAGAAAAGTAGTGGTAAGGAAAGAGCACACCTTTTTTGGCGTGGCATATCCATGACAATGAACTGGGACAAAATTGATCCGCAGGATACGAACGTGATCATGCACGTTTACCGGGGGGAAGTCCAGAGAATCAATACATGGCGCCAGCGGATGGACCGGACCACGAACTGGGCTATTGTCATCACCGTCGGCGTGATTACGTTTATCTTTTCAAATGTGGGGGTGCCGCACTGGGCTGTTTTCCCGGGTCTGGTTCTTTCATACGTATTGCTGTTTACGGAGGCACGGCGATACCGGCATTACGATGCCTGGCGGGGACGGGTGAGGGTGCTGGAAGAAGTCTTTCTGGCAAAATTCTTTGACAAAGATGCCGAAATCTCCGAGGAATGGACCCGTATTCTGGCGGATGATTTTCATGATCCAAAATATAAAATTGGCCAGCTGGAGGCCTTGAGAACGCGACTACTGCGAATTTACCTGTGGATCATTATGATCTTTCTGGGAGCCTGGGTGACTAAAATTTACATTCACCCGACGCGGGCACGAAGTTTTCATCAATTTTTTTACCGCGTATCCGGCCCCCTGGGCACCGTGGCGGGAATGGTCATATTCTTTACTGTTACCGGAGTTATAATCGGTTCAACTCTGTTCATCATTATGGGGGCGAATGAGGGCATGGCCAAACAGACGGGGGAAAAAGAGATACATCATGAGTTCGCCACGGATGAATATATAGAAGAGTTTCGAGAGACGAAGGACGTTGACCCTGATTCTGATGAGACCGGGGCCTGAGCGGTTCTGCAGAAGTTTTCTCAGGTTTTTCAGGTGAAAGATGTAATTGTATTTGCTCCGGGCGCGTGTCCGGGGATCCACTGGTTTTCTAAAAACGAGGAGGATTGATCATGAGCGCAGAGGACGTGGAAGAGTTTTACAAGAATTTCAAAAAGAGCATGGGCCAGATGCAGCAGGAGATGCCGGATGCGGTGGAGGCGTTTCAGGGCATATTCAAAAACACGATGGGGGAAGGCGAGTTATCGGTTAAAGAAAAGGAATGCGTCGCGCTGGGCATTGCTATCGCGATTCAGTGTGTGCCCTGCATTCGCCTGCACGTGAAGAAGGCTCTCAAAGCCGGTGTGACTCGCGAACAGATCATGGAAGTTTGTGGCGTAGCGATGATGATGGGGGGCGGGCCGGCCTACACCCATGTGCAGGAGGTTCTCGAAGCGCTGGAGGCAAACGACGCGTAAAACGGCTGTATTGAAAACAAGAGCGGAACGCCTGTAACCGGTTTCCGAAAATAGAGAAAGCCATCCCGTGACTCTGAACTCGCGGGATGGCTTTTGTTTTGTACTCAGGGTGGAGTTCAGGTGGAGACTCAGCCGCCGCGCCGGTGGCGTTCCATCTCGCGTTCGGCGTCGATGCGGCGCTGTCGTTCGAGTTTTTTCTTCCGTTTGTCATCGTGAGGACGCTTCCGGGCAAGCCCCAGCTCCACTTTGGCCCAGCCGTTACGAAAATAAATCTTCAGAGGAATAAGGGTGTAACCCCGCTGGGTGCACTGTGATGCAATCCGGTTGATTTCCTGACGATGCAGCAGCAGTTTGCGGGGGCGTTTCGGGGGGGGACGGTCCACGGTCGCCTGTTCATACGGGGCGATGTGCATATCATACAGATACAGCTCACCGTTGGACGGACGGGCAAAAGCCTCGCTGATGCTGCAGTTACTCTGCCGCAGACTTTTGACCTCCGAACCCTTCAATTCGATGCCGGCTTCATAGGTGTCCTCAACGATGTAATCGTGGCGAGCTTTTCGGTTCCGAGCCACGACGCGTACATGATCATTTTGTGGGGTCATAAATGTCGCGAAATGAAAGTAGAGTTGCGAATGCTTGAGTGTACCTCATACTTTCCGCCGGGACAAACGGGGGAGCAGGAGGCGATTTTCGGGATGAGTGGGGGAGGGCGGGAGACAAAGGGTTCAGGAACCGGCCACGCGGAGCGGTGTAAACGTTGTTTGTGAGCCGTCTTTGGCCTATACTCACAAATTCTGAAATGATAGAAAGAAGAGAACTCCGCGTGCAAAGGAGGAAAGCATGAGTCTTGAAACATATGATCTTACCCATGAGCTGGGAAGGACACTTGAACGTATGGCGGACCCCGGTCTGCTTCTCACCACGGTCGATCCGGAGGGATCTCCCAATGTGATGACTATTGGGTGGGGGAATCCGGGTATCGTCTGGGGACGACCGGTCTTTGTGGTGATGGTCCGTCCGAGTCGGTTTTCCTTTGAAAACATTGAGGCCACGGGGGAGTTTACGGTCAATGTCCCCACGCCCGATATGTCAGATGCGTGCGAACATTGCGGGAGCGTATCGGGGCGGGATCACGCGAAATTTCAGGAGTGTGGCCTGAATGCACGTGCGGGACGATACATTGAGGTCCCCCGCATTGAGGAGTGCGTAATGCATTATGAATGTCGGGTCGTGCAGCGCAACGACGTGATTGAATCGCAGCTGGACGCCGAGGTTCATGCGGAATTCTACGGCACCGGGGACTTTCATCGCGTCTATTACGGGGAAGTGCTGGAAGTTTACGGCCAGGCGTAGGGAAAATCGCCGCCCCTCGGCGGGGATTCCCTTTGATGCTCCAGCGCCAGGGGATCATACAGAGCCATAAAAATCTCCGCCACAGGGACCGGGGTGTTGCTCTCAATAAATATGACGCCACGGGATCAATGTCCCGGGGCACACCATAAAACGGATTTACCGATAACTGTTGAGCCAGTTTTCAAGATCCTCGGGGGTATCAATGCCCATGGCGGGTGTGTCGGTGATACCGACTTTGATGGTGTGGCCCGCATGGAGCGCTCGGAGTTGTTCCAGCTTCTCCGCCTGTTCCAGAGGGCAGGGGGGCATGGAGGCGTATTCCAGAAGGAAGTCGCGACGAAAACTGTAGATGCCCATATGGCGTAAGGGCTCACAGGGCGTTGCCTGGATCCAGTCATCCTCATCGCGGACATATGGAATTGGGCTGCGACTGAAATACAGGGCGCTTCCGGACTCATCCACAACAACCTTGACGGCATTGGGGTCCTGCCACGTTTCCACGTCGGTAATGGGATGGGCGAGGGTGCCCATGACGGCGTCGGGATGATTCCTCAGAAGTCCAATGGTCTGCTCGATCTGATCGGGATCAATCTCGGGTTCATCCCCCTGGATATTGACGACGATATCGGCATCAATGTTCTGGGCCACTTCGGCAATCCTGTCGGTACCGCAGGTGTGATCGGAACCGGTCATGCATGCCTCACCGCCGAATTGGTTGACGGTCTCCATGATGCGCTCATCGTCCGTCGCCACGATGACCCGGGCGACGTTGTTGGCTTTCATGGCCTGGTCGTAACAGTGCTCGACCAGGTATTTTCCGGTGACGGATTTGACTTCCTCAAGAATAGGTTTGCCGGGCAGGCGAGAGGATTGATAACGGGCCGGGATGATTACAACTGGTTCCATAGGTGGGTCCTTATGGTCAGAGTCGTTATTTGCAGGCTCTCACGAGCGTCAAAACATGTACCTGGTCGGCACCGGCACGACGCAGCGTTTGCGCGCATGCTCCGGCGGTTGCCCCGGTGGTCAAGACATCGTCCACAAGCAGGATCCGCTGACCGGTGATATCGCCGTCCCCGGGCGCGAACGCGCCGCGCACGTTTTCGCGCCGCTGGGGCCGGGTAAGCTGAGCTTGCTGGTCGGTGTGGCGCTTTCGTTTGATCGCGTGCGGTCGTATCGGCAGAGCGAGTTGATCGCAGAGCACCTCGCTTATCAGGGTTGCCTGATTATAGCCCCGCTCGGCGAGCCGACGTCGATGGAGGGGCACAGGTACGATGCCATCGTGTCGTGCCAGGTCCTTCGGCAGCCAATCCAGCTCAATGGCCAATTGGATTATACGTGGTCCGAGGAAGTGGTTTCCATGATATTTATAGCTCCGCACGAGACTTTCCGCGGGGCCGGTGTAGGGGAACAGCGCACGAGCAGTATGGTAGGGCGGGCGGAGCATACGACAATTGAGACACTGTGCTTGCTCGCCCTGCTGCTCCTGGCCGGATAACGGGAGACCGCAAATGCGGCAGAATGGCCGTGTGATGCGAGAACGGGCGAGATGCCGAAGGCATGACTGGCACAGCGTTTGACGGGCGGATTGGTTCAACGGTTGATCGCAGTGATAGCAATGCGGCGGGTACACGAAATCAAGGACTGAATCCACAGCCGTCTTGCCATACTGTTTCATGCGTGTGAACATTCCGGAACCTCATGATGTGGTCCAGTGATCCACGAGCGAATTGGCCGTTTGATGGTGAATCTCTACCGTATCGTTGACATCCTCCGCATAACCACCGGCCAGAACTACGGTCATGGGCGTATCGTGCCCACGGCACGCCCCTATAACCAGATCGTCCCGCTCGTGGATATCATCCAGACCCAGATCAAGTGCGCCCAGCACATCTGCGCGATAGGGATCCGCCCCCGCCACGTAAAGAACAAAATCCGGATCGTGTTCCTCAAAAGCATGCCTGAGGTGTGTGCGCAGTTTCCGGAGATAGTGATCCCCGGTGCAGAAATTGGGCAGAGGGATGTCACAGTCGCTGTCTTCCTTGGGGGGATACAGTTTCTGCTGATGTATGCTGAGTGTGAACACCCGTGGGTCGTTTCTGAAAATGTAAGCCGTCCCGTTGCCCTGGTGGAGATCGCAGTCCACCACGAACGGCCGCTCGACAAGGTCCTGCTCCAGCAGAACTGCCACTCCCATGGCAACATCATTAATGTAGCAAAACCCCTCCGCATGATCCGGATAGGCGTGATGAAATCCGCCGGCCATATTCATCGTGCCGGTGTGGTTGGATGCGGCTGTGCTGCAGGCGAGGATCGTGCCTCCCGCCCCCAGTGCGAAGGATTGGGTGATCTCAGGAGAAATGGGCATTTCGCTGCTCTGTGTGCGCTCCGTCAGTCGCCCGGCTATGAGGTCGTCCACGTACTCGACCGTATGGACCAGTTCCAACTGGTCGCGTGTGGCGGGCGTTGGTTCCATGAGGTTTTCATCCGTGATGATGCCCGCGTCTTTCAGACGGTCATAGAGCAGGCCGTATTTTTCGGTGGGGAAAACGTGTTCCCCAATGTCGCAGTAGTAGCCGGGATGATATATAAATTTCGGTGATGTCATGGTCATTTGGATACAGATTATGCCGACGGCGGATGGCCCGGTAGTGTTCCGACCCAGACGTCGCTGCGGGATGCGGAGGGATCGGTGAACGAAGCCGCCGCCGTGACTAAGCGAGGAACCAATTCGCCGATAGTATAACGGCAGAGCAGCAATTTCGCAGATAAAATATTTGACAATAGGGGGTCGGTGTATCACTATAAATTAGGGGAGGTTGGGTCGTTATTCAGGTTTGTGAGAAATACATCCGTCCGCGGTTGATGCCTGTGTGAGGAGCTATCATGTCGGAGTGGTCAGGATGGGAAGAACTGGATCATCCAGCGGATATTCTCCTGCGGATCAGGGGGACGTCTCTGGAAGATTTGCTGGTGAATGCGGCCCGCGGATTGATTGAGACCATCGTTGCCACCGATTCGGTTGAGCCATCGACGAGTACGGACATCCAGGTCGAGGGGTATGATGCGGAATCGCTTCTGGTGAGGTGGCTGGAAGAAATACACTTTCGGTTCGATGCTGATGCGTTTGTGCCGGCCGATGTTGAGGTGGTCGAACTGACGAACACATCGGTGCGGGGTGTGCTTCATGGCGAACACCTGGACAGATCACGCCATGAACTGCGCAATGACATAAAAGCAGTCACCTGGCATCAACTGGAAATAGTGGAGAAAGGGGAAGGGTTGGAGGTGACGGTTTTGTTTGACATCTGACAGAAGCGTGGCGCTGAGGGTCGTAAAATTCATGGCAGCGGGGCGCAATGCGGGAAGTTCTTCATGCTGTGCAGCGCGCAGACGGTTGATGATGAACGAGGAGTGGAAAGGATAGCGGCCTATTCTGAACTGTTCGGACGGTAACGGAGATTCTGTAGAGTTGGGATAACAGCCTCGAAATAACGGGAGACTGATCGATGGGTGACTATGATGTGGAGCCGCGTCGGGTAAAGGAATATTGCTGGGAAGTGACACCTTTTAGTGGCATGAATGTTCCGGCGCGCGTTTACGCCAGCGAAGAACTTATGGACGATATTAAGTCAGATGACGCGCTCGACCAGGCTATAAACGTTGCGCACCTGCCGGGTATCGTGAAGGCTTCCTATGCAATGCCGGACATGCACTGGGGGTATGGTTTTCCCATCGGCGGTGTGGCGGCTTTTGATGCCGGGAAAGGCGGGGTCATCAGCCCCGGCGGCATCGGATATGATATCAACTGTGGCGTCCGTATGATCCGCTCGGATCTGGAACGTGGGGAGGTGAAGGACCATATTGAAGATCTCGCCGGACGCTTCTATGGACAGGTTCCTTGTGGGGTTGGATCGTCCGGAGGTATCAAAAAACTGACCGCGAAAGAGTTGAGGAAAGTCATGGTGCGGGGGGGCGAGTGGGCGGTTCAGAAAGGGATGGGCAATCAGGATGATCTGCACCGAACCGAGGCGGGTGGAGCGATGGATGGGGCCGATCCGAATGCGGTCAGCGACAAAGCCGTGAAACGCGGCCGGCCGCAGCTGGGGACGCTTGGCAGCGGGAATCATTTTCTCGAAATAGATTACGTGGATGAGGTTTTCGATGAAAGAACCGCCCGCGTGTTTGGCGTTTTTGAAGATGCTGTTGTGTTCCAAATTCACTGTGGATCCCGCGGTTTTGGTCACCAGATATGTACCGACTACATCGACGTGATGCGTCGGGCGCTGAATAAATACGACATTCATCCCCCCGACAAACAATTGTGCTGTGCGCCCATCGACTCCGATGAAGGACGCAGATATTTTGGCGCCATGGCGGCTGGAGCCAACTTCGCATGGTGTAATCGACAGATCATCTTCTCCAACATGGTCAATGTCCTTGAGAAAAGTTTTGGTGCCAGCAGGGAGTCGTTGGGCATTGAGCAGGTGTATGACGTCTGCCATAACATCGCGAAATTTGAGGAGCACTCCGTCGCAGGTGAAGAACGAGAACTGTGTGTGCACCGGAAAGGCGCGACGCGGGCATTCCCCCCGGGACATGACGAGGTGCCTGAGGTTTACCGAAAAGTCGGACAACCCGTGCTTATCCCCGGGAATATGGGAACATGTTCCTATCTGCTGGCAGGAACGGAGGAGGGCATGAAACAGACCTGGGGAAGCACGTGCCATGGTGCCGGTCGCACCATGAGCCGACGAGGCGCGAAGAAACAGTCCCAGGGCCGCAACCTGCTGAAAGAAATGAGCGACAGAGGCGTTACGGTGAAGGCCGATGGCATGGGCACCGTTGCCGAAGAGATGCCCCACGCCTACAAAGATGTCGAATCCGTGGTTGGGGTGATGCACAATGCTGGATTGACCCGCCGCGTTGCCCGGGTCAAACCAATGGCCGTGATCAAAGGATAAGACCTTCAGATTCCACACCACCTCGAAAGGAACAGAAGATGGAAGCCAGATATTACGAGAAATTGGAGGACGACAGAGTTCAGTGCCACCTCTGTCCGCATGAGTGCCGGATTACCAGCGGGAACAGCGGTCTCTGCAGGGTGAGGCAGAACCAGGACGGGACGCTCATCGCGACCACGTATGGGAAGGTGGCAGCGGCCGGAATGGACCCGATTGAGAAGAAGCCGCTTTATCATTTTCATCCCGGCAGTCAAATACTTTCGCTGGGACAGGCCGGGTGCACGTTTCATTGCAAGTTTTGCCAGAACTGTCGCATGCTCGCGGCGGACATCCCCCAGCAATCTCTGCCTCCTGAGGAAGCCGTGGAAATGGCGGGCCGCAAACAGAGCGATGGTATCGCTTACACCTATAACGAACCGTATGTGGGATTCGAATACGTGGTCGATACGGCTGAACTGGCCCGGGAAAAGGGGCTGAAAAATGTTCTGGTTACCAATGGTTTTTATATGCCGGAACCGTTTGAGGAGCTGGCTCCCCTGACCGATGCGATGAATATTGATTTGAAAAGTATGAACGAGGAGTTTTACCGCGAATACTGTCGGGGAGAAGGTGGCCCGGTGCACCGAACCATTGAAGAGGCGTATGAGCGGGGGATTCACATTGAGCTGACCACGCTTTTGATCACCGATCTGAATGATTCGGAGGAGGAAATCCATGAACTGGTGGACTACGTCGCGGGAATCAGCCCCTCTATACCGCTCCACCTTTCCCGATATCATCCCGCATACAAGATGACGCGTCCGGCAACGCCGGAAAAGGTGTTGCGGCGGGCGTATGAGATCGCCACTGAAAAACTCAATTACGTTTATCTTGGAAACGTGGTCGGTATGGAGGGGACGGATACGATTTGCCCCGAATGTGGCGAGAAACTCGTCACGCGTTCCGGTTTTCGGTCACGGGTTGAGGCGTTGGACGGAACCCGCTGTGGTCAGTGCGGAGCGGGCGTGAATTTTGCGAACTAACAATTTTTCATAGTCAGCGTGCGATTCCATGAAAAAACGACGACACATCGCTTTTGCCCGGCTGGTCTTTGTCTGCTTCATTACCATTGTTGTGATGCCCGTGTTCGCGGCAAAACCATTTCGGGTGGGCGGGACGACTTATGTGCCGGTGGGGGAGAATCCTGTTACAAACTACATGGTTCGCCTGAAACTGGGACCGCCGCAAAAAGCGGATGCGCAAAAACAGTTCTCGGTTTTGTTTGGTGCCGACCGAGCAGGTAATGGCTACAGGTTCAAAACGGAGGGGGAAAAGTGGAAACTCCTTCGTGTGAATGAGGAAGAGTCAACGGTGCTGGCGGAGGGAAGGCAGAACGTTTTGCCGTCGTCCGAGCCGGTTGATGTGCGTATTAAAAATCATCCCTGGTTGCTGAGCGTGATCCTCAACGACAAGGTGCTTGTGGAATTGAATGATGTCTCCTGTGGTGCGGGAGTGGTGGCCGTCGATGCCGGGGCCAGCTCGCCAGCCGCCGAGCCGGTCGTCCAACCTGTGACGCCCGTTCAGTTTTCGGAAAGTTTTATGCGGGTCGAAGGTAAGTTCAATCTCGATGAATCAAAGGTGTGGTCGAGGGAGGGCGGCCAGTGGCAGCTGCACTTTGTGGGTGAAAACATGGACACGGTGAATGTGGATCACGTGCCCGATCATAAAAAACCCCAGAAACAACGGAGTGTGAATCCGTTTTCAATATCCGGATACGCGGAGAAAAAAGGGCTGATGCGGACAGGGTCGTGGTGGTGGGATGACTATCATGCAGCAGGCTCTGTGAAAAGCAACGGAACCGAAGCGGTGGGGCTGGCCTTTAATATCCGGGACAAAGATGATTTTTTCCTCCTGCGCTGGGAAAACACGACATCGGTTATGAAAGCCACACCGATTGAAATTGTGCGCGTGAGGGAGGGGCGCACGAAACGGCTGGACCGCGTCTGGGTGAACGGACAACGCGATGAATGGTACCGGCTGGGCGTACGGACGACGGGTACCCGGGTGCAGGCTTACCTGGATGGGGCAAAAATCATGGATCTGCACCATCCGGCGAGTATCGGGGGTGGGGTGGGATTGTATGTGGAGGGGGGCGACAAGAAGAACCAGGCAAGTTTCGATGATGTGAACGTCGCCACCGTTGACCGATTGGAGTTCACGGATGCAATCTGGTTGGCGGAACATGCGGAACGGCGGTCGGGGGATTGGACGTTAGAACGCGCTCAACGTGCCGCCCGACCGGTGACTCAGTGCCCGGTTATGAAAAGTCCGAACGGTCGCCTGACTCTGGGCAATCGCCGGTGGCCCACACCCATTGTTCGTGCGGATGTTTCCGTGCCGGAGGACGGGACGGAAATCGGATTCACCGCTGGCGCCAACGCGAAAGGGGAATCGCCGTCCTATCAGATCGTGCTGGGGAACAATGGTAAAAAACTGAATTTATCCATTTCCCGCGAGAAAGCCGGGAAAACTAAAACGATGGCAAGTTGTTCTGATATACCGATGCCCCGGGACGACTTTGTTGGCCTGGAAGCGGATTTCACCCGGCCAAATGAGATTGAGGTGCGAATTGATGGCAGACTGGAGCTCAGAACGCGTCGGAAGGGCGAGGTTTCGGGAGCGGTGGAAGTTTTTGGCCACAATGCGGTCGGATCGCAATTTCGGAATCTCAGCGTGGCCTTTGAACGTTCGGAGGATCAGGCCCGTCTCCCGGCGGAGGAAGTGTTCCGCGAAGACCCCTACATGAAACACTGGTCCAGCGCGCGGGGAAGATGGTGGCCGAAGGAAGGCAATAAGGACGGAAAATCGTTCTGGCATGTGGGGGATTTCTACGGGCGGTCTGACATTGTTGTTCCGCCCCGGGAGGAGCTCCTTCTCATTCATGCGGCTGAAGAAATATCCCCGGAAAATGGGTATGCTCTGGTGATGAAGAAAAAGAAAGAAGGGAAGAAGGCGGCCTACGACCTGAAACTTCTGCGTGAAGGGAAAAAAGTGGCCGAAAGCAGATTAGCATCTGGAAAGATGCCGGAGGAGGGTGTGACTTTCCACAAAGAGGATCGGTATCTGTGGCTGACGGCGGATGGTGAACAAATCTGGAGCTATCGTGATCCTGATCCATTGACCGGAACCCGAGTGGCCCTGAAAGGGGTGAAAGCGGATAAACTGGACCAGGTGAAGATCCATCGTTATCAGGTGCGAGATTATTATTTTGAGGTGTCTCCGAAGGATTGGATGAGTGCCGGTCGGTGGGAAGTGACAAACCGTTATGTTTGTGATCCGCGCTGGAGTCACATGGCAGCAGTGACGCGTTCAGCCGGCGCGTTGTTCAGCAAATTAAAGTTTCGGGGCGATCTTACCATGGAAGCATTCATGGGAATGCGGATGCGCCGGGGGCGGAACAGGTATCCGAGAGTGGGAGATCTGAATATGGCTATGACCACCCAACCTTATGCTCTCGATACCGGATACCGTTTTGTGCTGGGAGGATGGGACCGTTACTGGACTGATCGAAATACCTATCTGCTTAAAGATGACAGTGTGTTGGCGTCCACGCAGAAGCGCCTTCTGCCGGGCAGGCGGCGTCCCGGAGAAAAAAAACGTGTCTTTGATGTTCCGTGGATCCCCCGCAGGTTACAGGCCATCCATAGAGCCTGGTATTATCTGAAAGCACGGAAACGGGATGGGAAACTCGGTTTTTATGTGGACAATCACAAAGTGTATGAAGTGGAAGATCCCGAACCATATCGAGAAGTGTATCCGGCGATATGGACCTATAACGCCTGGGTGGTCGTGGCCCGCGTGCGCATTTCGTATGAGAAAAAATTCGTACCCGGCAAACTGGTCGATCCACCGGAAAAAAGGCGTCCGGGAAAAAGCAAAGATGCGCCTGATGTGAAGCTGATCTCCGCGACTCATCCGGGTTTTATGGATGATTTCGAGCACGGAACTGATGGGTGGAAGATCTTTAATGCCGAGCATGGTGGATACCCCGAATCCGTGAATCGGCAGGACGATGGTAAATGCCTGAAGGTGACCAATCGAAAAACGGGCGGAACGTTTGCCGTGAGGCGCTCGGTCCGGGACCTGAATATTGATGTCAATCGTGTTTACCGTCTGAGTTTTGAATACCGTATTCCGGCAAGCTCAAAGATCAACCTGTATCTGGTGACCGCGGACAAAAAATACTTTGTGCAGCTCAACGGCCCTGAATTTTCGGATGGGCGAATCCCGAAACTGGCGGATCTCGACATTGTTGCCGACGACCAGTGGCACAGGGCTTCCATAAACATTGGGGCGAGGCTACAGGAACGATTCGGGCAGGTTAAACCTGGTCGCATCAGGAAAATTGTGCTGGGGAACCTGCACGAGGGATTCCTGGAAAGCGGGCTGAATGGCAACCGGAAGAACGCCACCTACAGTATAGATAATTTCCGTCTGAGCAGCATCAACAGGGCGGATTTCGCCGGTAAGTTACGGACGGAGGACGGAAAGATTGATCGTGTTCTGGTAGCGTATGATTCCAAACCCCATACCCGACCCCGATCGGAGGGGGCTCTGAGCAATCAGAATCTGAAACCGGGTTCATGGTTCTGCCACGTGCGGGCGAGGGTTCGTCAGAAGCAAAAGGACACCAGTGTGTGGGCTCCGACCCTTCATCTGCCTTTTGAGAAGGCCCGATCACAGTTTGGTGTGATGTCGGTAACGCCAGAATCGGAAAAGCCCTGGGGTTTTGGGCCAATTCGATTCAGTCTGGCCGATGGACAGAGTCTATTGCTCGCGGAGTCCGATATAGGGATAAAGGTCAACGGAGAGAGCCTGACGCCGGCGACGGAGTTTGTCACTCTGGATTATGCAGCAAACGAAGTGGTTGTCTCGCTGGCCCGGGCTGACCTGGAATTGGCGGATGATAAGCCGGTTAAACTGGTTGTTACATGCGGAAAAAACCGGAAAGGCAGTTCCACTTATGAGACCGTATTGAACCCATCACGGGCGGCCGATGAAACTCCCCCCTCGGCTGTTGAACTGGTGGGGGCACCCAACAGACAGGATTTTGAAGAAGGCACGGGTGAATGGCAGGACAAGAAATACAGTGAAATTTTCCGTGACACCGCTATATCTGCCGGAGGCGAATCCAGTCTCATGATCCAGAGTCTGCGATACGGTGTCGCTATGCAGGCAATTGCCGTGCGAAATAAATATAATCTTGGCAAATTCCCCATGGTTGCGTTTGATTACAGGATACCGGATGTGATGCGTATCGATCTGGCATTGCGGAATTCGGCGGGAACCTGCCTGATTGGGTTCACTGAACGAGCAGGGGGGCATGGGAATTATAAATACCTCGGGGGTATAGATGGTGTGGAGGCTGATGCCGAATGGCATCATCTGCAGGTCAACCTGCTGGAGAAGGTGAAAAAGCTGAAGTATAAGGACGGATTGTATGAAGCAAAGGCACTGACGTTCGGGAACTACAAATTCAGGAGATCGGCACCTGGAGCATACTATCACCTCGATAACTTCCGTCGTATCCCCCTGATATCGCGTCAGATGGAGGACAAAATGCGGGTTCGGGCCTTTGATGCTTCCGGTATCAGAGGATACAGCTACGTTTGGTCGGATGACCGGGAACAGACACCGGATGAAAGTGTCGATAAGGGGCGTCCCATGGATCTGCCGAAGAATCTTAACGAGGGGCCCGTTTACCTGCATGTTCGGGCATGCGACAGGGCGGGGAATTGGGGACCCACTTCCCACTTGCCCTTCCTTGTTGATCTGAAACCGCCAGAACTTGTGAAGATGTCGCCAGGGAATGACGCAAAATCTGGGGCTTCACACGTGAAATTCCGGCTGCAGGATGACGCCTCGGCGGTGAATCCTGGAGCGTTCAGCGTGGAGGTCAATGAACACGAATATACATTGACGGACCGAGGTGTCCAGTATCAGCCATCAAGCGGGCGGTTCAAGTGGGACTGGAGGGAGGCGGCCAGGAAGGAGAAGTCCATCCCCGATGGACATAAAATCGTAGCCAGAGTCAAAGCAGGCGATTTTGCCGAAAACGAAATGCAGCCGGTCGAGTGGTCATGGATTATGGATTACGGTCGCGATGAGCGTCCGCCCGCGGTGGCGACAGTTACGCCGGAGAGTATGTCACTCCATGCTTTCGCCAATTTTGAAACAGGCAGGGATGGATGGCGTCCGGTACGGAGAGATCGATGGGGAGCCAGCATCAAACGGGTGAAACGGAAAAAAGGTGGGAAGTGTCTGAAAATAGCCGCGAAGCGGAACCGCAGTTTTATGAACGTCTGGGCTCACCGGCAACGTTACGACCTGAAGAAGTATCCATTGGTCTCATTCGAGTATCGCGTCTATCCAAAAACTCATTTCAACATGGCTATCAAATTGAACGGGAGGTGGCATGAACTGCAGCTTACATCTCCCGGGACAAAATGGAAGAAACTGGGGCAGATGGAAGGCATCAAAAGCGATAAGAAGTGGCATCACGTGGTGATCAATCTGCTGAAATTTGCGAAGAAAAAATATCCGAAGAAGAAAAAATACAGGGTCTCCCGCATACGACTGACGGACCGAAAACGGAAAAACAAGAGCAAGTCACACTGGTTCGTGGACAATTTCATGATTTCTGGTTACGGCGATCGAAAGGCGAGTTTCAGGTGGGCATCGCGCGATATAACCGGTATCGCCGGGTACGCCGCGCGGTTCGGCGAGTCCAGCACGGCCGAACTGGCAGATAAAATAACGCACAAGAAGGCGGGGCATACGTTCAAAGTAAAAAAATCGGGAACCCATTGGTTGAGGGTCAAAGCGCGGGACGGTGCCGGCAATTGGGGACGGGTTTTCACTCTACCGTATGTTGTGGAAACGGAGAATAAATCGAAGAAAAACAAATCCGAGAAGTCGAAAGAAAAGAAGTGAGCGCGCTTGTTTCCCTGAATACTTAAGCGACGGGATATTGACTGAACGTTTCAATACATCTTTCACCTGAGAATTTGAGAAGGCTCATGCAAGATCGCCTGGATATGTATGGATTGATATTTGATGTGGACGGTGTCATAGCGGATACGGAAGGCGCAAATGCCCGGGCCACCGCCCGGGTGTTTGCCGATCACTTCGACCTTGAGGGGGTTGAACGGGAGGATTTTGAGGCAGGAGTCGGCCGAGGTGCCAGAGCCTACGTGAGGGCAGGGGCCGAGGCGAATGGACGTGAGTTGACGGAGGAAGAGGTGACGCGGGCGACACGTTTGCGTCAGGAGTATTTTTTACGACTTCTTCGTGAGAAACCGCTCGGGGCTCTGCCGGGAGTGATGGAGCTGATTGAGGGCGCACTCGCCGAGGACGATCAGTATCGGGTGGCCATCGCCACGTCCAGTACCCGTGCAAAATCGGGTGCTGTTCTGGATTCGGCAGGGATACCCGTCGAAGAGCTGGCCTACGTATGTGGTGACGACGTGGATCATAAAAAGCCCGATCCGGAGCTGTTCCTCACGGCAGCGGAGAGGATTGGCTTGCCCGACTCCCGCTGTGCCGTGTTCGAGGACGCTCCCGACGGCGTCAGAGCAGCGCATGCGGCCGGGGCGATCTGCATTGCAGTCACCAATTCAGTTGCGCGTGAGAAACTTTCAGAGGCCGACGTGGTGGTCGATTCACTGGATGAAGTCAGCCTCACAGAGGTGCGCGAAATCATCGACCAATGATCTGGCAAATGCCCGGCATCGGCTCGGCGCAAACGTTGGAACGAAATCCCCACCTGGCTGATCAATCCCATGAAATGGTAGATGATCGATCGGCCGGTCGGGCTGCTGGACAGCGCTGTCCAAAACGTTCACAAATGGGCCGTTTGGCATATCAACTACTGCCACTCACCGAAGTTCCCAGTCATCCCCGCGGACGTCCGCCTTCAGCGTCTCACCCCGCCATTGAACGCGGAACTGGAGCCGGTCCCAGCCGTCGGGCAGATGCGGATCCAGGACAAGCTCGCCGTCCTCTTCATGCGCTCCGGCAAACCCAAAGATGAGCGCCTGCCAGGCTCCCCCGAGCGACGCGGCGTGGATTCCGCTGTCGCATGAAGCTTCCTGGTCGTAATCGATTTCCGCTCCTTTGATCCAGAGATCATACGCCTCCTGCGTTTTATCCACCTGCGCCGCCACGGCCGCGTAGATGGAGCGGCTGAGGGAGGAACAGTGGGCTGTGCGTGGTTCATAATACTCGTAACCACGCCGGCGCACATCGTCGCTGAAATCATCCCGGAACAGGTAATACAGCAGGACGGTATCGGCCTGTTTGTTGATCTGGGTCTTCGCCAGTTCGTGCAGGACCGGGCCCGTATATTCCACCGGCCGCATGGAACGATCCGCCGTGCGATCCTCCAGCTCAAAATAACCATCAAACTGTTCGTGGAAGCCGCGGTCTTCATCCCATGGCATGTAAATGCTGTCGGCCACCTGTTCCCATTCGCGCGGAGCATCCTCCGCAATGTCCAGTTGTTCCCGCAGATTCTCCCATCGACCAGCGTTCTTCAGATCATCCACCGCCTGTATCGCGCGACGTAAATTGAATTGGGCGAGGTAATTGGTCAGGGCATTGTTGGTCGCCTCGCCGTGAATCTCGTCGGATCCCATGATGTCGCGGCAGACGTATTGTCCCCGATCTTCGTCGTAAACGAGGCGGCCCGTCCAGAACCGGCCCGTTTCGATGATCATTTCGGCTCCATAATCCAGATAAAATTCCTCGTCCCCGGTGGCACGGACGTAACGGTCCACCGCATACGCCACATCGGCCGTCTGGTGGTCCTGCCATCCAAACCCGGTGAAGGCACCTTCCCGCCCCGAAATGGAGCTGTTCCACGGGATACGGGCGCCGGGACAATCCACGTTGGCGGCGTTCTCACGCGCTTCATCGAGATGGTTGTAACGGTACATCAGCAGCGCACGCGCCGCTTCGGGGCGGGTGTGGGTGAAAAATGGGACCATGTACTGTTCGGTATCCCAGAAGATACGTCCCTGGTAACCCGTTCCGTGTAATCCTTTGGCGCCGATGCTGACTTCCTCGTCGGTGCTTCCCAGGGCGGCCAGGTGGAAGACGTTGAACCGGGCTGCCTTCTGAGCTCGGTCATCACCTTCGATGCGGACGTCGGCTTTGTCCCAGATTTGCTCCCAGCCCGCGGTATGGGTTTGAACAGTCTGATCGGGCGTCTCGTCCTTCATGGCCTGGAGATGCTGAGCCGCTTTATTCTGTGGGTCATCGCCATCGCGAGACGTGGCGAAACTAACCCGTTTGCAGAATGTCACCGGTTCACCTTCTTCCAGGGAGAAGCGAGCACTTTCGCTCACGCGATCCTCTGTGAGGTTCCGATTCCGCTGAGCTTCCGCCTGCACCTCCAGATGTGAGCGTTCGGCGACGGTGATGTCCGTATCGATGGTGAGAACATCCAGCGCAATCCCGCTGTCGGCTCCCCGGTCCGCCGTCACGATATCCTGGAAGTGGCACTGTCCTGAACAGGAGGAGTATTTGACCGAGTAGGCGTCGAGCGAACTGGTGAGGGTGGCATTACCGGAATGATTGAGAGCGGTGATCTGCCCCCAGATCATCGCACCGTGTTTCCCGTCCATATCGAGAAGCCTTCCGGTTTCCCACCGGGTCGTCTGTCCGGCATCGTCCTGGTAGTCGATCTTCGTCCACAGGATGCTCTGGTGCATATCCAGAGTGCGCTGGTAGTCCAGCAGTTTGCCTTTTGTTACGTCCAGATCAAAGCCGTTCACATTGACCTGCAATCCAATCCAGGAGGGCAGGTTGACCAGCTCATAAACCTCCCCGTGCACGTTGTCGTAGACGCCGGCGATGAAAAAACCCGGTTGTCCGAGAGTGGGGGAGGTTGGGAGGCTGGCTCGAACACCGGCATACCCGTTGGCGAGGGTAAAAAGAGTTTCATACTGCGCAATATTCAGTGGCTCACATTCGGAATGGGACATGCACCACGAGGGGTCGCTGGGTGAGAGGACGGTTTTCATGACAGACGCTTTCCTGCGTGAAGGTTATGGAAAATAGTTGGATCGACCGATAGGAGACGTATAGGATAGTGAGAGGGCCGGGCGGACTCAAGTGCGTGGGCAGGTTGCCACGCGGCGCAACATATACTGCATACGAGTAGGTCGTGATCGCTGAGCGCGACCTGCCG
>CAZXYF010000047.1:0-19375 GCA_964644705.1 uncultured candidatus Brocadiaceae bacterium | reverse complement strand
GTGTTGATGGCTTCAGCGCCCTGCCAGAAGGCCCTATCGCCTGGCGTGGTACGCCAGCTGTAGTGCACAGGTACGCCCCTACCGGGACAAGCCCGGCAAGGAGGGCATCACAAAACGCATGTGGTTCACCGAAACCTTACGCGCGGAGGCGCTAAAAGGACGTACAAGTTGTTCATATCAGCAGCATGACATAGAATGAGAATATGGCTATATCAGCATTACATTGCGTTGTGTGCGAGGATCGTTACGACATCCATGGGGATGATGTCGAGGGACGTACTGTACGTTGCCCGGAATGCGGGGAGGTTCTGACTCAGGATCTATCTGATTGGGGCGGGCGGTTTAAAAAGAAGAATAAGTATAAAAAGGAGGTCAAGGGGCAGTGCAAGTTGAAAAAACAACTCTGGGCCGGTCCCGAGTCGGTAACCTATCGGGCGGAACATCTGGACCGGTCGATGCCCGTGTGGTTCGAGCTCTGGCCACACGACCAGGAGGGATACGATGAAGAATGGATCATCCAGCTTTTTCGCGGTCTGGCTGAGGCGTCCCAGTTGCGTCACCCCAACGTGGTGATTCTCTACGATCTGGGGCGGCGTGAAGGTTATGATTTCTGTATGCGTGAAATCGCGGACGGGGGATCGGTACGGCGATGGATTGATGATCGCGGTCGCGTACGCCTGAGCGAGGCTCTTCCTGTTATTGAAGATGCATTGAGGGTTCTGAAAGAGGCCGAACGCAATGATCTTTACTCGGGTCGCATCAGTCCCGACACCTTTTTGCTGGATTACGACGATTCCCTGAAGATGCACCATTTCGGACGCCCGTATCATCCGCGGGAACTCCATGAGTTTGCGGTGACGTCGGGAAGAAAACTGACCGGTCCCTGCTATTACGTGGCTCCCGAGCAGGTGGAGGATCCCAACAACGGAAGCATACAGTCCGATCTTTACTCCCTGGGCCTGACGTTGTATGAGATGTTGACCGGTCAAAGAGCGTTCGATGGTCATTCCGCCGAGGAAATATTGGAGGTTCGTCGCCGGGAACAGCCGGTGGCGATATCTACATTGAGATCCGATTTGCCGGAAGAAGTGTGTGACTTTATCGGCGACCTGGTTGTGCGGGATCCCGATGAGCGCCCCGATAGTGCTGCCGAGGTTCTGGAGCGGTTTCGCTCCATGGCACAAACCATCAATGAGCGGCCCGGGGTTACTGACGCACCCACTATTGCGGAAAAACGGCATGGCCGGCATCAAACGGTCCGGGCTGTAATGTGGACGATCCTCGCCTTTCTGCTGATCGCTATTTCGATCATTCCTTTTTACAGGATGTTTACGGAGGAGACGAGAGGCGAGAAACTGGCCGAAAAAGCGAAGGAGGAGATGCTGGAAAAAGGGCGAGTGCTTATCGTGGGGGCGGCTGCCACGAATGATGAGCCCGGAAATTTGTCGAGGACATTTGCCACGATGGCCGCTCTGCAGGTGGACACGTTTGAGAAGCTCGGGGCGATTAATCCACATCTGATCCAGCAGAAGAACGGGGAAAAAACCGGATTTGATCGCATTCTGCTGGAAACGGATCCTACATACTTGCTCAAGTTGGACAGAATCGATGAGAAGTGGAAGCTGAGTTTTCAGCCCGTGGAAGGACGTAATTGGAAGGTGGAAAAACAGTTGCCAGCCGATACGATTGGTGGCTTGAAAAGTGCGCTGAACGCTCTTCTGCAAGGCGTCGCCCGGGACCTGGATGTTTCGGATCCCAAACTGGTGCAGCTTCCAGAGAATATGGCGTTCTGGAACCGACTGGGCATGGCCCAGCAGGCGGAGCGCGAAGGGGATTTCAAACGGGCGATCAGGTTACTGGATGAAGCCTCCGAATCGGTATCCGCTGTTCCGCACCCCGTTCCTGTCATTAGAAGATACTGCGCTCAAGCGTTGCGCTGGGAGCAGGAGCAGGATGTCAAAATGCGCGGTGATGATCTGACCCTGCCGAAGGATGAACTTTCGGGCGAGTGGTCGGCAATGGCTCGGGTTCTCAATGCTCTGAATACAGAGGAAAAGAAGGAGGTGCGTGGCGAACTGGCGAAACTGCTGGGCGCGCGACCGGAATCTCCGCGTGGCTTTTACTTGCTCGGGCACTGGCGGAAAAGGGCAGGGATGCCGGCCGAGGAATGTCTGGCGACATTCTGGCAGGGCGTTGAGGCGGCACCCGGGTATATGCCCAACGTTTATGCGATCCTTCATCTCAAAGCAAGGGAGGGGGCGGATGCCGTGCAGGAAACGTTGTCTAAATACCGTGAAATTGCATGGGATACGACCCAGATTGAACGGGCCGAACGATACGCGGAAAGTCTTGAGATGCAGTAAAACAAGGGGCCGCGCACGAGGGGCGTAACAATGCGACGGGAAAACGGGGCAGCTGTATGCCGATGAAGAATGATACTGCGAACATCAAGATGTCCCGAATGAGTGCCCGAAATTCTTGCATACGTGAGAATGGGATCCATAGAAGCGTGTGTGGAATCTCAGGATACTTATGAAGGACTGCATAACGGAAAAAACTCCGCCCACACGTGATGGGCGGAGTTTGTATGGAATTCACACACCGGTCATGATTGAGCGGGGAATTGTGGTCACTTCTGATTCATTTCGAGGCCGGGGGTCCTTTCGGCGCTCACCAATCCACACACACCAAATACGGCGAACGAGATGCCGATGAGGAGGAAATGACTTTCGCCGGCGTATTGTCCCTGCATGACGATATATACGCCGAGCGCCGTGGCCAGAAATGAGGCGAGGATAAGGATGAGCCGTGAAGCCTCTGAATGGTCTGTTCGCTCTGGCTCATACGTCTGGAATTGTGATCCAGTATCTTCCGAACCCTCCGTGTGCGTGCCGCATCGGGGACAACTGTTTTTGCGGAGCGGAACAGGACCACCGCACCAATTACAAGGTTTGAAATTCATAGCCTTCCTCCTTCACCAAATGTAAACTGAAAACGCCCGTCTTCATTCTTCTGTTTATGTAGTATATGCGCCAATATGATCAGGCTGTGATGACAATATGAGATCGATATTAGCTTTGCAGGAAGGTGTGAGAGTGCGCGCAAATACCTGCTGAGACGATCCACGAAAGCTGGCGGCGTGGCTTTGCGTTACCGAAGCACAGGTTTTGCGGGGGCAATCCCGTACATCTCGCGGCGGATCAGTTGTCTTTGATCCCGGTCCTGTCATCTCTCTGGATGTGGGTCGAGAGGGGGCCGGGAAGTAAGAAGGCGGTAAGGTGGATGTTGCCGTAAAAGTAACCAATACGTTGGATGACACAACATCGGTGAATAAGGCGAAGGTGTCGGTGACATGGTTTAATCGGGGGGGAGGCTTTATTGTTGGTGGGGCCGGATAATTAATCCGGAGGCGGGGATATCGACTCAGTGTGGGTTTATGATGCGGAAAACAGGGATATCAGCGGGAGTGGGGACAGGTGTCGGAGGGAGAAATGGAACAAAAAAATATTATGCCCTATGGTTGGCATGACAATTGCAACTATATATAGCAACTGCCTATCCCAATAAGCGTGGTGCTCCCACCCCAATATAAAGCACCACGCGCTGTCAAAGGAGTACCCCCCTCCTTGACAGCAACCCCTTAGCGGGCGGACTTTACTCTTGTCCGCCCGCTATTTTTTTATACCTGATGGTCGAGCTGTTGGGGATGCAGGCCTATTTTGAGCTCAATGAATTCCAGCAGGTCCCGCAGGCTGATAATTCCCACCGGTTTTCCATTTTCCACCACGACGAGACGCTTGTTTTCCTCCTCCCGGAGTCGCTGAAGGGCATCGACGGCGCGGTCCTGCGGACGGATCTCCAGGTGTTCGGTATCGGTGTTCATAATGTCTTCAACGGTACGCTCATCCCAGTTGTTCTGGTCCACATCGCTCGGGCCCATTGCACCGACCGTTCCTATCAGCGTGCCATCATCATCCACCACGGGGAACAGAGCGTAGTGATAGGGGAGGACGTAATCGTGAACGAGGGAGTGCAGGGTGACACTGGGATGGACCGTAACCGGCTGTGTGCTCATGAAATGGCGGACCCTTTCGCCGCCGAGGGCCTGTCGCATCACAACCTGGCGATGGCTGGATGTTGCGGCCTGGCGGAGGAAAAAGCCAATAAAAACCATCCACAATCCCCCAATGAGTGCGCCCTGGAATATCAGGAAGATCCCAAAAATAATCAGTGCCAGCCCGAAGATAGAACCGGTAGCCGCCGCGATCCGTGTGGAACGCACGAGGTCGCCGGTGAGTCCCCAAAGCGCACTGCGCACTACGCGGCCCCCATCCAGCGGGAAGGCGGGAAGGCTGTTGAAGATAGCGAGCAGCATATTGACCACCGCAAGGTATAACAGAACAGCGTTGACGGGGGCGGGCAGGTTGATCATGTAAATCCCCAGAAGAACCAGTCCCAGGCACGCGGCGCTGATGAGCACGCTGGATATGGGTCCGACTACGGCCATAAAAAATTCGGCTTCGGCCGTCGGAGGTTCCTCCTCCATTTCGCTGACGCCTCCAAAAATAAACAGGGTGATTCCGCCCACCGGCATGCCGGTGCTGCGTGCCACCAGTGAGTGACTGAGTTCGTGGGCGAGGAGGGAGGCAAACAGCCCAACAGCTCCGATAATGGCCAGTAACCAGTATAGAAGGGGAGAGACCGGTTCCGGATCCAACCACTGGTAGACGACGCTATTTGGATCCCCGAGCCATTGACTGAACAGGCCCTGATGGCTGCCCAGCGAGAAGACGATGAGGAAAAAGAGAAGAAACCAGGTGGGGTTCATCTTGATAGGGAACCCGAAGATCGTAAAGAGTGTCTTGGTCCGTCCCAAAAATGGCATGAGTCATCCTCGCAAAAAAACACGCTAAGATAAGATTGGGTCAGCCTCTCGACAGGCTGACCCAGGATGCTTTCGTGACGGTTATTGATGAGGTGATCGGTGCAGACGGCAACTAAATGGCGTTTCGTGGGAGGTCAAAGAAATCGCGCACCTTTGCAGCCTTTTGATTCTTGGTGAGTTTCTTGTCGGCGCCTTCCACTCCTTCCACACAGTCGGCCAGTTGTGAGTCGTCTTCGAGTTTCTTGGCCAGTTCTTTTTTGGCTTCACCCGGTCCAAACAGATAGATGTGTTCGGCGCCGCGCAGAGTTTTGGCGAGTTTTTTGTAATAACGTTTGAGCTGCTCGGTTCGACGGTTATCCCGTTTGGCGTGTTGCACGCCTCCACCGTGGGCGAATTTGCCGGCAGGTTCAATAGTGTCCACCGGTTCGCCTTCCTCCTGAAATCCGCTGGTGATTTCTCGGGTTGTGATGTCGGCTTCTCGATCTGCCCAAAACATCTGAGCACGACGATGGTCCATCCAGATGCCCACGTAATCTTTTGCCTTCATTGTCAACTCCCCTCAGACACATATCATAAGTATCACAAATTCTCTTCATTCTGCATCGTACGCCGTCAGATGTAAGGTGTCAAGGAAGAAAATGACATTAGCGGGCAAGATAATTTGGAGCAGGCGGCACCAATTATCCTATGTCGGATTGATTCATCTCGTGGAGTTCATCGTTCTGACAGGCCTCGATTGCGTCCCAGACCAGGCCGCTCGCACCGCTACACACACGTATGCCGGCCTCCTGCAGTACATTCAATGCTCGGGGGCCCACGTGCCCGCTGATCACGCAGTCAACGTCCTTTTCGGCGACCTGTCGTGCGGCCTGAATACCTGCCCCGCTGGCTCGGTCCATGTTCTCGGAGTTGTCAATATATTCGTGCTTGCCACTCTGGTCGTCAAAGATGATGAAGTAGCGTGCGCGCCCGAACATCGAATCGACTTCGGCCGACGGATCTGGTCCTTCGCTGGGAATGCAGATTTTCATGGGGAGTCTCCATGGGAGAAAAGGAAAAGGGGTGGCGGACTGTACTCCGGCCACCCCTTTTCATCTTACTGTTCTTCGTTTTGGTCTTCCAGTTGACTGATACGCTGGTTGACCTGCTCAAGCTGTTGCTGCAAAGCTTCAGACTGCTGTCGAAGCGCCTGCAGCTCATCCTCCGGAGAGGGTTGAGCGTAACCAGCTGGCTGCTGAGCGTTGGCGGGGGATGCCTGCGCGGCTGCTCCCGCGCCTGGATTGCCGTAGGCGGGCATGCCCTGGGCTGCGCGAGCATATCCGGGCATTCCCGTTCGCTGAAACCAGTTTCTGCGTCCACGGCCTCCACCAGCGCCGCGTCCGCGACCAAAGCCGCCGCCACCGGTGACGCCGGGATTGGCGTAACCAGGGCGATTGAAACCTGCACAATATCCGGCACCGCGTCCAGTCATCGGACCCATGCCGGCCGGTCCTGTTCCATCACCTCGAGGCATAATAAAACCTCCTTTTGATTAAAGTTTGAGTTATCTGCCGGAATAGCTCATAAAATCTGGATATGGCCCATCCTGCGCATTATGTGCCGACAGCCACACGCTGGGTTCCACATCCACTTTTGACGTTTAGCGTTCACGAGTCATTTGCGTCCCACATTCAGGGCATTCATGTTCATAGCAGGGTGTACCCCGTTGATGAGGCATCGTGTTGCCACAATTCGGGCAGACGCAGTTTCCGCCCGGGCCGCCCGCCTGGGGGCCGCCCATACGTCCGCCTCCACCAGCGCCACCCTGTCCTGCTCCTTGACCTTGACCTTGTCCATTTCCTCGCATAGTTCAGACCTCCTTGGCAAAAGTATGGTTAAACCAACAGGAACCTCTACTGTTTCTGCGGGCCGCCTCGTCCATGACGGCCACGGTTGCGTCCGCGGCGGCGCTTTCTTTTGCCGCGCCCGCCACCGATACGAACGCTTCCACCCTGGATGGCCAGAGGACGTCCCTCCGCCAGGGCAGTAGCGATGGCCTTGCGTGCCGCCCTCAGTATGCGTGTTACAGTGGGGCGGGACACATCAAGCTTTTCCGCTACCTCTTCCTGGGAAAGGCCCTTGTAGTCCGCCAGCCGGAGCGCTTCGTATCCGTCCAGTTCCAAAACAACTGGGTCGGCATCCGAGGGGATACGCTCCGCCGGAGTATACATTTCGTATGGCGGCCTGGCTTCAACCTGCCTCTGTCTCTTTTTTCTTGGCATGATTATGAACCTATGTTCATTATAAGGGGTGTAATTATAGCGTCAAGTCTTTTTCGGTTTTTCTCTGTGCTTTTTCGCCGCGCGTTTCTCACGTTTGTAAGGCATTTTGCCCGTTGTGTCAGTCCGTTATTGACGGTTTAGTGTTTTTTGTTTCGATTCGGATGGTTTGCGTCACGCCTCTACACCTTTTATCATGCCACGCCGTCAGCCGTGATTCGGATGGAGATACCCTATTTGTAAATTTTGCGGAAAGGTGAGGTTGGAAAGATGACGGAACAACTCAATGCAGTTCTGGTCGGATGTGGAGGAATGTCGGGTGCCTGGCTGAGTGTTGTGGATGATGACCCCGATCTGCAGGTCACGGGTCTGGTTGATCTGAAACCCGAAAACGCCCAGGCGCGTGCCGAAGAGTATGATTTGCCTGATGATGTGGTTTATGAGTCATTGGACGAAGCTCTGGACCGGGAAGATCCTGACATTGTATTTGACGTGACGGTTCCGGCGGCGCATCACGAAGTGACGATGAAGGCGTTGTCGGCCGGCTGCCACGTGATGGGCGAGAAACCGCTTGCCGACTCGATGGAACACGCCCGGGAAATGGTTGCCAGGGCTGATGAGGTGGGGAAACTGTATGCGGTTATGCAGAACCGACGGTATCTTCCTACTGCTCCCTCGGCGGCAAAAATGGCGCGGGATGGCACAATTGGCAAAATCACCACGGTGAATGTCGATTTCTACATCGGCGCCCACTTTGCTGGTTTCCGGACGGAAATGGATCACCCTCTGTTGCTCGATATGGCTATACACACCTTCGACCAGGCCCGTCAGCTGACCGGCGCTGATCCTCTGTCCGCCTATTGCAAAGCCTTCAATCCGGAGGGATCATGGTATCAGGATGGTGCATCGGCAATGTGCGTGTTCGAGATGACGGACGATATTGTGTTCAATTATCGCGGGTCATGGTGTTCGGAGGGATACCCGACCCCCTGGGCCGGCAGCTGGCGCATTATCGGGACCGAAGGAACCGAAATGTGGGATGAAGACAAACCGTGTGCCGAAATAGTTCAGGACGCTGACCAGTTCATAAGCGAGACGAAGGAGGTCGAAGCGGAGGATGTTCCGGTGCCGGCGGAAGGCCATGAAGGATGCATCAACGAGTTCCTCAAGTGCGTGCGCGAAGGAGGGGAACCACAGACCATTGCCAGGGATAATATCAAAAGTCTGGCGATGGTGTTCGGTGCCATCGAGAGCGATGCCAAGGGTGCACCGGTGGAGATCGAGATCTGAGATGGTCGCGTGAAACTGTGGAAATTGGTCGCGGGCCTTGTTCCAGACGGAACCGGGCCCGCCGATTGTTAAAGGGCGGCGGATATGGGGAGCATGTGGGAATGGACTCTCGGTGCAGGAGCAGTAATCGCACATCACTCAGTCCATGCCACCCACTGCCGGGGACGGCTGCTATGGATCGTTTGCACTCGCCCGTCGCCCATCAGCGCGTTGAATTGGCCATCATGGTGGGAACCAACGCGGCGGTAATCGGCTGTTCGATCGCTGAAAATGGGGATTCCATGGTCCGTCTGCAGGAAACGATTGATATGTTTTCCGGCTTCCGTCTTGTTAGTTGTTAACGAGATGTCGGAAAGGGTCTCAGGGGTTTCCGTGAGAAAAATGGTGTCGGAAGGTTGATCGGCCTGGATGAGACGGACAGGTTTGGTGCAGCTGTCGTCGATTGACCTGGTCCATCCCCAGCTGCTGTCCGGTTGAGGAATGGGAGCATCGTGCCATGAATCGGGGTCATGTCCTGCGCGGATGGTGTTCATGATGTAACTGGCCCGGATGTTGACGGCATACCGGCCGGTTCCGCCATATGGATTGAAACATGCGGAGAGTGGAAGGGTGGGGCACCGGTAGGCTTCCTCGTAATTCAGGTCGCTATGGACGAACATATAATTGATCCAGTGACCAACGGAGTTGTTCTGAACGGCACTGATCACGTATCCGCCATTATTGTTGCTGTAGAATCTGTGCATGACGCCTATTTGACGGAGGCGATTTGTGCAGGAGATGGTCTGTGCTGCGCCACGAGCCTCCTCCACCACGGGAAGAAGCAGAGCGCTGAGCAACGAAATGACGGTTATGGTCACAAGGAGTTCATTGAGGGTGAATGGTGAGTACGAACGTGATGTGTATGCAGGGGATTTGTTCTGGATGGTGGAAGAATACATCAGATGCCCACGGCGAAAATGAGTAATGACTGGTATCCCAATATTCAATCCCCATTTCCGTCTGAATAACGGGCGGTTTCAGATTATGCTCCCGTAAGCAGCCCGTTCCGGCAGAGCAGGGGAAAGTTTGTAGCGACAACGTATTATAATGCGATGTGAACGTCAAGAATAGATGGGAATTATGTGAGTATTTTGTACGTGAAGCTGCTCCGGGGCGGATCTGTCCAGAACAGCGATTCTGGCCGTACAAATCTTTTTCCCCGCAGCGGACCCAAACACCGATTTACCTTCGTTCCGGCAAGCGGGACTCAGGTCTGTCGAAAATAGCGTTTCGAGAAGCATGATTCTTTGTCTTTATCATCGGCTTTACCATAATGTGCCGTTGTTTTTGGCGGTCTTAGCATCGATAGAAAGGCAGACAAAGGCAAAGACGAAGGTAAAGATGTTTGGTGCGCAGTCGCAAAACCGATGACGGGGCGTTTGGGGGGGAGTTCTATTGAGCTCTCAAAGCCCCCGGAGGATTACTTGCAGAACCCATATCTGAATGTTTTTGACAGCACTGGTTCCCGGGGGATGAAGACACGCATAATCCCGCAAATTGGCAGGGTGGTTGATGGCGGCATAAATCGGTGAGAGTGGAGAAGAGGCAGTAGGGGGTATATTCACTTGAATTGAGAAAGTGTCTGTGATACTCTTTTGGCGCGGCATCAGCGGGTGTCGCGCGCAGCAGATGGCCCCTACTTGCCATCTTTCAACACTGCCAACAGATGTCCGCTTGTTTCCTGCTAAAGTGCTTAAACCGGCGGGTATGTATGCCCCCGGAAGATTCTCATTCTTACTGTATGTTACTCGACGCGTAGCCGTTCAGGAGAATTACATCCCGGCGGAGCGCGCGTTTGTAGAGGAGGAAGTTTTAGGTATGAGTGCTGACGATACGAAAAGAGTTTATTTTTTTGAAGAAGGCGATGCCGAAGGTCGCACGGGCCTGAAGTGGCTGCTTGGAGGTAAAGGAGCCAATCTTGCTGAAATGGCCAACGTTGGGCTGCCGGTGCCACCCGGGTTCACCCTGACCACGGAAACCTGTCAGGAGTTCCAGGAAATGGACGGTGGTTGGCCTGAGGGACTGGAAGAAGAAGTCGCCAATCATCTTGCCCGTCTTGAGGACGTGACCGGTCAAAAACTGGGTGATGATGACAATCCCCTGCTGGTAAGTGTCCGAAGCGGGGCAGCGCAGAGCATGCCCGGTATGATGGATACCATCCTGAACCTGGGTTTGAATGATACGTCGGTTCAGGGACTGGCGAAACAAAGCGGTGATCCGCGATTTGCCTGGGATTGCTACCGGCGCTTCATTCAGATGTTCGGTAACGTGGCGATGAAGATTCCTCACAGTAATTTCGATGACTTTCTGCACAAGGCACGCGAAGACGCGGGCGTGCAGTATGATAGTCAGCTCAATGTGGAACAGCTGAAGGACATCGTTGAGGAGTTCAAAAAGGTTTACAAAGCGGACACCGGCGAGGACTTCCCGCAGGAACCTCAAGCCCAGCTCAAGCGGGCCATCGATGCAGTGTTCGGTTCCTGGAACAATCCACAGGCCGTCCGATATCGCGAGATCAATGAGATTACGGGCCTTCTGGGCACGGCCGTGAACGTGCAGACCATGGTCTTTGGTAACATGGGCCACACGAGCCTGACGGGCGTCGGCTTCACTCGGAACCCCGCCACTGGGGAGAACAAACTGTATGGTGAGTATCTGATCAACGCCCAGGGTGAGGACGTTGTTGCCGGAATCCGAACCCCCAAGGATGTCAATGAGCTGGCGGACGAGGATCTGTCGGAATTCCCGGAGGCCGAAGTCAGTGAAGAAGAAGCCAACGAGATCTTTTCCGGCATCTACGATCAGCTTCTGGATATCAAGGACCGTCTCGAAGGTCATTACAAAGATATGCAGGATTTTGAGTTTACCGCTCAGGATGGACACCTGTATATGCTGCAAACCCGGACGGGTAAACGGACGGCAGCTGCCGCTGTGAAAATGGCAGTTGATATGGAAGAAGAAGGACTGATCGATGAGCGCACGGCCGTTTGCCGCGTGGATCCTCAGGCCATTGAACAGCTGCTGCACAAGCAGTTTGACCGCGATGCCAAGGAACAGGCGGAGGAAAGCGGACGTGAACTTGCCACCGGACTGCCCGCCTCTCCCGGCGCAGCAGTGGGTAAAGTAGCGTTGACGGCGGACGACGCCGAAGAAATGGCCGAAAAGGAAGCCCAGAAGGACGACCCCGCCGGTATCATCCTGGTGCGTGAAGAAACCAGTCCCGAAGACATCGGAGGCATGGATGCTTCGGTCGGTATTCTTACCGCCCGTGGCGGCATGACAAGTCATGCGGCCGTTGTGGCACGGGGCATGGGGACATGCTGCGTGGCCGGATGTGGCGCGGTGAATCCGGATGAGGACGCCAAAACGGTTACTATCGCCGGAAATGAATACAGTGAAGGCGATGTCATCTCTTTGGATGGAACCAGCGGACAGGTCTTCGACGGCGCGGTGGATCAGGTCGAGCCGAAAATGACCGGTGCCTTTGGAACCCTGATTGAGTGGGCTGACAAATACCGGAAAATCGGCGTGTGGACGAATGCCGACACGCCGGAAGATGCCGAACAGGCGCTGGAATACGGTGCCGAAGGTATTGGCCTCTGCCGAACCGAGCACATGTTCTTTGAACCTGAACGGATCAGTTATGTCCGTCAGATGATGCTCAGCGCGCCGGACGTGCGGCGTATCCGCAACCTGCTTGATGAAGAAGAAGTTGCATTGAGCCAGGCCGGTTCGGAAGAACGAGAAAATATCCAGAAACGCATCGCGGAACTGGAGGATCAACTCGAGGGGCCGCAGCAGTTGCTGGACGAGGCTCTGGATAAGCTCCTGCCCGCGCAACGCGACGATTTCAAGGGGATTTTCGAGGCGATGGACGGCAAATCCGTTACTGTCCGTCTGCTGGACCCCCCGCTGCATGAATTTTTGCCGCAGGAGGAAGAACTCCAGAAAGATCTGGCTGACCAGATGGGCAAAGAGGTTGATGAAATCGCTAATACGGTTGAACAGCTTGGCGAACTCAATCCGATGCTCGGCCATCGAGGATGCCGTCTGGGTATTACATATCCGGAGATATACAAAATGCAGGTCCGCGCCATCATGGAAGCGGCCGTGGAATCTGAGGAAAAGGGTGTGGAAGTGCATCCCGAGATCATGATTCCGCTGGCCGGTACCGCGGAAGAACTGCGTGTGACCCGCGAGGCTGCCGAGGAGGTTTGCCAGAGTGTTCTGGAGGAGAAGGACGCGGATACCGATTATCGAATTGGCACGATGATTGAAATCCCGCGTGCGGCTCTGACGGCGGACGAGGTTGCCGAACATGCCGACTTCTTCAGCTTCGGAACCAACGATCTCACGCAGATGACCTTCGGGTACAGCCGTGATGACGTTGGCACCTTCGTGCCGGAATACATTGACCGGGAAATCCTGGAAAAGGATCCGTTCCAATCGCTCGATATTGACGGTGTTGGCCAGCTCGTGGCCACCGGTATCGAACGGGGCCGTTCCACCCAGTCCGATCTCAAGGTCGGTATCTGCGGTGAGCACGGTGGCGATCCTGAATCGGTGAAATTCTGCTATCGTGTTGGCATGGATTACGTCTCATGCTCGCCTTTCCGCGTGCCGGTTGCCCGCCTTGCCGCGGCACAAATCGGTATCGAGCTGGAGGACGAGGTGATTGACGAACTGGGCGATGCGAAAGTGCGTCCTATCGTCACAAAAGCCATCAAAGAGGCGGAATGCAAATAACAACGGCTCTGCTCGTTGAAGTTGCATGAAGACTCTGGCCCGGGGATTTCGAATGGAATCTCCGGGCTATTTTTATGGATCCAATCATCGCGGAAGACGTGTTGTGTATATGTTTCAAAAATGTCATATGTCTCGGGTGAAAGGTATCCGTAAAATGCTTCTAACTCAGGGGAGACGGGCCGGATAACCCGATGCATTGCTGAAGTGAAAATGGC
The DNA here is from genome assembly GCA_964644705.1 of uncultured candidatus Brocadiaceae bacterium. Taxonomy (GTDB): domain Bacteria; phylum Planctomycetota; class Brocadiia; order SM23-32; family SM23-32; genus CAZXYF01. Next base: position 5,942 of record CAZXYF010000047.1, on the reverse strand, counting down.
TACAATCAGTGATCGGAAGATCGTGAGAGATAAATATGGAGCTCAATAAGCGCAAGCTACCGGCGTGCCTCGTGGCTGGACTTATTAGTATCGGTGCTCTGTGCCTGTTTCTGTATCGACTGAGTGGGCACTGGGGTGAGGTATGGGGTGTGTTACAGCGCACGAATTACCTGCTGATGCTTCCCGCGCTTGCGCTGGTGGCTATGGTGTATCTTCTCCGGGTCGCTCGATGGCGCCTTTTTTTGCGGCCTATCCATGCCGTCCAGTGGAAAAATGCACTCAGTGCTACTGTGATTGGATTTGCCACGAATAACCTGTTGCCCGCGCGTCTGGGAGAAGTGGTTCGGCCGTACTTTATAAGCCGGAGGGAAAACGTTGAATTTAGCCATGCGCTGGCGACGGTGGGACTGGCCCGTATTTTTGACCTCATGGGGCTGGCATTTCTTTTGTTTCTGGTGGGCGTACTGGCTGGCCCATCCGGGCCCACGCGAGGGGGGGCGAGTGCTGCGGAAAAAGCAGCTGAACGGTATGCGGCGGAAAATACAGTCAAAGTGACCGCCTCTGGGGCGCCGAAGACGGAAAGCGAAGGGGGGGACCAGCGGATGATCATGCGCGTGTGGTACGGAGGAGTTATTGTAAGTGGCGTAGCTGCGACCACGGTTCTGATTCTGTTTTTAATGGCCGTCTGGCCCGCACCTGTGGTGCGTATCGGGGACAAAATAATCCAGCTGTTTCCGCTGCAATGGCGTCCACGGATGGAGGGCATTCTCACGTCGCTGCTGGAGTCTCTGGACTGTTTAAAAAGCTGTCGGGGCGTCACCGCCGGGTTGCTGCTATCCGGTGCAATCTGGATGTCTCAGTCTGTGAGCACATGGATGCTGGCATGGGGATTGGGTGTTGATCTTAATCTGACGGCAGTGTTTCTGGTGACACTTGCTATTGCGGGCGCCGTGGCAATTCCCCAGGCGCCCGGATATCTTGGCACCTTTCACCTTGCTGCGGCGCTGGTGGCGGAGGCTTTTAATGTGAATACGGGCGCTGCTGGTGCATTCGCCATGCTGGTCTGGGTGGTGAATGTAATCCCGATCACTCTGGTTGGGGCATGTTTTCTTGTATGGGAGGGGTTTAATTTAGGGGAGTTGCAGAAGAGATCTCAGGAGATGGACGAGAGCGGGGGCAGGACGGATTGATCACTCCTGGCGGGCGGAAGATGATCCATCAAAAAGGTTGAGGCGTTTCTATATGACCAATCAACCTTCCGACTCGTCCTCGCCTTCAAGGGCATCCTCAACGGAGGGATGTATGGTGATAATCTTGTTGAGTTTGGTGAGGTCGAAAAGGTCCTCGATAAGGGGCTGGGGATTGACGATCCGTACGTAGCCGCTGGAATCCCGCAATTCGCGGTAAGCACGCATGATCTGGCCGAGGCCGCTGGAACCCATGAATTTCACTTCACTGAGATCAAATATGATCTGATTAACACCGTTTTCGAACAGTTGGTCCAGTTCGGCATTGAGCGCATCCGCCGCCGATTCATCAATATGACCGGACAGGTGAAGTATGGTGGTCCCATTACGCCGTCCAATCTGTATATTGGCAGCACGTTCTGTTTCGAAGTCTGATCTCATGATTCGTTTGCTTCCAGTTTATGTTCAGAGTGCCACGGCGCATATTTCACCATGGTGACCTTGTTGCCCTTATCGTTGTATGAAACCGAATCCATATAGGCTCGCATCAGCAGGAGGCCGCGACCGTAATCTGAGGTCAGGTTGTCATCCTCCCGTGGGTCGGGGATGCTTTCGGGGTCGAATCCTTCTCCCTCATCTTTGACCGAAATCGTCACTTTATCTTCGTCAATAACGAATTCCACGTTGACTTTTTTGGTGGTGTCCAATTCATTTCCGTGTTTTATCGCATTGATAACGGCTTCTTCCAGGCCAAGTTTTACGGCAAACAAAGCGCGCTCACCGTAACCTTTGGCCGATAGGGCAGGCAGAATGCTATCTTCGATGCGGGCCACTTCGGTGGGAATACTCGATATTGTTATTGTTTTTCGTTTGGCCCGTTTTTGAAGAAGCTCCATGCCGAGCATGAGCACATCATCCTCGGGTTCTTCGACGATGTTGTCGGCTGCCTTATGGACTAGATCCCGGATTTCAAGGTCAGCGTGCTGGCAGAGAAAGCTCTGCAGGTTGTTCAAAGACGCTTCCTTGGAGCCGGAGTTAAACATCCGGATCAGACCATCGGTGAACAGAAAGAGCTTGTCACCGCGTTCAAGCTGTATCGATTTTTGTTCATATCGGGGGTCGTCGAACATTCCGACGAAAAGGCCGTCTGTGTCGAGCGGATCAACGCTCTTGTCCCGCAAGAGGTATGGCGGACAGTGAGAGGCATTCACGTATTGAAACGTGAGCATCTCGGTGTCGAGGATTCCCATAAAAGCGGTCAAATGGTGCCCGGCAAGAGTGGATTCCAGGAGAGCCTGATTGCTCTTGTTAAGAATGGCCTTTGGACTTGATTCGGTTGTTGCAAAAGTTCGAAAGGCCATTCGGGCCGTGGCCATAATTACGGAAGCCGGGAGGCCGTAACCGCTAACGTCGGCGATGAGAACCCCAATAGTGGTGTCGGATAGTTTGATAACATCGTAAAAATCCCCTCCGACACGCGATCCGGTATAGGATTCGGTCTCGAATTCAACGCCTTCAAAATCTGTCAGCCAGAGCGGACGGACGCTTTCCTGCAATTTTCTGGCAACCGTTTTGTCCCGGGCCAGAATCATGGTCTGTCGCTCGAGCTGTTTGGCCAGAGCCTGTAAATCCTTGTCGTCCACCTCCCCCTGCATTTCCTCCAGCTCGCCGGGGGCGGAAGCCTGAGCTTGAAGTCGTTTCGAGAGGTAATCGATAGTGTCTTTTGCCTCACTTAACCTCTCGTTGAGCTGATGGACATTCTCTCGGAGTTGCGCAACTTCCTCCTGAACTTCCTGGGAAGATTTCGTCTTACGATTTTCGGTGGAGGATGTCATAGATGCCACCAGACCTCACCATTAGAGTGGAGACCTTTCATAACCAAGCCGGTTCAGCGGGTAAACGGGGATAGAAGCAGTGACCTACGGTCAGGCAAAATCATCCAGCTTAAGGGCGATCAGGATGATAGCATACGTAATTATCGGTGCTGAAAAAGATATTTGCAAGTAAAAAAGGGAAGCTCGTTTCACCGAGCTTCCCGTATGATTCAAGTTTCAGAGTGGCCTGAGAGCGTCAAGGACTGTCTTCTCCCGAGTCCTCTTCTTCCTCCTCCTCCTTTTCGCCCCCTTCTTCGGTGCTGCCCTGGGCTGAGGTGTCTTGTTCTTCTTCTTGCTTTTCACCTTCTGCCTCGGGCACGTCTTCAGTGACCGATTCTGGAGCCTCCTGAGTTTCCTCCTCAGTGGGTTGGGTTTCCGGCGGTGCTTCTTCGAATTCTTCCTCGAAAGTTTCTTCTTCGGGGGATTCCTCGTAAACTTCATCAATCTCGATACGGTCAACGTGTTTTCGCAGAAGGAAACAGATGATGGTGTTGGCCGTGAAGAAGAACGAGAATACATAAGCGACAACGAGGGTTCGGGCTAACACTGCGATGATCATTGTAACACCGGATGCCACGCTCATTCCGACCGATCCTCCACCGACCGGTTTGAGCACGCTGCAGACACCGTTCAGTTGCATAATGGAACCGCCAATGAGACCGATGGAAATGGTTTTGACCAGAATTCCAATGAAGAGTTCAGCGACGCCAACAGCGATCAGGGTCGTGATTGAACCGACAATGGCGGCGATAAGGGTGTAGCCCACAAAGCGGTTGAATCCCCAGAGGAGATAACTGTATGCGCTGCTCCACCCCTCGAATGCATCTTTTCCACCGATACTTACCGCGGGGAACATGAGTCCAAATGTGGTGACTCCGAGAACAACGATGAAGGTTGTGATTATTGCGGCGGGCAGAGCAACAAACGGGACGGAAATGGCTGTAATCCAGGGCCCGATGTAGGGAATAGAACAGATGAGCCCGAGAACCATGTTACAGACAGCGAAAATTACAATCCCGAAAAGCGGAGTGAGCGGGGCGAAAAAGTAGGCATTGCGTTTGTCCCGCACCATATCGAGTCCATCGCTCAAAGTGGGAATATCATCCCGTCCGTACTGCAGGGCGGTGAGCCGGGAGATGGCGCCACCACAGTAGCTCCAGATGGCAAAGAGGCCGATGTAGAGGAAGATGGAAAGGGCAAAATGGGATATTCCCGCGGCGAAAGGATTAAATAACGGCAAAATGGCCGTCCAGGAAGGTATCCCCTGACCAGCTGTGAGGCGAGAAACGAAACTTTGTGCACCGAGATTGAAATAGCCAATGACGGGATGGGCTATCAGGTGGCTGTACACTGCCCCAATTATCGTCAGGAGAGCAACCGAAGCCAGTGTGGCCACGAAGCCCAACCACAGTTTCTTTGTGTCCACAGCGAGCGAATGCGACGCCAACAGGTCCTGCCAGTTACCTTTTCGATCTCTCATGGATAATCACTCCCACGTCAAAACAGTAAAAAGCTGCAACACCCCATATCACGGGCAGAGTTTAAGCCCATGAGGGGGCGATGTCAACCAGAAAAATCTTCAATGTTATCGTGCTGTTCCTCTTCTTTATCACCGTCTGCTCCCTCCGGCATGCGATCATTGAGGGAGCCTTCGATCCGATGGTCTTCCTCAAACCATTTTCCGAGGTCGGTGAGCTTGCACCTTTTACTGCAGAAAGGAAAATGTTGGTTTGTTTCTCCCGCTTCATACAGTACCTTTTTGCCGCACGTCGGGCATTGTGTATGAAGTTCGTTGTTGTTATTGCCAGAGGGGCCCACAATTTGATCCTGAAAACAAGAGGGAACGGGCAATCATTTACTCGGCGTCTTCCGGTTCATCCGATTCCGGTTCAGTAGCCACCACAACCTGAGCGGGGCGGAGGAGATCGCCGTTGAGCAAGAAGCCTTTTTTGATCTCCTGCACCACGGTGTTGGGTTCGGCATCATCGGTGGGTTGCTGGAAAACCGCCTCATGGTAGTTGGGATCGAATTTTTCACCGACGGATTCAATAAGCTCAATGCCGAGGTCATCAAGCATACCGTAAAACTCTTGTTCCGTCAGGTTCAGTCCCTCGGTGATTTGTTCGGCACCCTCGGTTTCTTCCGCAACGTCCAGAGCCCGGGTCAGGCTATCGGCGAGGGGCAGGACTTTTCTTGCCACCGTACGCAATGCCTTTTCCTGGGCTTCCTTCTTTATTTTTTTTATGCGCTTCTGGAGTTTCATTCGGTCCGCGACCGCCTCGCGCAGTCGATTCAGATATTCATCTCGTTCCTCCGCCAGTGTTTTTAATTCCTCGTATTCGGCGACGCTAAGCGTGACTGGGGAGTTTTGTTCCTCCTCGTTAGTCTCATCCTTTTCGATCTCTTCATCCGGTGTGTTGTCGGGAGAAGGCGTTGTTTCTGGTTCGTCCTGTTGCTGATTGTGTGATTGCGGCATAATGTTATTCCTCTCAGACGTTATTCTCGTCTGTATGGTTACTGTAATTCGCTGTCTCGGCGGTTTCGATGTGTGTCCGGACGTTTCGGACACTGTTTATTTCGCCGGATTGCCTGTGGGGACACTCTCTGCTCTGTTTACTGTTCAAAAGGAACCGAGAAAACTGCCCGGTCCCACAACCATGTTCGTAAAACCCGGGCTAAGCGGACCTTTATAGGTATCCTAATGTTTCAGCCCAATTTTATGCATCCCATTTTCACGCTATCCTGTTCGGAAGATACAGGGATACACTGATTCAAGGATACAAAGGTCCACACTGAATTCCTGCATCCTTGTATCTTGCACTGGATACCATCCAAAGAACAAATTCCCAGGAGGTGTTATAAACCCGAGGTTAATAATCAT
>CAZXYF010000046.1:0-19516 GCA_964644705.1 uncultured candidatus Brocadiaceae bacterium | reverse complement strand
TGCATGTATAAGGCACGCTGCCAGCGTTCGATCTGAGCCAGTATCATGCTCTCCATAATAATATACTTACACATCTGTGCTCGTAAGTAGGCACAAACGTGGCAGCCTCTGGCCCTGAACACTATTGGCATAGTTACACAAGCGTCAGGTGGGTCTCGCTTTCCGTCTCCAAATTTTCAAAGATCTTCTTCACTGCAACTTATATGTTACCGCACTGTTAGCACTCTGTCAACCTTAGAACAAAATAACCTCAACCGGTTCGGACAGACCAAACACTCATTCACCTAAAACCTGTGAAATGCCTGCATGGTTTGTCCAACCTGCTGAGGCGAGTGGTTCCGCTTCTTCCAGCGCAGCTGTTAATGTTAGTGTATTATTCAGGCGCTGTCAACTGACCCGCGCCTGCCCCTGAAAAACTTCTTTACTGCGGGGTTATTCCTCGGCTGGACGAGCCAGCCTGCTGCTGCTCTTCATTTTCAACAGGTAAGATTATATGCCGGTACCGCCGTTCCGTCAAATGAATCCAATCCTGTTTACCGTTTTTTCCTCCCCACCTCCTCCACCCTGTCGTCATTGTCCTTTTTTTCCGCCCGTTTCTTCTCCGTGAAACGCATTCTGCTCACTTCGAGCGAACACTCCCCTGCATAATAGAAAAGTAGATAAACGTTCCGAACTTCTTGGCGGTTCTGGAGAGATGTGCTGTATTCCCACTCAGGGGGGGCCTTAAAGTGCTTTTTCTGTAATTCGATTTCCACCGTCGATTGGCCCCCGGGTTCGAGGACAACAGAAGGTGATTCATAATATGAATCCGTCTCAACCCCCAATGCCACCTCCACTTCCTCCTGTGCACCGGACAAGTCCAACACCTTTGCCCTAACCCGGAAGGAGTCGTAGGGAAGTGAATTCACGGGCGACACACAAGGAAACCGTATTCCTCCTTTGGGCTTTTTTCCTTCCTGGCATCTCACCCGCAGTCCAGTTGCGCCTGCCTCCGATATCCGGCATTTGTTAGCATTGGGCCACGATACCGGCACCCACCCTCCCTTTCGTCTTTCCTGATTAAACAAAACCAGAGGATCCCGGCCCTCTCTGTGCCGGCGCGGCAAGCCCGTATCTTGATCTTCGCGCTTACGTGATTCCTGGGTTGCCTCTGTTGGCTGCTCCCCCTCCTCAATAGAGGTTTTGATGGTGGGTATCCGTCGAAGTGACTTCTGTTCAGCTTGATTCTCCTCCCTTCTCCCCGTCTGCTGCCCCCCACTCTTGCCCTTCCCACGAGCCTTGCGCCCTTCCGCCCCAGTGGAACGAGACGCATTTTTCATCCTGGTCCCATCCTTTTTTGTCGTGCTGTTCTCCATGCCTTGCCGAGACTGCTCATTGCACGCGGACATCGCCCAAACCACCCCGATCACAATCACGATGCACATCACTCTGTCTCGCATCATCAGCACCTCTGCGATAGTCAGGAATCCTGTTATCTGATGCTATCACACCATCAGTATCACTTCAATATTTTTGCCGCACATAATTATTTGACACCGGTGATATCGCCCGCCACACTATTGATAGGCGTGCAATAGCGTAGCGGGAAGGGCAACTGTGCGCAACGAGCAGTTCGTTCTGGCTTGCAAAGCATGCGTAAAAGCGTTCCATACTGTATTACCTGCGGAGAGAAACATCCGATAGAGGCGGACAGATTTGGTCTGAAACAGGCTCATCGAGCTCCGTTCGACGAGCGATACGAAGAAACCGCAATCGGAAGCGCCAGCAGCCTGTTTATTTATTGTATTATGTGGTGATGTGATGCTCCTCGACTTTATGTCTATCGATTAGGCCAGTCGCGCATCGTGTATGCGCGTGCAGCGTGAAGACATACCGTCAACCGTCAGGGAGAAGCGGAATCCCGTCATCCATCACTCGGATGTCACAACCACATTCGCCATAATCAAACTGGAAAAACCATAAGATGGCAGTAATACTCGTGACCAGTTCATTTCCACGATTACCAGGAGCGGAGGTGTTATATGGAAAATAAATCTCATCAAGACCAAACGACCAGCCCCAGCAACGAACGCTGCGACCACCCAACCCGTCATTCAGATCGGTCAAGAGCACCTATCAGTCGGACCTTTCTCATATTCGCAGGGCTGGTCGTAGCCACCTGCCTGGCGCTTATTCCTCTTGGGCATTACGCGGGAGGACACCCCTGGGATTCCTCTCCGATGGTGAGCACTTACATAATCTCCGCTGCCCTTGTGGCTCTGGTGCTGGGTGTTAGCATCGTTCTGTTGTTTGCCCGGACCCGTTACTCCGTCCAGCGCGATATCGTAGAACACCGAGATGTCAACGAATACGTCATCCTGTGGGACCGACCTCGATGGTTGCTCTATTTTCCGACTATGATTCTGTCCGTCGTTTGCGGAATTTTGACATCGGTGATGCCGGGGGGAGCCCACCTTGAGATGCTGGGCGGGATATGGGTTATCGTAGCCATTTTGAACGTCCTAATCGAACAGTTTCATATGAGCGTAAAAACAATCCTCATAATGATTCCCAGCGCTGGGTTTCTTCTCCTGCTTTTGCATCTGGGAGGCGTCTTTGGGGATGTCGTGAAACTACTGCGTTTCTTCGCCATGGACGTACCTGCCAAACTGTATTTTGTGGTCGCTCTGGCTATTAGTCTGGTCATTTTTGTTGGCTGGTTTCACGGTCTTTTCAATTACGCGGCAATCACGCCCAACGTAGCAGATATGCAAAGGGGCCTCACCGAAACTGGACGCCAGATACGCAACGACGATTACAATATCGATTTCGACGCAAGCGATATCGTGGAACGCTGGTTGTTCGGATTCGGGCGCATAATAATCAGTTTTCCCACATCCGATCGGGCTCCCATCGTGTTCTTTGTGCCTCGCGCCGCTGAAATCGATGACAGAATCCGAAGGGTGCGCAGTGTGACCGCTATCGATCAGTCCACGGAGGCCTGACGCGTGGGGTCCGGGATATCCTTTCATTTCTTACTGGGGCATTGCAGCCGTGCAAACAGAAGCCGACCAAAAACAAGGGACAACAAACAACCAACCAGATAAGAGCCTTCTGCGGCGAATTCTTATCGCCGGCGCCATCGGGTCAATACTTACTATTCTCCTGATCTTACTGCTACCCGTATTATCGCCTCTCTACCGTCCGTTACTCCGCAATGCCATACAGAATGCAACGGGACGCAAAACCACGGTTGGCGAGATCTCCATCAACCTGCTCCAGTCCCGCGCACGTTTACGCAAACTGAACATCTACGAGGAGGACGACACCACCCGGTTCGCAGGCGTCAAGGATATTCAGGCCGACTTCAATTTTCTCCCTTTGCTTTCCGGGAAATTATCTTTTCCCTCGGTTCACGTTACGGGCCTCAGCGCGCACATACGGGTTGATGAAAACGGCACAGCAAACTATCAATCTATACTGCAGAGGCTGCAAGGCACCGGGGCGGAATCAGCCCCGTCTCAGAATGGTGAGGATTCAAAAGGGCACGCTTCATCCGGACTGCCGGAGGTAAAGTCCAACATTCGAATCAGACAGGTGGAATTCACCTACGACAACTCGCGAAACAATCGGAGTGCCCGAGTCACGATCCCCCGCACAAAGATCCAAATCCAGGGATTGGAGAGCATTTCATATAAAAGCTCCGGCGCCATCCGCGCCAAAATGAAACACAAACAACCCCTGAAAGCTCAATGGGCCGCCGCCGGGCAGGCTGGATTGGTTACCGACGGACGGTATTTGACGGTAACGTCACAGGGTGACCTCAAAATGGACAACATTCGCGCCCCCGGATCCGCAATAGATCCCCCCGGATATCAGCTGAAGCTGACCCACGATCTCGCCTACACCCCGGCTCAGTCCTTGCGCATTTCCTCTATTGATATCCAGTCACAACTTTTTGATATGCGGGCGCACGATTTTAAGTCTGCAGACCCCATGTCTCTCATGTCCCTGCTTGTGCCTGCCGGGAAGAGTGAGGGAAGATTAACAACCAGAAAGGTTTCCGGCCATTTGAGTGGAACCGTATATCTTCCACCCACATTCCGCCTGATTGATCACCTCGGATGGGTGGATGGTATGGAACAGTCCACAGGCGAGCTATCATACAAGTTCCAACTCCGGGGAAGCACTCCATCTCAGGTTCAATTGAGCGCTGCCGTTACTTCCAGCGGGATGCATCTCCGACGTTCTTCTGCATCTGCCCCCAATCTTGAACCGCTTGATTTCCGTCTTTCCTCCCTGGCCTACAACATGCAAAGCAAAATCAACCTCCAAACACTGTCCTGGAGAGGAACCCATACATTTCAGGTTGCGGGCCGCAATCCACAGAAAAAACTCCTCACCGTTGACCAAATTTGGGACTTCAACAACATTCGATCCGTTTCGGAAGGACGATTACCACTCAACTCATTCGAAAGTGATATTAAAATCAATCTCTCCGAACTCGGTAACTCTCTCAGGGGCCTTTTCCCCGAAACAACTCGCCTCACCGGATTCATCAACAACCGGGATAGCGTGCAGAAATCCGAGAACGGTTTCAGCATAACAGGTGATACGATGATTCGTGGCGAGCTCAATTCTCATGCGACAGGAAGCTCCGTGCCGCTGGAGCTGCGAGGTGAGCGGAACATACGCATCGGCCTCACTACAAATCAGTCCATCAAAAACGTCACCGTCAAAAAGCTCCGGTTCGAGACTCCCGACGATGACTTCCTTTCGTTGATTGCAAGCGGAGAGCTCACCCCCCTCGGAGCGGACAAAAGCCGGTTGAGCGGATCACTCAATGCCAACCTGGCCCGTGCCCAACCCTACTTAAATGCTTTTGGATTCGGCTACGAACCGGACGGAACGGTCAACCAAAAATGGACGGTTGAAACACGCCCATCTACATTGTCACTAAAAACGTCCGGCAAACTGCATGACTTTGCTATGGCCCACCAGAAAAGCGAACAATCGATCCAGCTGGGCAGTTCTCAATGGCATGCTAACATCAATGTCCACCTGGATGATGAGACCTGGGAACGCGTGGTATTCGCTCCATCCACGGCCGAACCATGCGAATTTCGCATGCCGGGATTGACTACCACATTATCCGGCACTGTATCCAGAACTGGCCCCCGCCCTTATGACTGCAATCTTCAGAATGTCCAGTGGGATGCATCGGGCGACCTGAACAACATCCCGCACAGTCTTCTTGCCTTACTTCCCACGGGGGATTGGGGAATAACCGACATTTCTCCCTATCAACTAAGGACTCAGATCAACGGGCCCCTGAAAAAACTTTCCATCCACCAAAACGCCCAGATCACCCCACGAGTGGGACGCCAATCCGATCAGAGCAACGGGAAAACCACACTATGGGCCGCTCCATGCAGCGGGGAAACAGCGATCACAGTCACAGGACTTCCCCAATTTATGCAGTCCAGTCAACGATCATCACTGAATGTTCATTTTGCAGACGACCCGTCCAAATCCGTTTACCGAATTGGAAATCCCAATAACCCGGCAGTCACAGTGCACCCCTCTGGAACCGTAGGACTGAAACAGGATGGCCTGCGATTCTCCGATTTCAAAGCACTCTGCGCGATATACGGTCAACCGCTCAACAAACACGTGACGGCACCACTGCTGGAAGCGGCCGATTGGAAGTCATCTCGTTGCCACCTCGACGGAATGGGCAAGATGGATATCTCCCTTGATGGTCAACTCGGCGGAAACATGACGGGCAACTACCGGATGGACTACGCTGATTTGTCAGCCCGAATAAACTCAACAGACGGATCTGGCCTCATATCCAAAGCTGCCGACACACCTCTATCCGCCTCCTGCTCTTTCGCTTTCGGCCCGGATAAAGGAGCATGGAACATCTCGTTCGATCCTTTCACTATGACGTTCGCTGATTTCAATGTCACAGCGCACGGAAACGCCACCGCCTCAACCCGCGAGAACTGGCCGCACATCAAGCTGTCCGGCCAGATCAACAGCTCAGATCTTCAGTCGGTCTGGGACACCGTTCCAGCCGTTCAGCACCTCAATCTCAAGGGGGGAACAGTTGACGTAAAACTCTCCGACCTGGAAATGACCCCCAGTGGTCAGGTCGGCGGTAGTATCTCGGGACATACTCGCGTTGGATCGTTGTCCATCGTGCAACTGCCGGAACTGATAAACAAGTTCATTGACCACTCACCCGGCCCCCCTGCTACGCGGAACAATTCTCCTGAAGGGGCCCCTGCTAAGAAGCCCTCAGCACCTTCCCCGCAAACGGAATCGAATCCAAGCTTCGCCGATTTTCAATCCGACCTCCGCTTCTCCGTAAACCGGCTGGAACTTGGTGCCAACGACATACTCTCGGGATTCGACTGCCGTATCCACTCTCCATCGCAAAACCAATTGAAAGCTGAGTTAGAAGGCATCATCAATTCAAACAGTGCGAAAGAGGGCCAACTGAACGTATCCGGCAAGGGTCGGATTTCCGAACAACCCCCAATCTTTGATACTAACTACAAGATAAAACGTTTCCCGATCACGCAACCGATGCTGGAAATTGGACGATTGTTTGCCCTGTTCGGCAGCCAGGTGGATCTGCTTGAATCCGTATCCTTTTCCTCCACGGAAGACTTTGTTGTCAGTACCGAAGGTGAAACCAGCTGGAGAGGAACTAGCTGGCCCATGGTACAGAGAACTCTCACTTCCTCAGGGCCTATCCCGGCCAAGTTGCCCGGCGGCAGAATTGACATCTCGATTGATCCGCAAAAGGTATTGCAATCCGACACAGTACAAAAACTGTTGCAGGGCTACCTATCGACACTGACGGGCAATCTCAAGGACAAAGTCAAACGCAAACAGGAGCTGTCCAGGCGCATTGAAAAACTGAAGGGGAATCTTGAATCTCTCCGCAACACCGTTCAGAAAGCCCAGAAGCAGAAAAAACGGATAAAAGACATCATCGCGAAACTGAAGCCTCTGGCCATGTTCAGCGACGACACCGAGGAAAAATTGGAGGACTTTGAGGATAAGCTGGACAAATATGGGGAGGATTTGAAGGAGGGACAGAGGAGAATAGACAGTATGCTTCAGAGACAAAAAAAGCTCACAAAGAAAAAATCTGACCTCTCCAGCACGATTGGCGAGATGCGTCAACAACTTGACAGAAATGGTGATGGCGCGGGCGATCTCGGGCTTGATACGGACATCTCGTTCAGCTTTGACGCCGTTCGATTGGAACTCAAGATCGACAATCCGGCTCCGTGGACAGGAAGGGGATCGAAGACAAAATTTGCAGACACCCCGATCTCAACCATCAAACTGGCCGATCTGTATTTCCTTCCAAAAGAGAAGGATTACCCACGGGTAACGGGTGCTCTCAGCCTGACCGGGAACTATGAATTAACTTTAAAGCCGTCAATGAAAATGCTCGGCGACCTCGGTGAGGATCTGCCCCAGGTGGCAAGATATCTCCATACCAATGGCCTGACCTGGACCAATGAGGGGCTACAAATGATGAAATAAGCCACTGCCCGGGACGCCTTTCGGATAGGCAGTGCGCCCAACATGACCGAACGATGTGTTTTTTGCGAAGATAGTGATCCAACCGCAGGAACACAGAGATCCGTGATCCGCGATGTAGCTCTTCGCAGGATAAGATGCAGGCTCACCCGTATTTATTTGAACACGGGCAGATTGAACACATTTTGCATGAAAAACAGGCTCACGTAGGAAGTCACCGCTGCGAGAACCGGTGTCGTAACCCATCCCGACGCAATCCCCCCCAACACTTTCCAGTTAATATTATGTGCCCCTTTCGCCAGCGCAATCCCCAATATCGCTCCCACAATCGCCTGTGAACTGGAAACAGGCACAAGCGGTACGGGCGGCAACCCCGTTGCAACTATCCAGCCCCGCAGTGTCTCCGAAGCAAAAACATAAAGCACCATGGAATGCGAAAGGACCACGATAAACGCTGTCACCGGTGACAGGCGAAACAGTTCAGTCCCAACTGTTTCCATAACTTTATGCGAGTAAGTGATAATACCTGCGCTGATGGCCAGGCCACCGATCAAGAAGAGCTGCTGCGTTCCCGTAAAAGTAATTCCCCACAGCAGGGGAATATCGGGGAGATCCGACGCCCGCACAAAAACCCCCATAACGTTCGCGATATTATTGGCTCCAAGGCTGTAGGCACCCGCCATTCCCACCACCACCAGGCCAAGGCGCGTGCAGGCATCCAGGGTCAACAGGTGAATTTTACTTTTACTCAGAACAACCTTCACCAGTTTATATATTCCAATCGAAAACACCGCCGCCAACGCCGGACACGCAACCCATGTGACGCAGATTCGGATCAGAGTTGCATAATCGGTGCTATATCCACTGAAAAAATTCCACCCGATAATAGCGCCAACAATGGCCTGGGAAGTGGATACAGGGATCTTCATCCGTGTCATGAATGCGACACTGAGACCGGCTGCAAGAGCCACGGTGAACGCTCCAGCCATCGCATTGACGTGCCCCAGTTCCCCCAGCGTTTCAGATGGGCCGGCTCCTTCAAGAACAGCGCCGATTATTACGCATATTGAAGCAAGGATGGCGGCCGTACGGAATCGTATCATCCGCGTTCCGACTGCCGTTCCGAATACATTCGCAGCATCATTCGCTCCCAGGGACCATCCTAAAAACAGTCCGCTGGACAGAAAAAAGCCCATCCTTGACGACCTCCCTCTTATATGCGGCGTTTGATTGTGTAGATGGCCAACCGATCACTTACTTCCTCGGCCCGATCAGATATTTGTTCGACGTCCTCGATAATATCCCGGAGGTGCGTTTTATGACTGAGTTCCAAATCGGAATCGAATATCTTGCGTTTCAGTTTGACCGCTATGCCATCCACTTCGTGTTCGTAAAACGCCACCTTGTGAATGTGGTCTTTTACCATATCGAAGTCCGTAAAAAATGCACGTATCGCCCGTACCAGATAGTTGACGCATTCCACGGACAATTCGGCCAGCTCAATAAACAAATCGTGATACTGTTCCTCAAATTCCGGCTTTTCCACCGAAAACTTGATCAGCGTGTCTTTGACTGTATCGATCACATCATCCGTATTCTCCAGTATTGCGAGCACATCCCCCCGATTCTCCGGGATAAGCGTTTTTATATACAGTTGTTTTTCAATGTCCTTGCGAACCTCATCGGCCGTACGCTCGTGCTCAGTAACCGACTCAATACGGTCCTCAAAACCACTCTGATTTTCTTTCAGATAATCTTCAAGTCCCCGCTGAAACAATATTCCCCCTTCACTCACGAAATCGAGGAATTCGTCTATTTCAGCTTTCAGCATTTCGGACAGCTTCAGTATTTTCGGCATATCACTGGCTCCCGTGAGAAATTAGCGGGAAAATTCTCTTGCTTGCACGAGGGACAAAACCAACACGTGGGATAATAGCGGAAAGCTCAACTACCAACAAATATGAGTCCGAATAGGGATTTCAGATGCTGCTGGCGAACGTATTGGTACAGGAACAGGCACTTCTCCCCATGAACATCAGTGATAGATTCGCGCCGCCCCGCCCGTCTCAAAACGTTCCCCCTACCATTTTGGCCCCTATCCGTCGTTTTTATGATGGCAGCCGAGGCCGGCTTGCCGCTTTTTACAACTGCGGAATAACAAGCTCTGAATCCTGCCGATCATGAATCGCCCCCGCGGCATCACATAGTTCACGTGTGAGCGCCCCCGACGATTGGAACTCCCCCGCCTCCCGACACTATTTGGTGCGCTTGATGACGTGAAAACCGAAGGGGGTTTCCACCACGCCGGACACTTCCCCAACCTTCAATCCAAATGCTGCTTTTTCAAATGCGGGTGCCATCTTCCCCTCACCAAATGATCCAAGTGACCCGCCTTTTTTGGCGCTGGGTCCGTCGGAGTATTTTTTGGCGAGAGCTGCGAAGTCCGCCCCTTCGGACTGGGCTTTTTTCGCAATCGTTTCTGCCAGCTTCCGTGCTTTTTCTTTACTGCGATCAGATTGGGCCCGCTTCGCTCCCTCATAACTAACAAGAACGTGACGGGCACTGATGCTGTCGGGGCGCTGTCCCTTTTTTATGTTTTCAACCAGATCACTCAGCGGTTTGCGCAGTTTCTGCGCCTGTCTTTTGGAAATGACATAAGTCCAACCACCATGCTTTTTATTGAAGGAACTCGCCTTATCTGATGCCTGAAGCAGCTTGTCTTTCGCCTCTAAGCTTTCTTTGCTTTCCGACCGTTTAACCGTCACTTCTTCCACGTCGGGTCCCTTGGCAATCACGTGCGCGTAGTAAGTATCGTCCTTTTTCGCGGTTTCGATCACGTATCTAAGATTTCCCTTCACAACACATTCATACCGCCCGTCCCACTGCACCCCCTCGGGCGTGCCCGGCTGCACATCTTTGAGCTGAACATTCCTGATGGCACGAAACACTCTTTTCACCTTTTGACTGATGGGCTTTTTCCCCGCAGGAGGATCTTTCAAAGCAACTTCATCACCCTCCTGGCCGACCAAAACATATTGGGAATCACCAATGCTGACCTTCACACGGTCAACATTTTTCGGCTTGAGGGAGAGCAGGCTTTTGTCACAGTAATCAAGCGGCGCCGTATCAAAAGAAACCCATTTTTCCGTGCTATACACCGTATCTTCCCCCATAAGTCTCACATATACCCCGCGTCCCTGGCGGGCCCTCTTCCCCTTGATCAACCCGACCAGCCTATCACCAGACTCGTCCAGGAAAGACACAGCCACTGCCTTTCCTCCCCCCTTTTTTACGCCCAGTTTTTCATGCACATCCGCGCTTCCCGTGATTTTTTCAGCACAGACCATATCCGAAACCTCGACAAGAAGGCCATTTATCTTCTTCCGGGAGGCGGGATAGTCATTTTTGGCAGGTATCACAAACCCGTTACCACTCCGCTTCAGGATCACCTCACCATCGGGACTGTTTATCTTGATCGCCTGTACAGCCTGCGGATTAAGTCCCTGTACCAGGGGCATGCCCGGCTGGAATGTCGATCCGCCCGACTCTGGTTGCAAATACAGACCGAGAGTCGCCGCTACCATTATGCCAGCAACAACAGCCAGTACTGTTACCTGTTTTCCGTTCATTAACCTCTCCTCCTTGCCGCATAATATCGCGCTTTAAAATACCGAAACACCGACAGACCAATCGCGATCAAAAGAACAATCAAAGGGGCCCACACCAGGTTGTGAAACTGGATTGAGGCCTTCAGAGACTCCAGTTGTTTGCGCCTGTCGGCATTAAGCTTTCTGATGGTCTGACGGGCTTCCCGGATATCCTTTTGAATCTGCTTCCGTTTTTCGAGGGTGGCGCTCTGGACCAAACCATCCTTACCGGCAGAATCCTTCAATTGCCACAATTTCTGTCGGTACTTCTGAATCTTCTGATTCAACTGCTGAATTTTTTGAGATGTGGCTTCGGCCGTTTGAGTCCGGATCTTCTCAAACACGGTGAAAGGGCGTTTCACCCGGCCGCGTGACCGAATGTGTATCAGATCCGTTGTCCCGGTCAGGAATTCCACCGAATTCATCACCAGCGCCGCATTATCGTCCATTTCGCTGCTGAGTCCCATTGGTCCCTGCCGATAGGTCAGCATGTCCGAAATCATATCCACATCCGCATACACCATCACAGCGGCTTCCGATTTCGACGTCTTCAGAGGCGGGCCCTCTGGAAGGGGTTTTCCTTTATCTTTCGTCCCCTTTTGTTTCGGAGAGTTCTTCTTTTTCTCTTCCTTCGCTTTCTTCGTCTCGGGCGGGCCATCCGGGAAATTGGTCTCAAACGGTGCGGTGAGCAAAGCCCCCAATATATACTTCTTTTCCTGACCGGTCAGATTAGCCCGGATTCGTTGGGGGCTGAGCATACGGAACGCTCGGGGGCTGCGCGGTTTCCACAACCGCCCTTCCTCGGTCGTGGCCATCAGAGTGGTTATATTTTTATCGTCTTTCGCCGTCTTTTCCAGAACACCGGGAAACAACATGCGCACGGATCCCAGCTGCCCGGTCACCACCTGCTGACTGTTCAATACCTCGGGTCCGAGATTTAGATACACCGGAAGCATTTGCGCCGGCTGATTTCTTCTGAGTCGGGTTTCCACCCCAATATTCATATCTGCCGCAATTGCTTCGCGTTTCATACTAACGCCCCACTTTTTCAAAAGACCGGGCAGCCCCGAGGATGCGTCGTGTTGCATCGCAGCCCTCGGGTTCTGGCCTTTCCCCTTCGGCTTATCAGCCATTGAATGCGGATCAACAAACGCGAGGAGTTTCCCTCCTCTCATCACAAACTGATCCAGAGCATACAGAGTTTTCTTCGGTAACCCCTTCGGATGGACCACCATGACGAAGTCAAGGTTCTTCTCGATCTGTCCCGTTTCCTCGGGTATCGTTACTATTTTGTACCGTTCCCGCAGCTTATCGATGATCTTCCACGACTGCTCGACCTGCTTTCCCTGCATCTTCATCATGCGTCGCATGTAACGGGACATATCCCCCCCGGTGATGGAAAGCGATGACAGCACACCGATTTTCTTTTTCTCCCGGCGCGTCACGTTCACGAGCAGGCGAGAAATGTCATATTCCACAAACTTCTGTCGGCCAAGACGGAAAAAAGGAATCACCTTTTGTTTCCCCAGCTCCGTTCTGGCCACCAGGCCAAAATAGAAACTTTCGTCCGCCGATATCGGTATCCCCTTCAACCCCGCCTTCATTGCCTCCTGTTCCTCCGGGCTGAACGGACGGGGATCTATGACTGATAGCTCGAGGTCGCCATCGGACAGCTCCACATACTCCCGGAGCAGATCCCGCACGTACTGAAAATAGTTGTTGTATTGACGAATTTGCTCCGGTGCGTTCAAAGCTGCCTTGCGGGAATAGTACAGTTTCAGCTCCACGGGCTGATTTAATTTAGCGACGATATTTTCCGTGCCCTGTGACAGCGTGTACAGATTGTTTTCCGTCAGATCGGCACTCTTACCGCGGATCATCCTATCCGCGATGAAGATGCCACAAATCGTGATTACCAGGATAAGCAGAACACCGATGTAAGTGCGGAGAGTCTTCATCCTGCCGTCCTCCTTTCTTCAATCGCCACTACATTCGCCCACAACCAACCGGCCGTGAGTATCAGGAAAAATAACACGTCGCGGATTTCAATAACGCCCCGTTGAAGCGACTCAAAACGGCTCCGGAAACTGAGCCCCTCAAAGGCATCCAACAACTCAATCGGCAAGATGCCGCTCAAATAATTCAGCACCGTAGGGCTACCAGCAAAAAGAAACACCGCACATCCAACCACACCCAGCACAAACGCGATGACCTGGTTGCGGCTCAAACTGCTGAAGAAGCTACCAATCGCAAGGTACGCGCCAGCAAGAAGCAGAGCTCCCAGATAACCGGCAATTATTGGGCCTATGTCTGGGTTCCCGAGGTAAATAACGGTCAGAAGCATGGGGAAAGTGAGAATCAGCGCCAATCCCATGAAAACCCAGGCGGCTGCAAACTTGCCGATCACCGCCTGCCATGGCGTAATGGGCAGGGTAAACAAAAGCTCAATGGTGTTGTTCTTACGTTCCGCCGCCCATAACCGCATCGCAATGGCGGGTCCAAGAAACAGGAACAGGAGGGGCAGATTGGAGAAAAATATTCGCAGGGACGCCTGGCCCATCTCAAAAAAGCCGCCCTGGAAGGTCAATAAAGGACTGAAAAACAAAAATATGACCAGCAAAACATACGCCAGTGGAGTTGAGAAATAGCCCTTCAGTTCGCGCTTGAATACCGCACTGAAGCCTCTCATGCCGTACCTCCTTTCTCCGAACCGGATTCATTTCCGGTCGTCAACTGCCGGAAGACGTTCTGCAGATCTTCCCCCCGCTCCTCACGTAATTTGTCCGGCGTGGTGTCAACGAGAATTCGGCCCTCGTCGATCACAATCATGCGATTGCAGATGGCATCAACCTCTTCCAGTATATGGGTTGAAACCAGGATGCTCTTCGTGGGGGCCAGGGTCTCGATGAGCTGGCGGACATCGTGTTTTTGATTGGGATCCAACCCATCGGTGGGTTCATCCAGAATCAGCACCGGAGGATCATGAACCAGGGCCTGAGCAAGTCCGACGCGTCGCCGATAACCTTTCGAAAGCGTCTCGACGGGCTGATGCATCACATCCTCAAGTTTACAGGCATCGGATACTTTATCGATGGCACCATCTCGCTCCTGGCCGTCGATCCCGCGGGCATCGCAGATGAATCCAAGAAACCCCGAGACGGTCATCTCGTCGTAGGCGGGAGCGCTCTCCGAGAGATAACCAAGATGGGACCGAGCCCGCACGGGCTCCTCCCTGATATCAAATTCCTCAATCCGCGCAGTTCCGCTGTCCGGCGGGAAAAAGCAGCTCAGCATTTTCATTGTGGTGCTTTTGCCCGCGCCGTTGGGGCCCATGAACCCGAGGACGTCACCTTTTTCGACGGTGAAAGAAACGCCGTCCACGGCCCGGATGGGTCCAAACGATTTTTGCAAATCCATTGCTTCTATCATGTGTTCCGGTAAACCTCCCGATCTGACGTACAGGGGACCAGACAAATTACTCTTACAGGGGTTGAGCCAATTAGTGTCGTTATCAGACGTTTTGTTCACTCAAAACGTCCGGGCAAACCGACAGAAGGGAATCAGCACGGGATTTGCTTAAACTGGTCCGTGCCCAATCATTCTGTCTCCCGAATCCGCAGGCGCATCAAATATTTCCCAGCCCCCCCAATGCGCCCGACACGGCATGTTCCGATCACCCGAGGCTTCTGGTGATCAGTTCAGAACGTACCATCAACGTCGAGAGCAACATTTTCTTCGGTTCCCGGTTCGTAATCAGATTTTTCCACCCGTTCCTGAAGCAGTTCGTAATACTTGTCCTCGTCCACGGGCAACTCAACCCAATCATCAATCCAGGTTGACATCAGCATGGCATTGGAGATTTCTAATCCCTTGATTCCCTCACGGCCGTCGGCCACCAGCAGGGAGGAATCATCCTCTCGAATCGCATCAACATACTTTTGCATTACCTCTCTATGTTGATGTCCCTCGCCTGTCACCGGGATATCACACTCCCAGCTTTCAGGGGCTCCGAAACCTCCTTCATACTCGGCATTGAACTGCCTTTCGGGAGTTCGATTCCGGTAGAAAGTGATTGACCCGTCTTCCATCACCATCCGTCCGTTGTCACCCGCCACCTCGAACATATTCGTGCCGGGCGCCTCACCGGTGGACGTTATAAAAGTTCCCGTGGAACCATCTTCATATTCCACGTATGCCGTCACGTCATCCTCGACCTCTATGTCATGATATCGGCCAAATTCACAAAACGCTCGCACGCGTTTGGGAACTCCACAGAACCATTGCCAGAGATCCAGCTGATGAGGACACTGATTCAACAACACCCCACCACCTTCACCGGCCCAGGTCGCGCGCCATCCGCCGGAATCGTAATAGCTCTGGGAACGATACCATCCCGTGATGATCCAGGCGTTCCGTTTGAGCTGGCCCATCTCTCCGGTTTCCAGCAGATCTTTCATTTTCCTGTGCACGGGAAGCGTCCGCTGGTTGAACATCACGGCAAAGATTTTACCGGACTGGTCAGCGACCTGATTCAGCTTTTTCACCTGCTTGGTATAAACGCCAACGGGTTTTTCACATAAAACGTGCAACCCACGCTCGAATGCACGGATACCGATCGGCGGATGATCGTAATGCGGAGTCGCAATTGTAATGGCGTCCACGCAGTCCGCGTCGAACATGGCGTCCGCGCTGTCAAAAGTTGCTACGTCCCCTTCGGTCTGTTCCTCAATGTTCTTCAACGCCGAAGGGTTTATATCGGCCACGGCTGTCAATTCGGCCCCGTCAACGTCACCGTTGTCCAAATACCGCGCATGGTTGCTTCCCATGCCGCCAACGCCCACGATTCCTATTCTTACTTTATCCATAATGCCTCATCCTCCAGAGTCAGATCTACCATCAAATCACGTATAGTACGAAATACTCGTTTCTCGGGGGGAAGATCGGAACTACACAACGCCGTTATCTTAACCGCCGAGAGGGGCCTCTGTAAATGCGCCCGCAGCCTGCCCGGGTTTATTCGCTGTATCCTTCCCAGAATACGCGCCCCCAGCCGGTTTCCGTATCATCCCATTCTGCTCTGTACTCTCTCAGTATGGATCTCAATTCCTCCAGTTTCGCCGCATATTTTTCGTTTTTGGCCAGGTTGTTGAGCTCCCACGGATCATTCTCCAGATCGAACAGCTGGGTCATGTTGTGTTCCCCATCCACGACGTATTCAATGAGTTTATATTGATCGTCCTTGACTGCTCGATGCAGGTCGGTGTAGGCAAAAAACAGCGTGTCCCGCACTTTTTCCTCGTCCCCCTGGATCACGCCTTTCAAACTTTCTCCCTCCACACTGTCGGGAGTTTCTATTCCCGTCAACTCGCATAGCGTCGGGAAAACATCAAAAAGGTAAGCATAAGCATCCGTCCGTTTTCCTTCCTCCACCCCGGGACCCGCGAACACAAGCGGGACGCGGACGCTGTGTTCATAACAGTTCTGTTTCCCGAACAGACCGTGCTGTCCAACCGCTAACCCGTTATCTCCGGCCAGCACCACGATCGTATCATCCGTCAGACCCTGCTCTTCCAGCTCATCCAGAATACGGCCCACCTGTGCATCCAGATGCGAGATCATGGCGTAGTATTCGGCGATATGTCGCCGCGTTTCCTCCGGCGTGCGCGGAAACCCGGCCAGCATCTCGTCCCGGATGTGCAATTCCCCGTTATCAAAAGCATGCCCGCCGGCAAAATTGGGGGGAAGCTCAATTTCTTCCGGATCATACATTTCCCGATACCTGTCGGGCATCGTACGGGGATCATGCGGGGCGAGGAAAGAGACATACGCCATGAAGGGGCTCTCACCCGTCTGCTCGTCAATAAAATCGACGGCCGCATCCGCCAGCATCTCGCTCGAATGCGTGCCGGCATTGACATGATCACCGTCCCGCATCACCAGTTCATTGCTGCTGTGTGGGTCCGGACACTGCGGAAGTTTGGAATCATATTTTCCCGTCGGATCATACTCATACGCGGGCACGTTCCAGTGATCGCTCATACCCCCGAAGAATATCTCCCCGCCATCCGTGAAACTGCGATGATACGCCTCGCGGCTGTTGTGCCATTTGCCCGTCCCGAACGTTTCATACCCGGCGTTCTGGAACGCTTCCCCCATCGTCACGTGATCAACCGGCACCGTCTGCCCGGCCCCCTCCAGATGGAAAAGTGACCGTCCGGTAATGATCATCGCCCGGCTGGGCATGCACACAGCCGCCGAGGTGCCACCGGCGATATGTGCCCGGGTGAAAGCAGTCCCCCGTTCCACAAGACGGTCCATATTGGGGGTACTGATAGCATCATTGCCGAGGGCCTGAATCGTATCAAAACGCTGATCATCAGTGAGCAGAAACAGAACGTTCGGTTGATCACCGGGCATCTTTATCTCCTCCTTGAGTGGCCTGACTGGAACAACTTCGTGAACGGGCTTGAGCAACCGGAAGTGAGAACGATAGGGCCTTGCCTCCTTTCTGTCAAGGCCATCATTCGGGTAAACTAACACCACCATAACAAGGCCACACTGACCACGCCTTCAGGAGCTACAAAGATGGCACATCAGGAACATTGCGCACCACATTGTGTCGAACCGCTGCTCAACCGGGCACGCGAAGCGGCTGAGGAATGGTCGGATCAGAGCTGCGCCGACAGATCCGACGCAATCGGGCGCATTCGGCGCGCTGTTGTCAGCTCCCGGGCAACCCTGGTTGATGCTATCCGGGAAGACGCCGTCAAAACTCGAGCCGAAGCGCTGATGTCGGATGTTCTGCCCACACTGGAGATTCTCCATTACCTGGAAAACAGGCTCCCGTCGATACTGGAGCCTCATCCCCGACCCACTCCATTCATTTACCGAAAAACACGCTCCCGAGTGCAGTACGAGCCCCGCGGTGTGGTTCTGGTCATCGCCCCATGGAACAATCCCTTCCAGCTGTCTTTAGCCCCTGCTGTATCGGCTCTCGGAGCCGGAAACGCCGTCATATTAAAACCATCCGAAGCTACTCCTCATGTGGCTGAAGCGATTTCCGCGCTGGTTGAGAAGGCCAAGCTGCCCCCGAATCTCTGCCAGGTGGCCCAGGGCGAGGCCGCACTGGCCCGCCAACTCATCGAGGACGGACCCGATATGGTTTTCTTCACCGGCTCTCCAGAAAACGGCCGGAAAGTTCTGCGGCAAACATCCCAGCAGCTGATTCCCACCACGGTCGAACTGGGCGGAAAGGACCCCATGATTGTTTTCGCCGACGCGGCGATGGGTCGAGCCGTCCAGGCAACGCTTTACGGTGCTTTCGCGCATGCGGGCCAGCATTGTGTTTCCACGAGGAGGCTGTACCTTGAACAGAGCATTTACAAAGACTTTCTGGATCGACTGACAGACGCGACCCGGAAGCTCACGAATACCGGCCAGTGGGGAGAAATAAAAAATGAATCACTCAGCCAGCGTTCCAGAACTCTGGTCGAGGATGCTCTCCGCCGGGGGGCCCGGCTTATACTCCCCGATGCCCCCGGCAGAGCGGCTGCGGAACCAACAATACTTGCCGATGTCTCTCCCTCCATGCGCGTGATTCAGGAAGAGACCTTCGCCCCCGTCCTCGCTGTCCAGTCCTTCAGCACCCCCGAGGAAGCCATTTCACTGGCGAATAACTGCCCGTTTGGCCTGAATTCCAGCGTGTGGTCCCGCGATACCGACTTATGCGAAAAAGTGGCCGGCAAGCTGGAATGCGGAAACGTCTTTGCCAACAACGTCCTCACTAACATCGGCAATCCCCATCTTCCGTTCGGTGGGGTGAAACAAAGTGGCCTGGGCCGGTACCACGGCCCGGAGGGTGTCCGGAGCTTCTGCACCACCAAATCGGTCATGATCAGTAAAAGCACACAGACGCGAGAACCGAACTGGTTCCCCCATGACGAGCCCCGAACCGACTTTGCGGATCGCCTCATTCAGCTGCGTCATGGCGACATACCGTTGACGAAACGCGTGGCCGAATGGCTCAAACTCGGCTGGGAAATGTTCCGCAACGGCTGACACTACTGAACAACTGGAAGCGACTCGGCAGGTGTACATCTGCATCGTCTTTACGTAAAATTTGATCACTGTTTTGCCCCTCGCGTCCCGTATCCTCTAATATGAGAATGGCGAAACGATCAACTCAACCCCGGAAAGGCCGATCATGGCAGACCTCGACAGACCAGGTGTTGTAGTTACAGGCGCGGGCCTTGGCGGCATTTCGGCGGCCCTTTCTCTGGCTGCCGAAGGATATGAGGTCGAGGTTTTCGAAAAAAATGATCACG
>CAZXYF010000045.1:0-19732 GCA_964644705.1 uncultured candidatus Brocadiaceae bacterium | reverse complement strand
GATCACGGGAAAAGCGTTTTGAACGTGGTTGCCCGCCTCACGGAAACTGCAGGTTGAACTTGACTCTCCCGCCCTCAAACACGCAGCCAAGTCCTTTTCTCGTGGAACCTCATCTCCCCTATCAAGATCAGCCCAGGACTAACTGCTACGTAAGGTTTCGGTGAACCACGTGCGTTTTGTGATGCCCTACTTGCCGATACCGGGCTTCCCCATTTACCGTCCTTCCCTGCCGCGCAGCCGCGACATCAGATTTCGCCAGCCTCTCTGGACATACTCTCCCACGCCCATAGCATTTTCCCAGCGTCGCAGCAGTATGTCCGCCACAAAGAGCAACAACAGCAGTTTTAGCAAAGCCGGCGTGAGGTCAACAGGATACGACCGCGTGCGATTCAGGGGAGAAAGGCCGTCACCGGACGATTCCAGCACGCTGCCTCCGGTGAGAGAAGTCACCGATTTCAGAAGCGGCATGTTGACCTGTCCGCCCGCGGTCTCCAGCGACGTTTCGTGGACCAGCCCGGCCGAAACAAGGGATGCACCGGAGCGTGCCCGGACGAGATAAACACCTGGTTTTCCGGGATCAAAAGCGCCTTCGTAGCGGCCCGGCCCCACCTGATGCAGGCTTGTGTGATCGAACTTTTTCATGCCCCCACCAAGTGACTCAGCAGGTGCGAAAAAAACATCCGCCTCCACTGAGGCGTCGTTTTTATAGCGGGCGGCATTTTCCAGGACATCAACGGCAATCTCCGCCTTCCCCTTTTTCTCCTGAAGGCGAATATCCATCATGCGACCTTCCGGCTCACGGGCGGTCTCGCGCAATATCTGGGCCCAGAGCTGATTGTATCCATCCGGCCAACCAGTGATCCAGAGCGAGGCCCACCGGGACCGGCAACCGGAGGTAAAAGCCGTGACTTTCCCTAATCCGAATCGCCAGTGTGCCAGAAGAGGATCACCAGCACTGGTCACCAGCGGAACCTGCGATGTGGCGCGGGGATCGGTTTTCACGTATCCGAGCAATTTGGGGGCCTTCTGCACGGGCCATCCCTCTAGCATTGGATGCTGCTCGACCTTTTTTGGCACAAAAGCTACGTCCCGGATGAGACGGCTGGTGTGGACCATGGTATCCCGGGTAAATATGCGGGGTATGTTGGAGGGATCTACCGTCTGATAAAATTTCCCCCCGCCCGCACCGGCAATGCGTCTCAACAAACCCCGGTCGGCTCCTTGCCCGACCGCAATCGTCGATATGGTGATACCGTCCGCGTTGATACTGCTGGCCAGAGCCTGGTAATTGCCTCCCCGCGTCTGACCATCGGTGAGAACAATCATGTGTTTTATTTTGGCCGAAACGCCGCGAATCCCCTGCCAGGCAGTCGCCATGCCCGGATGAATGTTGGTTCCTCCACCGGCGTTGATGGTGGATATCTGGGCCTTGATGCTTCCCGGTGATGTAATCCGGGTGGGCGGAACCACCGAACGGGCGCTGCTGTCAAAACACACCACCGTAATGTAATCCCTACTCTTCAGCAGATCCAGAGTCGCAATCGCAGCGCTCTTGCAGATTTCAACCTTATGCCCCTTCATCGAGCCGGAACGGTCAATCACCAGTGCCAGAGCCCGGGCAGCCCGTTCCTCAATGTCCGGTGGTATCATTTTCACCGGCAAGATTTCCTCAATGGGCGTGCGATAATAGCCACCGACACCGAATGATTTCTTCCCACCAATCATGACAAAGCCGCCCCCGAGCTTCTCCACATAGTCCCGGATCGCCGTCATGCGGGATTCACTCAGATCATACGCGGGCACGTCGGAAAGCACCACCGCATCGTATCCGGACAAATCCTGCGGCCGGTCCGGTAGGGCGTCCGGAGGACGCACGTCCATGCGCAATCCTTCCTCATGCATCGCCCCCGCAAGATAGTGCGCTTCCGTTTTCTGTCCCTCGACGTACAGAATACGCGGACGTCCTCTCACATCCACCAGCGCCATTGCCTCATCGTTCTCCGGAATGGAATTCTCCTCGAATCCCTCCAATCGCACACGATAGTTGTAGAAATTTTTTTCCTCCGGTGTCCGTGTGAACTCAACGGTCCGATGCTCTCCTGCCTCAACTTTCAGCTCGCGCGATTCGACCTCAATGCCATTCTCGAACAATCGGATCTTTCCCTCCCCTTTCACCGAAGCCTCCACTTCCGCTCCCAGCTTCAGCGTTGCCCCAACGTGGAGGCGCGAACGGCTCGTCCCCAGATTCGCCACTCGGACGTCAGGCCGTTTGCGACCGACGAGTGGAACGGCATCCACAACGATACCGGCGGCTGCGGCTTCACGGGCAGCGGATTTCAGATCGCCTCGCGTCTCCATCCCGTCAGTCATTAATACCACACGCCGGGAAACCCCCGGTGGAAACAGTCCCGCGGCAAATTCCAGTGCGTGGGACAGGTTTGTCTGCGCCCCGTCATCCTCAATCAAAACCGGCTTCGGAGTCACCTCTGACCCAGTCTGTTCCGGTTTACGGAGAAGATGAGCGTGCTGCCCGGCGGAGATAAAACCGGCGGGAACATTCCCTCGTTTTGCACGGTATTGTTCCAGCAATTTCCGGGCGCGCTCAGCGGCCTTATTGAGCGTTTCTTCTCCCTGGCTGCGGGAATGGTCCAGAGCAAAGACTATCGCCTCGCGCTGACTGCTCTGTTGCAGGGCTGGACCCGCCAGCGCAACGAGGAGAACGACCACCATCGCGATCCGAACTGCCGTGAGAGCCTGTCGCCTTCGCTCCGACATGGGATGTACAGATCTTCTCTGGACAAACCACAGCACCACCAGCAGAGGGGCAACAATCAACAGAGATGGCAGCGGCGCAAACCAGTTCATGGCGTCTCCGAAAATTAATAAACCGAGTAACGATGCATGAGCCAACTTTCAGCAACCAGAACGAGGAGAACCGCCCACAACAAATAGCGCGTCAGTTCACCACTTAGACCGAACAACGAGGGCACCCGATCAACGTCCATTCCCTTCGGGGCATCCTCCGCCCCCGAAGCAAGCTTCGTCTCGGTGGGGGAAAGTAAAACCGCACTACCTTCCTCGCCAGCATCAGTGCTAAAGAGTCCGACGCGGTCAAGTTCCACCGGCTGCGAGCCATCCCCCCCCATGTCCCGCGGCAGCGGCACCCGGGTTTTTTGCGTCTCGGTCGATCCGGGGTCCTCCCACAGGATGGAACGTCCTTCCAACGATACAACTCGGCCGGTTTCATGAACATCCGCCGCGTTGCCGACGTCAGTGGGGGCTGTGCACCAGTACACCACATTACCCATCAGGATGGGAAAGGAGAAAGTGAGAGGCAGCGTGCCGGACGCCTCCGGTTCAAAACCCATGACCACTATCCGACGTCCGTGGGACTCACCGGCCAGCAGCAGGGGCCCGGTCGGTCCTATCCAGAGGGGTTGAAGTGAGCCTGCGGACTCCAGCGCAGTGGTCTGCCGGAGTGCGATTCGCCCGGCTGCCACTCCGTACAGAAGTGCATGGCGGTCGTCCGTGCTCCGAACACGTTCCACCGGCAGTCCGCCCGCCTGTAGCGGCACAGAGCGGAACGGAAACTCGGGCCCACCCACGGTGCGCGGTGGATTGATCGCCACAAAACTGGCCTCTCGGAGTGAGGGAGGGACCTCAATTTGCCTCGGCGCATCGCTTCCCTCGTCCTTTTCACCGGGCAACCATCCCTGAAACAACACCACATCAGCCGCTTGTTCCGTGGGCCAGTCTTCAGGGGAGGCGCGAAAAATCTCCACCTCATCCTTCTGCCCCAGCGTCGTGAGTGCAAGTTCGGTAAAGGGATGCTCCCCCGGGGTAACCCACAGAACGCGCATAGGCCGAACGCTCGGAATTCGGGCGTGCAGCCGATCATCGGCGGAGAGGGAATCTCCCGGGGTGGAGAGGTGGAGTGTCAGAATTTTCCCGGCTTCCGCCTGGAGCGGAAGCAACAACTTTTCACCGGATCCCGGATTCAACTCCAGCTTTCTGATATCCCGGAGGCGTCCATCCACGCGCACCTCCAGCTCCGATTCGATCATCTCCGGCGCTGTACACTGAATTCCCACGAACGCTTCAAATCGGTTGTGTTCCAGTGGCAATCGTCGAAGCTCAAAAGCGGTAATCCCGGCGTTGACCGCTCCATCCCGGCGAAGCGTGAGATTCTTCACCTCCACCGATTTCCCTCCCTCCTCCGAAACACTGCCCTCCACATCGGGTGCAGCGCGGCCCTGAAAGGCCGTATCGGTGAGATGCCAGACGGCCGCGGGCGTTTTCACGCCGGCCAGGCGACGTGCCAGACGCAGTGCTCGTTGAGGTCGCCCTTCGATAGGACGAAACTCGATATGGTTCAGCGCGCGCGCCAGACGGCGGCGGTCCATGGTCCGGGGCAGAATGATCTCCGGGCGCTGATCATAAGCGATCACAAGAACGCCCACTCCCCGCGGAAGCCCATCCACTCTGTCCCGTAAACGGTCAAGCCCTTCCTGCAGAAGTGTTGGCCCACTTCCCTCCTCCCTTGCCCCCATCGATGCGGATCGGTCAATCAGCAACACGACGTTTTTCAGTGACCCGGCCGGTGGCGCCAGAACGGGTCGCATCAATGCGGCGGTCAAACCGAGGATAACGAGGGCGGTCAATAAAAAAGAGAGCAGGTGTTTCAGCCAACGTAACCACGGAGATTCACGGTGCGCACGGGCCAGCGTTTTGAAAAAATTCAGCGTGCTGACCTCCACCGTTTTTGGCTTGAGACGAAAGAGGTAAAGCAGCACCGGGACGACGATCAGCGTCGCCCAGATCATATTGGCCGGTGTTAAAAATCGCATTACTTCGCTTCTGTTACTCCTCGCGTATGATGGGTTTTATCGGGTTATCCGGGCATGTCCTGGTCCGGAGGCCCGATTTCTTTTTGTTATTTCTACCTTTTACTGTTCCGCCAGGGCCGTTCCACGGGACAACAAATCCAGCAACATTTCTTCGAACGGTTCATCGACCATCCACGAAACGAAATCAATCTGACGTCGCATGCATTCGCGCTCGACCGTTTCGGTAAACTGATCGAAAGCATCACGATATCTCTGTATCTCGCGTCGATTGAAACGCATCCGACGGGCCTCCTGTGTCTCCACATCGATCAGCTGCACTTCACCTTCCAGTTCCGGTTCACGCTCCCCGGGATGCAACACCTGAATGACGTGTGTCTCAGCGCCCCATGAGCCGGCCTGAGGTATAGCCTCGATGGCATCCTCGGGGTCGTGTCCGAAAAGATCAGAAATCAGAAACACCACGCCGCTGCGGTCGCGTGCCGGACGGAAACGGGAGAGGCTCCGATTAAGTTCAGTGACTCCCTCAAATTCAAGACCGGCCATCTTGTCCAGCACAGCGTGGATCTGGCCCTGTCCCTTCAGCGGCGGCATCTCCCGGTGAACGCCATCGCCGAAACTGAACATTGATACACGGTGATCGTTCATCAGAGCGAGATAGGCAAGAGCGACGGCCAGACGAAGTCCTGTGATGCGTTTACGATCGTAGGGATGGGCCATCGAATTACTGTTGTCCAACAGGATGTGGACGTGGAACTCCTGCACGTCTTCGAATATCCGGATAAACAGGTCCCCGAGTCGAGCATACAGCCGCCAGTCGATTGCCCGGAAATCATCTCCGGGAACGTAAGGGCGTCGATCTTTAAATTCTCGACTGGTCCCGGCTGAAGGAGTGGATTGAGAACCTTTTTTGCGCAGTTTTCTGCGTTTGCGCAGACGAAAAAACAACTTCCGAAGTCTGCTGAGAAACTCGTGATCGAACAGCTCGTTCTTGTCCGCTTTTTCACTCATGAGTCCGAGCCTCCCCCTCTTCATCCATCAGCACAAGACGTCCGGGGGTCGTCGTCGTTACAATCCGCCCGTCAAAAACCCGCGCATTGGGCACCAGTGCCCTGGTGTCTCTGTCGCTGGTCTGCCCTGGACGACGTATAATCATCATCCGCCAGGTATTCCGACCCATCCGCGGAATCCTATCGGGATCAACATCTGCTGCCGGTGGCCAGGGGACGTGAAACACCCGTTCCCCGCCCTCGATGTTGTAGCACATGATTCCCCCCGGCCCCGTCGCATACACAAACGGTCCAAAAACGGCAGCCTGAATGTTGCGAGGCGCACTGGTACCTCTGCTCACTGGCCCAAGCGTGAATTTAGTGCGTTCTCCCGTCCGAATATTCTGGACCACTAAATCGTTCCTGTAGAGCATACACATCCGTTCCCCAATTGACCCTATGATGGTTCCCGGGGCCGAAAACTTATCGGCCGCCAGCGGGATATCAAGACGAAGCGAAAGCAGATTATCGGAGAATAAAAGAAGTCGCCCATCCTGTATCATGCCGAGTCGTCGACGCGAATGTGGCGAAGCCCATGCTATCGCGGGCGCGACGGGGGCGGTTCTCCTGTCGGTCGAAGTCGGTCGGTGATGACCGTGGCTGGAGACACGGCGCCCGCTCTGCATGTGTATTCTGCGGAGAATCTGCTGCCTCTGCGATGTGGACAGCTGATGATAATTGTAATAACGTGGCGGCTGCTGGCCATGGGAGCGACGATAAGATCCTCGAGAGGTCCTTCGCAGCCGCATGGCGCGCTGACGCACGGCTCTTCGTATCGCCTGAGCGTGGGAACCAGAAGAGGAGACCGGCAATAGCCGGCTGCGCCTCGCCACTTCGCTTTCCGACTCGAGTTTTACGGGGAACTTACGCACTCGTTCCGGATCGAAATGCCAGATCGTCTCGCCCGTTTCAGCATCCAGAATCGCCGTGCGGGCACCGTAAACAAAAAGTCGGCCGTCTGAATAACTCGCTCCCGTGTTGAGCACTGATAACCGATGTTTTGTTGCTTTTTCCCCTCTGTCAGGCGGAGCAGATTCCCACCGGAGTTTACCGGTGGTGCGGTCAATCGCCGAAACGAAACCGCTCGCCGGATCATATGCCAGAACAACATCATCGTGGAAAAAGATGGGCGTCGGCACGCTACCGGATGCCGTGCTGATGTTGGATGCGGTGGGCCCGGCCACATCCGCCCGCCATAGAACATGGCCATCCTCCGACGACAAACACATCATGTGGCCCTGATCGCTGAAGACAATTCGTCCATCTTCTCCCACCAGCATCCGGGGCGTCGGCACCGCAGCAGAAGAACGCCTTCGTCGGGGATTGTGGTTCGGTGTACCCGATAAGCGTGCTCTGTCGTCAAACTCGATATCGCGCTGCCAGATCAGCTTCCCGCTATCCTGTGACAGGCAATACATGCCGCCCGCCATGTCCAATACCACAAGACGATCATCATCAACCGGACACGTATCGAGAATGGGGTGCAGTTGATTCGTCTCGAACACCCATCGAACTCGGAAGGGAGGAGTTGGCCCCGGCCCTGAGTGCGTCGTTTCCGTCGTCGTTTGTTCTCCCCCATCGGAGCTCAGCAGTTTTTTGGCGTGGGAGAGCGAGACGGTCAAGCCATCGGGGAAGGTGAGAAACAGGTCACGAGCTTCCTCTTCCGTTTCTCCTTTTGTCTGTTGCGACACGATCCGTTCAAGCTCCCGGACAGCCTCCACCCTCGCCTCCTCCCGGCCTAACTGGTTGAGCAGATATGCCCTCGTCCACGCCACCCACAGTTGCTCCTGAGCTCCGTGCACCTCACGGTCCAGTTCGTTTGTGAACGCAAGGGCATCGGCGAGTTCGGCTTCCGAGCCTCCGGCCAGTCGTCGCGCCACCGACCGCCAGTAGGAATCGATGATATGCTTCCGAACAAGCGCCCGTGTCTTTTTCGAAAGCGACAATTTCTTCACGCCGGCGCGGAGACGCCCCAGAGTTGCCCGCAGGCGGCCCTCGCTCCCGGTAACCACAAGGCTGGCCAGATAATGTTCCCAGTAGGTCGTGTTGGATGGAGCCACTTCCGTTAGCCGCCGAGCAATCTCAAGCCTCGCCGAGTCACTCAGATTTGGGCCGAAATTCGCTGCAAGTCGGCGCAACAAATCGGCGCTTTCCAGCCTGGAATAATCGATCTCAGCCAGAAGTTTACTCGCCTCCTTACTTTTGCCCGACCTGAGTTCCAGCAAAGCTCGTCGGGCGGCGCATGCAGCTTGATATTCCGGATCTTCCTCCGCGAGTTTCCCAAGATGGTGTTTCAAACGCCGCGCTCGATCCGGATCCTGAATCTGACCGCGTTTACCGAACAGATCCGTTTCCAGGCCTTTCACCAGCGCTTGACGCACTCTGACCCTGAGATCTTCCTTTGTCGTATTCCGCAACGCGACCTGTAGCAGAGGAAGGGCATAGGAGCGCATCTCATTACGTTTCGCCACATCCGCGTAGATTAAAATCAATTCAACTGATTTTTGGCCGTCTTTTTCAAGATCACTGCGCAATCGTGCCTGTTCAGAACCAAAAAAGGATTGTACCTGATTAATGGTTTCGTAAAACTGCGCCGATGCCTCCAGCCAGCTGCGATATCTCGGGGGCGTGTCAGCAAGATCGCGCGCCGTCTGCACCAGTGCCCGTCCCTCATCGGGGACGTTCAGTTTTCGGTGGATGGAAAGCAGAAGGATACGAAGCTCCAGGTTTGCAGGGGCCTTCTTCATTCGCTTTTTCAGAAGCGCTCGTGCATCCCGGTACATTCCCTGCGAAATCATGAATCGCACAACATCCAGAAAGTTCTCGATACGCGCGCGCTCAGCGGTCTTTCGCCGGAGCAACCGCCGGGCTTTCTGGCGGGACCCCTGCGCTATGTATGCTTCGGCCAGCTCCTGGCGCACATCGAGTCGTTCAGGAGTCAATTTCAACAGCCGTTCGTACACCTTCACCGCCTCCCCGGTCAGAAGTGAGCGCCGCAGATAACGCGCAAGACCCAGAAGAACATCCACATGTTGTTTCCGTTCGAGACGAGACAGCAGCTCGTTGAGTTGATCGGCAGCCTGGGTTGACTGGCCGATAAGGTACAGCGTTTTCACGTATTTGAGCCGGAGCCTGTTGCGCCCGGGGTGAGCGTTGAGCCGGCGCTTGAGATACCTCCGCCGACCACGTTCGTCCTGCAATCGGCTGAAAAGAGCGAGAGTTTCTTTCTCGATTTTGCTGGACCTCGGCATACGTTTACCCGCTTTCAACAGCACGTCCAGTGCATTGCGTCGCCGATCCATCGCCTCCAGAAGTTCGGCCAGATCCAGGGCCGCTGCTTCGTCCTGCGGGTTGTTTTCCAATCGTTTTCGTAATTGCGCGCACATCGCTTCACGTTGTTTCTTGTCCTCGATAAGAGCGATGCGACGGCGCCAGATCTCTGGACGACGCCAGTAGTCGGGAGTCAGTTTATCCAGCAGGGCATCAAGCCGACGGGCGGCTTTTTGAGATCTGTCAAGGGCAACCTCAGCGGTGGCCGCGGCCATCTGAATTTCCACCGATGTTTCCGGTGACGGCCCCTCCCCCTCCGCCTGTTCAAGTTTTTTCAGCGCCATAGCCGGAAAGTCGTGGTCGATCATTCGCCGCGCAGTTCTGAGCATCTGACCGGGATCGCCGGCCGACATCTCAGATAAATTTTGCAGATGTTGTTCCACCAGATCGCGGCGCCCCATCGAGGAGGCTTCCTTCAGCATGACATCAATCCAGTTTCTGCGCCGGCTCGGTCGCTCCGCCCTTTCAATCGCCCGGTTGAGAGCGTTGACTGCCCGGGGATCGTGGTTTTTATGACGCACATGATACTCAAGGTAGTGGAGGTATGGACGGTCAGAATGCTTTTTGACGGCGCTCTGTATTTCCTCTAACGCCGACGAATGGCCACTTCTCACCAGCAGACGGAGCCAGACGATGCGTGCATTCACATCCTCGGGGTAACTGTTAAGGTGGCTTGCATACATTGCCACCAATTCATCCACCCGGTCGACACCCGCATAAAGGTCGTACAATCGCTCAAAGGGCGGCCCCATCGTTGGCGCACGGTGCAGGGCCTTTCGGAACGGAAGGGATTTTTTCACCAGCGATTTGTCTTCTTCGCCCGGAGCCCCCCTCTCTCCATCGGACGCAGCATGAGCCATGCCCGCGCTCAGCACGAGCATGAGAACACAGATAAAAATGGATCGAGAACGTGCAATCATACCGGTTCCCCGGCGGGCGTAGGTACACTTTCAACAATCTGATCGATCAAGTCATCGACATCGACGGACTCCGCCTCTCCCTCAAAGTTGAGGATGAGCCTGTGCCGGAGTGCCTGGCGGCAGACCCGGTGTATGTCTTCGACGGAAACGGCTGTTCGACCGGAAAGAACGCAATGCGCACGGGCACCCCGGATCAGGGCCTGCAAGCCACGCGGACTGGCACCGTACGCCATGTATCTGGGTATGGAGGGCAAATCATGGTCCGCTTCTGGATGAGTCGCCAGGATAATAGCCGCCGCGTAGGAAGTGAGGGGGTCGGCGACAGGAACATGCGTGAGCATCTCCTGAAAATCAATCAGTTCCGGCCCGTTCATCACGACGTCGAGGTCGGGTTCCTCAAATCCGGTTGTTCGCCGGGAAATCTCCACCAGTTCCTCATGCCCGGGATAAGGGACACTGAGTTTGAAGAAAAAGCGGTCGAGCTGGGCCTCAGGAAGCGGATACGTTCCTTCCATTTCGATTGGGTTTTGAGTGGCCAGCACGAAAAAGGGCTCCGGCAGCTCGAAGCATTCTCCCCCTGCCGTAACCCGTTTTTCCTGCATTACTTCCAACAATGCCGCCTGAGTTTTTGGGGTGGCCCGGTTAATCTCATCAACCAGCAGGACGTTCCGGAAGACAGGTCCCTTTTCAAACCGGAACACACGCCGCCCGCTCTCATCCTCGCTGACCACGTGGGTCCCGAGGATGTCCGATGGCATCAGGTCGGGCGTGCACTGAATGCGTCCGAAGCTCAACCCGAGGCAGCGCGCGATGGTGCGCACCAGATATGTCTTGCCAAGACCGGGAGCTCCCTCCAGCAGAACATGTCCCTGGCTGAACAGAGCCACCAGTGCATCGCTGATAAGATCGTGGTAGCCCACGATAGCGCGCTGAATTTCATCCATAAGGTGGTCGAAACGGGTGCTGAACTCCCCCATCTGGTCGACCAATTCGGGATCGGCATTATTTGTCATTTTTCAGCTCTCTCCTGAGGGCCGAGAAGTAGCGGAGCACCTGTTCGCGGCGGGTCAGCGGGATTGGTTCCTCCGCGATGGCAGCCTCCTGGGAACGAACTTTCTGCAACACAACTTCGCTGGTCTTCCGCGCCGTCTCCTCGCTGTGGGGCGAACCCGCCCGGGCTCGCACCGACGACTCGCCACTGCCACTGGCGGCAGGGGCCACGGCATCCGTCCGACTGGCCTTATGCGGACTGGTTTTTTTCGGGGTGTAGGGCGCGGTGCCGGTGCCAGCCTGCTGGCCGCCGCCTTTTTTCCCTCCGCTGCTTCCGCCCGGCGCACCCTGCGATCCCGGTTTGCTACCGGGGATCGGACTTTTACCTCTGCCCGCTCCAGACTTACTGCCGGGCTTTTTCCCTCCACGCGCCCCGCCCATGCCAGACCCGGGTTTTTTCCCCGTCCCTGATCCGGGATTGTGGCCACCACCAGACGGCTTGCGTCCGGAACGGGAAGCACCCGTGCCGGGGATCGGTGCTCGTCCGGCACCTTTCGGGCGGGAGCTGCGGGGAGCACGGGCGAAGGTCTTCGTGTTTCCTTTTCCCATACGGCCGCCGCCTTTACGTGGCATCAAACGCCGCAGGATTCGCCGTTTCTTTCCCGAGCGACCCGATCCTGACCCTGATTTTTTCGCCAGACGACGAACGCCCCCGGACTTCTTCCCAAATATCCGGTGTCCTGCTCCGCGCAGCCGTTTTGCCAGACGCTGCACGCGCTTCTGACCCGCTCGTCTCCTCTGCAGTTGACGGAATTTTTTCGACATGCGGGAGAACTTTTTGGCGGCGCCTTTCCGGCTACCGCGTTTCATCTGTCGGGCAGCGCCGGAAATATGTTTGCCGGCAAGCGTCTGCTTATCCGCTTTTGTGGCTTTTTTTGTGGACTGCTGCAACGCTCGTTTTATGCGCTGGGTTTGCTGGAGTGAAAGTTTCTTGCTTTTCAGTTTCTTTGCCATCTTCTTCGCCTGCTTTGCTATTTCCGGCAGGTCCCTGGCCCGGAGAGCTGATGCAAGCTCGGCGGTATCGGCGTGTCGCCCCAGTTCGGTCAGCATAGCCGAGGACAGTTCGGAGGCCGCTTTCGCTCCGAGGGATTTGGCCAACTTTTCAGCTTTTCGGGCCTGCTGCTCCAGTTTCTTCAGCACATCCCGCGGCGTTTCCTCTTCCACGTTCTCCAGTTCCTTTGCCGTTTTTGTCAGCGATTCCTTCAACTGCTTCATCTTTTTCTGTTCTTCTTTCGTCAACGCTTCGTTATCCTCCAGTTGTTCGGCTGCCTCCTCCAGATCACGGCCAACTTCCTCGGCGCTTTCTCGCGCCTGTCTGTCGACGGGAAGGTCATCCGGGGAGACCGGCGGCAAAAACAAACCGGTGGCAGCCAACGCCAGAAACACGACGGGCATGACCAGAGCAGAGACGGGAGGACGAAGCGAAAAGTATTTCGGAACATGGTCCATCTCCTCCCGCAACGTTCTGTAGGTCCGCTCCAGGTGCAGCGCCTCCCCGTCCGCCGTCCGATCCCCCTCTACCCGCGAAACATCTTCCTGCAGATGACGTTCGAAACAATAGCCCGACAGAAACATCTCATCAGTGTTCGCCCGCTGGTCCCAGATGGCCATCGCCTCCACCGGGGACGGACGCCCCAGAACGGCCCAGAGCACTGTGGCAACCAGCCACACACCAACGACAGCGCCCGCTGTTGGGATGCCAGGCTGCCAGAAACCGGTAAGCCGACACATAACCATTCCACCAACGGCGGCAGTAAAGAGGGTGAGTGAGGTGGCTTGGAGAGCATGAAACCAACGCTGCACGATAAGCCGTCTCTGCACCTGCCTGGCAACCCTGGACAGTGATGTGGCGTTGTTCTTATTCATGGCTGATCCATAGTCTTGAGTATTTTCTCAGCCCGCCGACGAACTTCCGCATCATCGGACTGGCGGACGGCTTCCTTGAGCTGCGGAAGAGCCAGGGAGCCGATATCTTTCAGATCTGCGGTGGCCGATCGACGTTTTTCCCAGGACGAGTTGCCCAGCTGACGGATGAGGCCGGCGATCTCTTTCCGAAGATCTTCCGACACCCTCGGAAGAGGGCATTTCACTTCCTGAATCTCCCGTACCGGCACCCGCGCTTCCCAATCACCCGTCCGCACGCCGACAACCCGTTCCTGCAGACTTCCCTCCACAACGCCTCCATCCCACAACTCCGCCTCGAAAACCGCCTCGGTGGAAAATGCCTGATCGGAATCGTCCGTCAGATGTACCAGTCTGCGCACCCGCTCGGTATTGACCGTGATAATTTCTCCGTTGGAAACAAAGTGCAGCTGAGTTGTGTCAAACTGACCGACGAGTACGTTGTCACCGATAAGCTGTATTATTGGCCTGGCGATCTCCTGTACGCTGGCCTGCTCCTTCTCCGGGGACGCAGAATATATGCCACGGATCCGGGCCGCCTGAAACGTTTGTCTGCCAAAATCCAGAGTCTGGAATGTCAGTTCGTTTTCGCGCAGGAATCCGAACACCCGTCCTTTCGGCCGGAAGCCCACAACATAACCGGGAAGATCCTCGCGAACGCGTTTCATCCATCTCATCTCGCCCGCCGATATACGGCGCACTCCCCACGGCGTGATGAAAGACATCTCCAGTCCCGAACCACCCGTCAGCGCAACACGATCACCGCGAACAGTTTCCAGAAAGAGCAACACGTCCGGCCCGGGCTTCCCATCTTTCTCGCTCTCCTGGAGCACGATGCGATCCACTCCACCGGGCCGCAGTGAAATCGGCGGACCCGCGCGCGAGTCAAAGCGTAAATTCTCAAACTTCAATTTCCCGGTCAGCATCTGGCCATTCCGGAGCCAGAGCTGCGGGCGGATATGCTGCGCCGCCTGCCCCACAATAGCCGCCACCTCAGAAGTGGGATAGGAAATCGCGCCATACGCGGTTTCAATACCGATGTCAGCGCCCCTCAACTTCCCCGCCACCCGAGTGCGCCTGCCAAGCGCAAGCATGTCCGAATTGCCCCGTCGAACACCGAGATCAGCAAGACGACTTTTCAAATCTTCCCCCGGCATTCCGGCAAAACCCATACCGCCGGCATTAATAATGCGCCGACGCACCTTACGGGGAACACCATCGAGCCAGTCTCGTGATTTGAACGGTTTGAACAACTGCTTCACTTTTTTTGTCGTGGGCCGGGAATTCAGTCGGCGCTGCGCTAGACCGTGGGTCAGAGCAACAGTTTTCCCCGGTTTGATCTGACGATTCAGTCGGATATTAACATATCGTCGGCTTTTTATTTGGACACCAGGGGCCTTCGCACGGCGCCCGTGTCGCAGAAGGAACAAAACCGAGGGCCGCGAATGGGACTGTTGCCACGCCATGAAACCCCACTCTTTCTTCTTCAAACCATTGGGATTCGCCCGTCCCGTATCGCTCCAGAACGCCCCGGCTGTGGAACCGACGCGGGTAGAGATCACAACGTTGGCTTTAACTGGCCGAGATGTCGGATTATGAAAAATATCCACGTAGCGAAGTGTGGCATCTTTCACATCAAGGTAAATCCGGCGTGTCACCTGAATGTTCCCGCAGGAGTCGGTCAATATCGACACCTTCCCGTTCGACGAAACACGGGGAGAACGACAATGGAAAGTTTGCCCATTCACTTTCAGGGTGCAAGCATAGTCGAATGCATCGTTGGACCCGTCCCCCACACGACCCCGGCTGTCAACATCCCATTGATATCCACGGGCATCTGTTTTTCGCCCGAAATTCCCCGGTCGCCCACTTTGCCCGAGCTGTGGAATGCTCCTCCTGACAGACCGCCCCGGACAGAGGCGAGCAGTTCCCAAAAACAGAAGCCAGACCAGCAGGCCAACCATCAGAAAGCTGCGAGGGAAAAATGACGTGGAATGTAGGACCATATCTGCAAAAAAGTCTCTGGACAAGTTGCTTCTTACCATTGGATTGTCCCCTCAGGCTTGGCTTTTGGCTGGCAAAACATCTGGAGTCGTCCCACCGGTATCTGCAATTTTCTTTTTCCTGACGTCAGTGATAGCACCTCTTCTTTGACCATCCCTGATATCCGGCTTCCGTCCGACAGGTCAATGGAGAAACGGGCAAACGATGATCTATCCGCTTCGGACTGAATCTTTTCCATAAGATAGATATCATCAGGATTTATCACTGTCGTTCCGTTGCTGGTTGTCAGATTGAGTTTCTTTCGTGACATCTCACCGACAATCAAATTATCCCCTTGCATCACGGCATATCCGGCCCGAGGATCAGTCGGCGCTGCCTTTTCGGAATCCACCTCCTTCAATCCACTTGCACACACAAGCCGGGCAATGGCGGGTGGCGGAAGTTGAATCTCACCGAAACGGATGGTTCGGAACCTGACTTTCTCTCCGGTCAGTATGGCCGGGAAAACGCTGCCATCCCGCAATACAAGTCGACAAAACGGCTGGGGCCGTCGTTGGTAGGTGAGCATGTGTATCTGATTGAGGGGAAGCTTGAGATTGCCCCACGGGATCGTTGCCTGAATGACCGTCACGCCCTTCGATGAGTCTTCACTATCACCGGCAAGCGCGATTCGCTCACCGCCGTGTGTGGTCAGGTAACCAGTGATCTTCTCCGCTGGTTTACCATCTTTCTCGCTCTGAGGCCGAACCAGCAGGTTGATATCTCCGGCACTCAGTTTCATCGTTACACCGGTGGCCAGTTCAAAAACCATGTCACTGACCTCAACCTTGCCGGTCAGGATTTCGCCATTCCTGAGGTAAATGATGTTGTTACGCGAATGGGGAAGGTCACCCACAAGCGCGGCAAGGTTGCTGAAGGGGACTTTTTCGCGGCCAAAACGAGTCTTTACGCTCATCCCTTCGCACTTCAGCTTTCCTTCCATCGACCTGTCGTCTGCGAGCACCAGAACATCACGTTGTCCCCTGCTGGCATTCCTGACGTCGAGCATATCCCACATCGGCTGCAGAATTTGCTTCCCCGGGGGCAACTCGATTAATCCCCCCTGACCCTCGAAGTTGGCCACATGTTTGCGCACCCCGCGGGGAATCTGGACTTTCCGAGGGTGGCGGCGGTAAAACGGTTTAAATAACCCGCTCGGTTGCGCCGTATTCACTCCCCTTCGCTGGCCCACCAGATGCAACAGGGCCAATTTTTGACCCGACTCCAGCGAGAAGTTGTAAAAAACATTGACATACCGTCGGCCCTTGATCTGTATCCGGGAAGTTACGTCTGTGTCGGATTCCCCCACAAGGAACATCACACTGGGGCGACTTCCCCCCCGGGATATGCAGACAAACCCCACTTCATCCTTCTTCATCTGCCCGCCTTTTTTGAAGGGGCGACCTTCGTTTGTGTAGGCCGTTTTACAGGTTGAACCCAAGCGGGTATAGACCTTCGCTTTCACATTCTGACTTTTTTCCCCCGTATTTTCGAAAATTTCCAGGTAGCGAACTGCACCACGATCAGACAACAAACGCACCCGACGGGTGA
The DNA here is from genome assembly GCA_964644705.1 of uncultured candidatus Brocadiaceae bacterium. GTDB lineage: Bacteria > Planctomycetota > Brocadiia > SM23-32 > SM23-32 > CAZXYF01. The sequence continues at coordinate 3,043 of CAZXYF010000045.1, read as the reverse complement.
TCTTGATGGACCGATAGGTGTCGATGAGAACGTATTCCTTCTCGTCCGTGGTCATCCAGCACTTTTCATCCGGATCAAAATTGTGTCCGTTGACACTCAGCCGAAGCCCCCCGTCAAAAGCATCATTGCTCCCATCGCTGACGTATCCTTCGTCCCGAATCTCCCATTCGAAACCCAGTGAGTCTTTCCAGGTTCCGAAGTCCGCCTTCATCAGAACTTCTTTTTTGCCCTTCCTTTTTTTAGGATCCCCGTTTTTATCCGACGGACTGGGCGTCGCAATCTCTTGTGCACTCGTGCTCAATGCGACCGTAAGGCCCAGAAGAAACACCATCACCAATGATTTCCATCCTCGTCCATAACTCAGTCGGTGGATATTCATTTATCCCCTCATCTGGAATTCAATCTCGCATTTCGACGAAAACACTCTTTCTTCCTGATTCCCTCATCACCAGAATGCTACTTTAGTCAAGCACTGCTGTCAAGATTTCGGTGATCCGTTGCCCGGCCGCCCATAATATCTGAATAAAACAGGGACGATCAGAAACTTAGAGCCCTCAGGTCGGATTCATTGATTTACCTCGCAGCACGACACTGTTCTGCAAACGTCCCGTAAGAGCCCGCCCATTTCACCAGTGCGCTTTATTGTATTAGACCCGATAGTTCCCATTTTGTTCCATCCAATCCCGGGTATGTTCTCGATTGCAGAATCTTAGAACATTTCTGCAGGACCATATAATCAAGAAACTCCGCTTAAACGACCTCATTCACAGGTTCACGCGCCGCAAGGTCCAGCGACTGCTGGGGTTCCGCGCTGAATTCATTTCGGAGACATCTTCGGATCTCCGCTTACTCCACGGCAAACCTCCTGCCACCGACGCAGAAATTGCTGGTGGTCCAGACGGCTCACGTAGCAAGCCGTCTGGTCCCCGTGGTTTTCGGGTGCGTGGAGAATCCGACCTTGCTGTTCTTCCGTCGGGATGACCTCACTGACGTAAATCCGATGCTCGCTTGTCTCAACAAGATCCAGCCAGACAGCGGCCGCCAGCACATCGTGCATGAAAATCCCATCGCCTATCCCCAGTCGGCGATGGACCGCGGCGCAATAATCATACAGTTCCTGTATCAATGTCCCCCGCTCTCCAGACCCCACCTCCGACAGCACCTCGTCTTGAGAATACAGGTGCGCCTGCGTCGCATCCAGTGGCACCCACAAAGACTCGCAATCACTGCCCATCACGGCCTGCGCCGCTTCCGGATCCATGTACACGTTGAACTCCGCGAACGGGGTGACATTGCCGGCGGTTTCAAAGGCTCCGCCCATCACGGTCATCTCCCGGATCCGCTTGCCCACGCCCGGCCACGACAGCAGCTCGGGAACATCGGTGCAGGGGCCGAGCACCAGGACGTCCAGGGGCCCGGAGTCATCCGCCAGTGTGCGGCGTAACGTCCGGAACGACGGCAAATCCACCTCCCGCGGACGACGCTCGGCCAGACCGCACGGCCCGTGCACCTCTGCAGCATCGCACTCTGATTGGAAGGAAGCGTTTGACCCGAGGTGAAGACGTGATTCCCAACCAAACATCTTTTTAAGAAACGCGCAGTTATTGGCCACAAGATCAGCCTGGACGTTACCCCCGTTACAAACCACATAATCCGCTCCGCCGGGAACCATTCCACCGACAAAGATCAGAGCCAGGGCATCATCGATGCCGGCATCTGTAAAAACAACTCTGGTAGGTTCTTGGGACTGATAACGCATAGTGCGGGAGTAAGTATTCAATGAACCACGTTATTCCAGATGGGCCTGCTGCCGGGCTTGTCCCGGTTGAGGCGTACTTTTGCACTACCCGAAGATGCGCAAACAACGCGATAGGGCCTGGGGTGTTACGCCTGCTGTAGTGCACAGGTACGCCCCTACCGGGACAAGCCCGGCAAGTAGGGCATCACAAAACGCACGTGGTTCACCGAAACCTTACGTGCGGGATCCCCACCGTGGAAAAACGTGTCTTGTCTCCAACTCTGTGATTTTATTGTCGTTTATTCGCGTTGATTTGTGGTTCTCACCCTTCGAATACACCGTTAAAAATCATATTCTGGATTATCCGGATCGAAATCTTTATCTGTCAGGCCGACATCCGTCTTTATTTCCTCGTACCCGTAGTTCTCCACCAACCGCACCTTGCCATCCTCTTCATCCCAGATCTGGACCCGCACCGGCAGCTTCAGCTTTTTATGAATCCAGACACGGGCACGAAAAGCGTAAAATTTACCGTATTCACCTTTGCGCAGCTTCGCATCAAAGCCTGCAGCTTTCTGCCCGTAAATCTTTTTCTCGCCCAGATCCTCAATTATTCGAACGTATTCGGGATGCTCGCGGGCCACCTCGAGGTCTCGCACAAGAAGATTGATGGTATTGCCAAAACCGGCATCGGCCACGCTGTGTCGATTATCCTCCATTGCTGTCGAACCCTCGGGATCGACATTGGTAGTCACCAGACCGAGCCATCCACTCGGATGGACCCGTATTTGACCGTCGTTCCAGCCTTTGCCCCAGAGTAACTCCTGCCCTTTATTAACCTCGCCAATCCATTTCATGTAAATTCTTCGGGGCTTGAGCCGCACCTTCATCCTGATGACCTCCTCGGGCAACAACTCTTCATCAACGTACTCCTGTTTATGAAATATAGTGGTATAATCCTTGAGTTCACTCAACCGCTTTTGCCCTTTTTTCATCAGCCTGTAGGCTGTCTCCACGGTTGCCTTTTCTCCCCGGGTAGTCTTCGCCCCCGATTCCTGTACCCCATCCGTCTTTTTGCTGGTCCCGTCGGCCGGCACAGCCGTCCCCAGGATCATCGCCACCAGAACAGCCATGGCCAACACGTATTTCACTGATAATCTACGCACTATAAACTCCATCGTCTAATAACCGCAGATCCATTTCCCAGTTGGTGGTATTCTATACGGGCCGGCTGGGATTGCAAACACTTAGGTAAGTATTCGGTGAACCACGTGCGTTTTGTGATGCCCTACTTGCCGGGCTTGT
>CAZXYF010000044.1:0-19908 GCA_964644705.1 uncultured candidatus Brocadiaceae bacterium | reverse complement strand
GGTTGGGATGCGGCAGCTTCGAGAAGAACTACTCGGAGGGAAGATTAACATCGCGTACGAGGTATGTGCTAAGGTTTTTGAGCAGGCGCGCATGTCGATCATGGCTGATAGTGCCGATTGGCTTCTTGTATTGTCATGGAGGTATAGCATTCTATACTGAAAATATGATAGTGAAGACGCAGCGCTGTGGTTCTCGTGCTGTTAGGCTGCTTGACCCTGCGTGAGGGTAGGTATATAATCTTTACGATTATGAAACGGATACCGACCCAGATTGTGGTAGTAGTAGATTAGCTCTTCCGCCCCGGGTGTGCCCCGGTTGCGAGGAGGTTGGGGTCGGGTCCGTTTAGTGTATGTACGGACGCCAAGCTCTTCAGCCTCGCACGGCTGGAGGGCTTTTTCTTTTGCCCCAGGCGGCCTGAACGCGGGCGTGGCAGTCTGGGTAGCACCACAGCTGACGCTGATACGCCCGCGTAGGAATCTGATGCGAATTGTCAGTGAAAATTGTGGGAGAATTGGAACATGAATCTGTCGCGATTACGAAAACAAATAAGGGGTGAGCAGTTGGCCCGCCAGATACTCGGCGTGGAGGCAACTGTTTCCGCTGAAGAACTGAAACATGCCTGGCGCCGGCGCGCGAAAGAGCTTCACCCCGACAATAACGATCAGGGTTCCAAGACGGCGGATCGGTTCAAAATTGCCCGTGCGGCTTACCGCTGCCTGAAGGGAAGCGGAGACTGCGCTCAATTACTGGAAATGCAAGGAGTCGAGGAAGCTGCCGGAGAGGAAGACGGTGAACGAGACAATCGGTGGGCTTACTACCTGAAATGGAAGGACCGTTTTTTCTGAGAATTGTGCTGCCGGCGGGCTGCACGATCCATGTGTTGACCTGCCGAGAATTCTATTGAATCTATTTCATTCAGCTGGAAGGAAAGAAAGATGAAAGACGATGAACGCAGAAAAGTTGGAATCATACGGTGTCAACATACTGAAGATTTATGCCCCGGAACGACCGATTTCAGGGTTGCTTCAGAGGGTAAATGTGCTTTTGAGGAGATTGGCCCTGCGGAGATCGTTGGCTTTGTCAGTTGCGGGGGATGTCCCGGTAAAAGAGCCGCAGGTCGTGCCAAAATAATGGTCGAAAGAGGAGCCGAGGTTATAGCCTTCGGGTCCTGTATGAAAAAAGGGAACCCCATCGACTACGCGTGCCCCAATTTCGAGAGCATAAAACGCGCTGTGGAGAAAACCGTCGGGGATGAAGTCTTGATCCTGGATTACACGCACTGATGGAAAAGAATGCCGAGGATAAACCGTCCGTCCTTGACTTGTGGAACGTCCGTCCGGTGTTCAGAGATTGTGAAAAGGTCTATTTGTTTCGTAGCTGTTGACATCGCGCACGAGGTATGGGCGAAGGTTGTTCAGCAGTCGTGCATGGCGATAACGGCTGATAATATGGATCAGCTTCTTTTTGGGGTGGTGTGACATTCAGGATCTTTATACGATAGTGGGGTTGGGACCGTGCTTGTCCCATTAGGACGGTGTCGAGTGAATATAGAGGGAGAAGGCAAATGTCCTCTGTCACAATATCGGTGGATGATCGAGAACGCGGGGCCGGGGTTCTTGCGGCATTGGATGAGATTGACGACGCAGAAATTACCGTAAACAGACTGTCAGTGGGCGACTATCAGGTTGGCGAAAAACTGGTGGTGGAACGGAAATCTCTCCCCGATCTGGCCCGCAGCGTCGTGGATGGGCGCTTTTTCGAGCAGATGGGAACACTGGCCAGGGATGGAAGGCGGGGTTGCCTGATCCTGGAAGGAACGGGCGCTGATCTGCGGGACGTGTCGGTCGGTCGCGAGGCGATACAGGGTGCACTGATTACGGGCACCGTCCTGATGGGTATTGCAATTCTGCGCAGCGTGGACGTTCGAGAAACGGCACGTTTACTGGTGTATGCGGGACGTCAGATAGGCAGGGTCGTTTCCGGAGGAATCTACCGGCATGGATATCGTCCGAAGGGACGACGAAAACGACAGCTCTACATTTTGCAGGGATTCCCCGGCGTGGGACCTGACCGTGCGGAAAAATTGCTTGAGACGTTTGGCTCGATCCAAACAATCATCGCCGCCGGCCAGGAGGAGCTTGAGGAGGTCTCGGGGATCGGCCCCAAAACGGCGGCCAGCATTCGTGGGATCGTGCAGGAAGGGGATGCCGTTTATCGAACAGACCGGGATGAGACGCTGGCTCTGGGGGAATTATGACTACAGTAAGTCGCCTCACTCCGTGAAGGCAAATGAAAGAGTGCAGCGCGGTCGTTCACCGGTCGGAATCGTCGCAAAGGGTCCTTCTTGCGTGCAATCCACTGTTTCCCCATTCAGCTTTACGGTCTCAACGTCCCTCTCGATCGCTGCTCCAAAGCGACCTCCGCCGCGGATCTCGAGTTGCACCGTATTCTCGCCATCCTCTCGGGAAAGTACCCCGGCAGCGGGATTCAGTTTGTCCACGAGACCAACCGGCGCAAATCCCTCGTTGACCGGACTGAAAACCAGCACATCGGCTTCACCGGGCGCCAGAGACACGTCGATCCCTTCATCCATCTGCCGGACTCCGATGAAACCTCTGGTTGCGGAATGGACGGCGAAACGGTCACCATCGACAGTTTCCACGAGAGATGCCTCCACCGCTTCCTCGATTGTGGAACCGTCCTTCAGTGTCTGGGGGTGGAATACGCCGAGCAGGCCAATGGTTCCGTTGCGGCTGAAGACTTTGAGCAAGCGGTCCGTGCTTTCGGGATCCCGAAAGAGAATGTCGCGTGTGGGGAGAGCGGGATCGTCCGCGCGCAGAATTTTGTTGTCGGCGGCCACGAGCTGTTGTAAAAGCGGGAAATCATGCTCCCCCGGTTTATCACTGACATAGACCGGTCCTCCTGAAACGGCGCGGGCGAGGGCGTGATAGCGTCCCCACGGGTGCTGACTGTGGAACATGTCCCAATCCGGCAGGGTGCAGGCCTCCAGCCAGAGGGAGTTGTAGGCGCACTGCCGCAGGTGGTCCGGATGAGTTTCCGGTCTGTCCGGGAAAAAATCATCGGAGGCGCGAGTGACATTTGAGGTGTGCGTGTGGTAGGTCTGATCGGAAGTCAGGCACATGCAGTTGAGCATTTGGCCATCAAAATGTTTCTCAACCGAGTTCTGCAGTGCATTCTGCCACCTGCGCGCGGCCTCAGCTCGTCCGCACTCGTCCCAGGTCATCCGATATAGGGCCCCCTGGAAATCCACCTTGACGAAATCCACGGACTGCTCTTCCAGGCGGCTGTGGTAGGTTTCGAAGAAATCTGGAACCCGGTTCATCTCCGGTACTCCAAAGGTGTCATCCTCGGTCCCGCTCTCGACGACGAGTCGGGGATTCAGGTCGGCAAACTCTGGTTCTTCCGGGTCGATACCGCGCAACTCTCCAAAAAGCGTGTGCCAGCACCCGACCAGTTCGACGCCGTATTCGTTCTTGGCCTTCTGAACAAAAGGCCGGAGGGAGTCGTCGGTGAAGGCGTTTTCTTTGACCCCGTAACCAGTAAGATAATCGTCATCATCATAGTCCTGCCAGCCCTCGTCAATCACCATCTGGCCGGGGACGATGCCGCCTTCCTGGAACGTTTCCAGTCCCTTCAGCATCTTTTCTTCGTTCAGATCGCTGTAAAATGCGTCCCAGGTGTTCCAGCCGAACAGTTCCACCCACTCGGGCACTTGTTTCTGGGCTCTCTCCTTGCCCCGTCCCATCCACTGGATGGCGGCGCTCATGCCGCGTTTGATGGTTTCGTAAGGATCCTCGCCGAATGCGGCAACGGCCAATGCGACCTCCGAACTGGGGGTGCCGGACGGTCCGCACGAGGCTTTCAAAGCGAGCCCATTTTCGGATCCGCACATGCAGGCGCGGAAATCACCGTCAAGGACGGGCACAAGAATGCCGTGGCCATCTGTTTCCTCCCACAGCAGGAATTGGCCCTGATCCGGTATATCCGTCAGGGTCTCCGACCAGGTGGGCGAACTGACAAAGAGGCTGTGCAAGGCCAGAGCCATGCGCCGGCGCAGTCCCGGAATCATTAGACCGTTCCAGGTTCCTTCGCGCGCTGGCTGCTGGAGGGAACCGGAGATTAGCAGACTATCCTGCATCAACGGCTGCGTGTGGAGATCGGTGGGCAAAGAAAGACGTTCATTGATGTCGGGCTTCGAACCTGTCATATCGGTTTTGCTCATTCTGTTGTGCAAAGTCAAAAGTTTGTTCGGAAGTTTTTACGGGAATGGTCAGAGCGGACGATTTAATTGCAATGCGACATCCCTGTTTCCGGTGGTGGATGTCCAGATGACGCGGATACCTTATAAAGGAAAAGAGTGATGATTTCACTCGCATGACGGGATTGCAATGGGGCGGAGGGAGGGACTGTTTCCCCAATGGGACGACGGGGGGAGGGGGCTTATTCATGTTCAACGGGGCTCGGCCGTTCCCAGCCGGAGGACATCTCCGGCGGCATCATGAAGACTTCGCCGGCACGGTTGCAGAAATACAGGCGCGACTGCGAGGGCTCCCGTGTATCGCCGTCCGCCCAGAACGCGTAAAAATCCGGATGACAGTTGACGGGACGACGAGCGTAGGTATGGTTGCGCGGGCTATCGACCGTCAGCTGTGCGGCTCGTGTCCAGGTGTCCCCCTGGTTATCGCTCTTCCACATAACCATTTCTCCGCCCGGATTATAAGGCTGAGGTCCCGGTTCGGTGGGGGCGACGATCCGCCATGTTCCGTCGTCGACATACAGTGAACCCATATCGTAGTTGGAATCGGAGGTTGTCACAGATCGTATCTCCCATTCATCTCCGGTCCACCGGGCCGTGTGCCAGGTCCGGGGATCGTTTTCGGGGCCGGGTTCAAAACCCGGGGCTGTGAGATAGAGGATGACGGGGTGACCGGCCTCGTCGAATACGATGTCTTTCAGATAAAGCAGCAGGTCGTCGGACTGATAATCCTGTACCAGGGCGGGGTTGTGGGGTTTGGTGAGAGGGGCATCCAGGGCCTTTCCGTGTACATTCTGCCAGGTTCTGCCATTATCCCGCGTCTCCATGTAATACAGGTTGGTACGTCCGTTGAGTCCGTTTCCCGCGGGATGATAATTCAGCGCCGTGCCGGCGCGATCCGCCGTGACTTCACCGACCTGATAGTGTCCCTCCTCGATCGCGGCGACGGGCTGCCATCGCGACCAGAGCCGTCCGTCCGGGCTGGTCATGTATCCCGCTGTCCGGCGGGCGGGCTCGTCGTAACGAGTGAGAAAGGCGGCGAATCCATGTTGCACCCGGTGACGGATTTGGAAATACGAAAAATTGTCGAACGGCACGGATGAAGAGCGACTCTGCCGGGTTGCATCGATCAGCTCAAAGGAGTCGATATCGTATGGTTTGGTGCTGCGGTGAATGAACGTTGGGCGCATGGTTCCGTGGGCGGTGGAAAAAATCCAGATGTGTCCCTTCTCATCGAGGGAAATAACGGGATTATCATGCGCGTCGGGTGTCTGTTTGTCCAGAAGGACGGTCGGTCGCGAGACCACCCCCAGATCGTGATCGTAGCAGGCGACCATATGGAGCAGGGCATCCGGGATGGGCTCAGAATCATCGGGGATATCCCGCGTGTGGTATTCCCTTGAGGCCCCTCCGAAACAGAAGAAGGTTTTGTTCGCCTCGGCCGCATACACGGCGAAGGGGCTGTGTTTGGCGGAGTAAGTTCCCAGTCCGCCACTGTATTTATAGACATAGGGTGAGTCCACGCGCTGGCAACCGTACCATATCCCGCAGTAGCCATTCGCTTCTTCATTCAGTGTGATCATGTTGTCTCCAAAGACTGGCGTTGACACGTTGAGAACATGCTCTTGTACGCAGCTGCAAATGAGTAGGGTAGGTGCCATAATGTTCGTGGTAAAGCGAATAAATGGGATCGGGGAGCGTCCGATCACGGACGCGGGCTGTTTGGTCCATTCGCGTTGTTGCCGTTGTGTTAGCTCGCCCAATCTTATTCACCCATGACGCAAGGTCATGGGGGCCTGTTTTTGATCCCGTTGTGCGTAGCTCACCCAATCTTCTTCACCCACGGGATAAACCCGTGGGGGCCGGATTTCAAAAACGACTGCTGAAATTCGGCGGAAAACGGCAAAACTGGGAGATTACAGATTGCTCACGACCCGCGTGCCGGTTGCCCGCTTCGGGTGACGAAGGGGATTTTACTTACCGCCGTCTGAAACGAACCGGAGCGCAAATATCCCGTTCACTTGTTTTGTCGTTCCGTAGCACTGATACTTGTCTGATGGGAAAGTAATCATGCGTTTTCTGCGGAAGGAACTATATCATATGAGCATCAGCGAACGCCCCAACGTCATTTATATTCTCGGGGACGACCACCGGGCCGAGCAGCTTGGATGCAGCGGCCATCCCATCGTCCAGACGCCCAACATTGACGGTCTGGCCCAACAGGGAACCACGTTTTCCAACACGTTCTGCACCAGTCCCACATGCACGCCCAGTCGCACATGTCATTATCTGGGCCAGTGGGAACGCCAGCATGGAGTCAACTTCAACAGCCACTCCAGCGTGGCGCCTGAGGCGTGGGAAAACAGTTTCCCCATGCGGCTGAAAGACGCAGGATATTACGTGGGATGGGTGGGAAAAAATCACGTCCCGGCCGGCGATGGAGGGTACGGCAGTGGTTATTTTGAGGAGGTGTTCGACTACTGGTATGGCAACCACGGACACAGCGGGTTCTACCCCAAAGAACAGGCGGGGGCCGGCGCTTCGATTTATAACAACGCTCGCGCCGATACCCAGGTGGAAGTCTTTGAAGAGGGGGCCATGAATTTCCTGGATCCGGCCCCGGCATTCTTGGACAATTGCGAACGACCATTGCCGGCGCGTCCGGACGATCAACCTTTCTGCCTCTGTGTCACCTTCAATCTGCCCCATGCCTATAGCACCGGGAACATGCAACTGCGGCCATCGGATGATGAAATTTACCGGACGCTCTACCGCGATCAGTTCGATGACGTCCCCATTCCCCCCACTTATGTGCCTTTTGGGGAGCTGGATTTAAACAACAGACGCTTGCCGAACCACGTTTACAGCGGTATTTATCTGCCGAGTTACGATTACGTCCGCGCTCCCAGGACCCTGCGCGAGCGTCGCATCCGGGAGTATCAGACGATCACGGGGGTGGACCGTTTCATTGGGAATCTGCGCAGGAAACTGCGTGAGCTGGGTCTGGCCGACAACACCATCATCGTGTTCTCTACCGATCATGGCATTCACCACGGGGAACACGGGTTGGGCGGCAAGAGCTTCCTGTATGAAGAGGATCTCAACATTCCCTGCGTGATTTATGATCCGCGTCTGGAGCAGGACAGTGGAGGACAGGTGCGGGATGAAATGGTCCTTGTGCCCGATCTGGCCCCGACGATGATGGAGCTGGCGGGTCTGAAGGTGCCTGATACGATGCAGGGGCGAAGTCTCCGGCCGTTGCTGGAAGGGGCGCATCCGGAGTGGCGTCAGGACTTTTTCGCCGAGCAGCTCATGGATATTCAGAATTACCCCCGCAGTGAATGCGTGCGCGGCACAGACTGGAAATACATCCGCTATTTTGAACGGACCGAGGACCCCGAACAGGCAGGGCAGCCATTCCGCAGCACGCTCGATAATTACGACGAAAGCCTGACGTCCACGCTCGAGGGCGAACAAGCGATTTACGAGGAGCTGTTTCACCTTGAAGAAGATCCCAACGAAGAACACAATCTCGCTGATGAGCCGGGATGCCGGGACCAGCTGGAGCGATTGCGGAAACGCGTCGTTGAGCTGGGCCGACGGGCCAGTGGGGGCGAAGAACCGCCTCTGACAATTCCGGTGTAAGCGGGCGAACACCTCGGGTATCGCGCGTCGCAGGGCTGAATCCCATCCGGTTCGGGCCTGAGCGGTTGAGCGAGAATCTACCATTACAATCAATTTCTGACATATGGGGAGCTGTCCAGTGTCCGAACAACAGACCATGTCGCAGAAATCAGAACGGAACGACCGGCCCAATGTTCTTCTCTTCATGATGGATCAGCTGTCGGCCCGATGGTTGGAGGCCGCGCAGAACGGAATTTGTCAGCTGGAGAACATTGAGTGGTTGCAGGAGCATGGGACCAATTTTTCCCGCTGCATCACCAGTAATCCGCTCTGCATGCCGGCCCGGGCGACGCTTGCCACGGGGCTGACGACGCGTCAACACGGTGTGCTGGAGAACGGGTACCAGCTGGATCCCTCCCTTCCGACATTCATGGAAATTCTCCAGGACGCGGGCTACCGGACGGGATGTTTCGGGAAACTTCATTTCACTCCGCATTATCATAGTGTCCGGCCCGATTACAAAAAATACGGTTTTGATGAGACGCACATTACGGAGGATGCACGCGGGGGCGAGTGGCTGGATTGGGTGGAACAGGAGCATCCGGATTATTACGACGCGGTTCTGGCGACCATCTGGCCGACCCATCTGCCGGCTTTTGAGAATTATGGTCCCGAAGATCGAAACCTCCGGGAGAGAATTGAAAAATTGCGCGAGGAATGGTCGTGGGATGACTGCGACTACCCGGCGAGCTGGCATGAATACCCATTGCCATTTCCGAAAGAGATTTCTCAAACCGAATGGATCACGGGGCATGCGGAATCATTTCTCCGGAATATGCAGGAGAACGAGCCATTTTTCGCGCAGGTCAGTTATGTGCAACCCCATGGACCATTCTGCCCGCCCGGTGAATACATGGAACGTGTCAACAGAGAGATGATTCCAGAGCCCTGTCCGGCGGAGTGGCGACAGGATCCGGCCGCGCCCGCCGCATTGTCGCAACTGGCACGGGATGATGGAATTCCTGAGAACTGGCGGACGGTACGCCAGTATTACTTTGCCGATCTGATCCATCTGGATGAACAGCTGGGCCGAGTGCGGAAGGCGCTGGAGAAAAACGGTCAGCTGGGCAACACTTACATTGTGCTGCTGGCGGATCACGGCGAGATGATGTATGACCACGGTTTCCAGGGGAAGGCCGGCTTTCATTACGACGGGTGCATACGGGTTCCGCTGATCATGGCGGGACCGGGCCTGGGCCACGGGCAGTCCTGCGATGCGCTCGTGCAGCTGGAGGATGTTTTCCCGACGATTATGGACATTACAGGATGCACACCGCCGCAACCCACCGCTGGCGGGCCGTTCCTCGATGAGAAACCAGAGACCCGTCAGCCCGGCAATTCACTTCTGCCGTGGTGCCGCGGGAAGACGCCGGAGGATTGGCGAACGGCTGCCTATTGCGAGAGTTACAACAATATCAAGTCGGCCAGCTACACACGCTGGGCTCGCACCGTGCGCACCGCGGATACCCGATACACCTATTATCCACGCGGGGAGGGTGAACAGCTCTTCAATCTTGAGACGGATCCCGGGGAGCAGAACAATATGGTTCGGGATGCAGATGCGACCGAGCTGCGTCGGAAAATGCGGGATGAACTGCTGGATAAGATCATCCTGCAGGATTATCCTCATCCCGAACGAAGCCTGTATATGCAGGGCGTGCACTGAGCGGTGTAATATGCCCATCCTTAGTTGACGTAGAGCCGGCATCTTGCCTGCTGGTCGTCGGGGAACAGATTAAGGCAAAAGATTACGGGGCATGATTAGGGGTTGGGTATCCCATAAACTTAATCTTTTGCCCGCATCATTCGCCTTAATCCTGCACCTGATCCTGTTCCAGCACGTTTGCCCCGATCTCTCCTTCTGTAAGGTTTCAGTGGACCACGTTATTGCAGATGGGGTCTGCTGGCGGGCTTGTCCCTATGATATCGAAATGTAATTGCTTGGGACTTTGGAAGTCGCTCAAAAATGCCGCGTTGCGCTCTGCGAAACGGGTTTTGTTTCCCCACAGGGCATGTCCCTGTGGAAATTGTGATTGACTACAAGATACATTACAAACCTATCATAGTCACCACGGGGTTTATCCCCGTGGAGGGGATGACTTTGCGTTTGTGGGGCTATTTGGCGCCTTTTGGACTACATAAAAGAGTCGTGACGCGCCACAGGGGCAAGCCCTGTGGAGTCACATAATGTAATATATGTCATATCTTGTAGTCAGTCATACAAGCCACGGGCGCAGGGCCCGTGGTGGCCCCTACCGGGACAAGCCCGGCAAGTAGGGTATCCCAAAACCCACGTGGTTTACTGAATACTTACCGCCTTTGTCTGTTCCCACAGCTGTTCGTCGTACGGCACAACTGACGACTCGTAAAATGTCCGGGTCGGAGGACCTCGGGGGCGAGGCTCAGAATTCCTGCGGATGGCGACGTTTGAGTTCCTCCACCGCATGTTCCCGATCTGTTTTCTTGAGGCGCTCAATGTATGTTTTTAGGTGTCCTCGGGCGTGGAAGGGACCGCCTTCATCCAGCACGATCTGCATGGGATCGGATTTTTTATCATCCGGCAGATCCTCCATCATCTCATCGTGCCAGCTCATAAGGCGACTGGCACCTTCATTGAGGATTTCAGGACGATCCTCGGCCAGGTTGATCTGTTCGTGCGGATCCTCAGCCAGGTTGTAGAGCTGTTCCTGGGGGAAGAGGTGATATCCGTCGTGGTAGGTGCGGATATAAAGCCAGTCGTCCCAGCGCACCGATCGCTGACAGACGTGGCAGCACTGACTGATCACCAGCTGCTCGCGTCCGGCCGGACCATCGCCGGTGAGGACGCTGGCATAACTGGATCCATCCCAGTAATCCTTCTCGGGACGATCGAGCATCTCGGCCATGGTCGGTAGCAGGTCGAGGTTGTAGTGCAGATCGGAATCGACGCTTCCCGCCTCCGTCTGGCCGGGCCAGCGTACGATCATGGGAATGCGGCAGGTGATATTATCGGCGGTGCCGTGTTCGGCGTAGATGCCCAGTTCGCCCATATTCTCGCCGTGATCGGAACTGACGATAACGACCAGATCGTCCATCACTCCGGCCTCTTCGAGTGCCGAAAACAGCTGCCCGATCTGTTGGTCCATGTAGCGGATGCCGCAGTCATACCCGTCCATCAGATTTCGCACCGCGTCCATGTCGGGCAGTTTGCCGGGTTGACGCGGGTAGTCGGGATTGGTCTCCCCGTCATACATATTGACATCCTGCGCGCTGTGGGGTCCGGGTTTTTTCCAGTGTTGCTGACGCACCTCTTCATTCAGCCAGTCCGGGAGTGGATCATCCGCAAACGGGTTGCCGAAATCCTCCGGTGCGCGGTAGGGCGTGTGTGGATCCCAGAAATTCACGTGAAGATACCAATCGTCCTCCTCCGCATTGTTCTCGATCCAGTCCATGGCTGTGGGCATCACGTGTTCGGCGGATTCCATGCCACCCATCGCCGTATCATGAATCTCGTGGAAGCCGGCGTAGAACCAGTAAGCGGAATGTCGTTCGCCGAATCCCCCGATGTAGCAGTTGTGAAGCCCGGCGTCGCGCAGAACATTGGGCAGGTTGCCCCCCCAGGCCAGGGAGTCGCGAAAACCACGGTCGGCACCGTCGTGACGTCTGTCCGCGCATCGTCCGCCGTGATTAATCACGCCGTTGTGGATGCCGAACCGGCCCGTCATCAGTGCCGCGCGGCTGGGCAGGCAGGGAGCATCCGAGCAGTAGTAGTTGTCGAATCGGACGCCTTCCTCTGCGATGCGATCAATGTTGGGGCTGGTGTTGCGATGGTAGCCGTAACATCCGAGATGGTCGGGACGAAGCGTGTCGAGATCAAGATACAGAACTCTCATTGTGTCTGTTCCTCGAGTGTTAGAGAAAATGTGGCATGGACGACCTTCTTTTATGGCGGTTGTATGTAGGGTTGCTGCATGATCCCTCGTTGTTCGATGGGCGCAGCGAGCAGTGAATGATAGAAGTTTACGGGCAGTTGCACAAGCGTCAAACCGGGACCCGGCAAGTTGTGGGCAGAGGTTGGCGCGGGGCATGTCTGTCCAAAACAGTGTTTTGAGGTTCATGGCTTTCAGGCTCTCTCTGAAAAAGCGGATCTGGATTCGAGCGGCCCAATTCAGCGCCGTCCCGCATGCCCGGGATGCCGAAGCGCCAAGAATCAAGTCCGTTCGGGTTTGTTTGACACCTCCCGTTTACGCGCGTAGCATACCTGCACGTGGATAAGGCCCGCAGAATGCCGGATGGACGCTTTTCGTGCGGGTTTCATCGTTTTACTCAAATTGCATTGGTTAATCACATGCTCGATATCAACCTGATTCGCGAAGAACCGGATTATGTCAAAGAAGGTATGAGGAAAGTTGGGGCCGACCCCGCGCTGATCGACCGGGTGCGGGAACTGGATGAACAATGGCGAGAATACGTCTCCGAGTCGGAGGATTTGAAGGCAGAGCGCAATACAAAATCAAAAAAAGTCAAAGATGCTGACGATGATGAACGTCAGGAACTGATTGAGTATCTTCGGAATGTTGGAGATAAGATCGACGAACTGGACGAGAAAGCTGGCGAGGTCCGGGAGGAGTTGGACGAGCTGATGCTCAATCTGCCCAACGTCCCCCATGAGGACGTGCCCGTCGGGGCAAGTGAAGACGAAAACGTGGTTCTGCGGGTGGAGGGGGAGAAGCCCGAACTGGATTGCGATCCACTGCCGCACTGGGATCTGGCCGAAAGCCTCGGTATTATCGATTTTGAGCGTGGCGTGAAGATGAGCGGATCGCGGTTTTACGTCCTTCTGCGGGCCGGCGCGCGGCTGGAACGCGCATTGATAGCCTGGATGCTTGACCTCCACACCCGTGAACACGGCTACACGGAGGCGTATCCACCTGCCGTTGTCCAGTCGAAATGTCTGGTGGGTACCGGGAACCTTCCGAAATTTGAGGAAAATCTCTACCATGATGCCGAGGAAGATCTGTGGATGATTCCGACGGCGGAGGTGCCTCTGACGAATCTCCACCGGGAGGAGATTCTCGATGGGGAGGATCTGCCTCTGTATTACACGGCCTATACGCCATGCTTTCGACGGGAAAAGATGAAAGCGGGCAAGGACGTTCGCGGCATCAAGCGCGGCCACCAGTTCGATAAAGTGGAACTGATGAAATACGTGCGACCGGAAGAATCCGACGCGGAGTTGCAGAAGCTCATGGCCGACGCCGAGGACGTGTGCCGCGGGCTCAACCTGCCGTATCGCGTTGTGGAGATGTGCACGGGAGATCTCAGTTTCGTGGCGGCGCGCAAATTCGATCTTGAAGTCTGGGCTGCCGGATGCAACGAGTGGTTGGAAGTGAGTTCATGCAGCAATCTGCGAGACTTCCAGGCCCGCCGTGCGGAGATTCGCTACCGGCCGGAACCTCAGGCCAGCCCCGAATACGTGCATACGCTCAATGGTTCAGGACTCGCCCTGCCGCGTATCCTGATTGCTGTGCTCGAAAACAATCAACGATCGGATGGATCGGTCATTATCCCGGAGGTGCTCAGGAGTTACATGGGTGGCACGGAGGTAATTGAACCGCCGGTCAGCACGTAGAATTCGTTCTGGTGTTTACTGATTGACGGGGTAAAACCATTCGCCGAAAGGTTTTTTGACACGGGTGCTTGCGATTTTGACCTGCTTGATCTGAAGTGCGTGCGCGGCTGCCTTATAGACTGCTGCATTCGTTATCCTGAGAGATATTCAGCATTCGCGACAATTATCGGAATCGCTCATGACGGAGATGATGAAAAAAGGATGGCTCATGAAGGCACTTGTTGCCGGGCGTTCTATCCTGGGGGGAATTGCGGCGGCGATTTTTCTGTTTGTGACTTTTCATCGCCTGGACCTCGCCATCGGGGATCCGTTTCGTGCTGTTCCCCTGGGTTTTATGACATTGTGGGCCGGATGGGGCCTGGGAGGTTGGTTGCTGGAACGGATGAATATCTCCAGGATGCGGTCACGAACGTTCGGGGGCGTGATGGTCGCAGTAGCCTCCGGCCTGGTCGTGTTTCCGCTTACCGCGGACGTATTCCAGATATGTCTGTTCGGGATGGCCGGAAGTGGCGCGGTGGCGTTACTGTGGAAACGTTCCTTCGCGATGAGCGCCCGGAGCGTTCGAGCGTTCATCGGTGGATTCGTGATTGGAACACTGGCCCTGGCCGGTGGACTGGCGGGACATTTTGGCTTGCATCCTCTGATGATGGCGGGCTGTGGTCCGGGGGCGTTTCTCGGATTGATTGCACCGGGCTATGTGGAGAACCAGGCTGATGGGGGATCCGACGAATTGCACCGCCATGTACGCCTTTCATGCCTGTTTTTCCACGTGAGCTCCGTCTTACTTATTGCCGCTCTCATCCGTGTGTATTCATATGGATCAGGTTGGATGGCGTTCGGGATGGCGGACCTGGGGCTGGCTTTTGGGGCCGGGTTTCTGCTCAGGCATCTTCTGCCCGAGAGGCAGAAATCGGCACCGGGCAGCTGTATCGCGCAGGGACTTGGACTTCTGGGCGTGGCGCTGCTGGTTGGATGGAGTTTTGTATTTCATCCGTACCTGGTGTTCAGTGAACCGGCCACCATCCAGAGCTCCCCGGTGTTTCTGACCGCCGCGCGAACTTTCCCGCTCTGGGGTCTGGCTTTTGTGATGGCTTTCCTTGTGCCCACGATGCCCGGCCGACCGGATGTATCCGGCGGGCGATTGACGCTTCTTGCCATTCTTGCACTCGCCGCGGTCTTCGTGATGCCCGCCGGCGCCGCCATTTACTGGAATTATCTCCTGGCGGGATTTTTTGCGTTATGTGGTGTGCTTGCCGGGTGCGCGATGGCATGGAGAGAATCGACGAACAGGGTGGAGAAAGTGTTTCCCTCTGTTTCGATGTGTCTCGGGATTGCAGGTCTCGTGTGGATGATGTGCGTGGGGCAGATGGGCCAATGGCATCCACTCCGATTCTCCTTCGCGTGGTACCAACAGGAAATCGGAGCCCGCTTCAACGCCCCTCAGCCCCCGAAACTTCAGCCGGGCCAGCCGGCCGGCGCGAGGGTCAGTCGGTGTGATCTGTCTGGCTCGGGATTAAAAGCACGCGTCCAGTTGCGACGTGAAACGGGCACCTTTCGAAATGGGGAACTTGTATGGAGCAGTCGATCGCAGGACTCCGCTTCAATCGCCGTGATGGTCGGTATGCTGCCAGCGACAGCCGATAAAACGGATCGTGTGGCGGCGCTAACCCCTCTCCTGCGGCCCACGCATGAAGCACTGAGGGCGTTTGTGCCCGGTGCTCAGCTGGTGCGGGTCTCCCCGCGCAGTCTGCTTGGAGGAGCCGGGTGGATATCCTCCCCGTCTCTGGACGCCATGATTATCGGCCCGGGGGCCATGTCGGGGGCGAACTCATCCGGAATCGTGATCAATATGGAACTGCTGGAGAATGCTCGGCGGTGGCTTGGGAGTGGAGGGGTGCTGGCCACCTGGCTTCCAACTCGCACGCTGGAGGTGTCGGAATTCGAAAACGCCATACAGACGATACGGACCGTTTTCCCGAACACGGTCATGTTCACCGTGCGAGATGAGATTGTCCTTGTTTCACAGGCAACCAGGGGAGCCGGATCCCAACGTGAAGAGAAAGGGGAATGGAAGGGCAACATTATCGACTATGGAACGGTCCGCGCCCTGTTTCAACGCTCGGAGAGTGACTCATTGCTCAGCGCCGCCGGGTACTGGGACCCGCGTTTATTCATCGGAGAAATGTCGGCGGGAACGGTAGGTGTTCGGAAGCTGGGTTGTAGTGGATCCAGAATATCGGTCTGGCGTCCGACTCGCGGGATGGTTCTGGCGCGCGATCTGGCCCGTCGCTCCAATCCTGTCCTGCTGTCGCTGATTGTACAACACCGATTGCATTGGAAGGACAAACTGGTGGGAGTTCTCGAATTTACCGGTCGCAATGCCCGTCGAGTGGCGTTGAAGGGTTTGAAAAATATGTATGAGGTGGGAACCCGGGAGATGCTGGAATGGGTTGGTGAAGCGTGCAGGAAAGGCGTTGGGTCCGAAGACAGGGTGGATCGTCTGGTGGAAATCCTGCGTGGTTCGCGGGGACGTCTCGAGTGGTTGGCGCCGGAAACTGAACAAGAGAAACTTCGAGTGCCCGTTGCTCTGTATCGATTTGGGCTGTATGCCCGGGCCATGACAGAGCTCAGTCGGTTGAAAAAGGGGGAAGAGGACCGATTCGGCCTGCAATACTGGAAAGGACGATGTCTGGAGAAGCTGGGGCGAGGGCCAGATGCGCTCAGGGCGTACAGGCGGGCCCGAGACATCAAAGGCGAAAACGTTCCTGTTCTGTTGCACATGGCCGGAATTGAGCTCAATCGGAGGCGTTTCCGGCAGGCACGCCGCCATCTAAAAAAGGTAATTGAGCTTGATCCCGAAAATGTGCGGGCTCTGGTGCGTCTGAGTTTCGTGAACGGGCAGATGGGGGATTACAAACGCGCGGCGAGTCTGGCGGAACGTGCGCTGGAGCTGGATCCGGACAACGCGGCTGCTCGGGATCAGCGTGTTTTATACCGGTGGCGAGAAAACCGGTAAACCGCAGAAAGCAGGGGATTTGTCGATGCGTTCGGACTGACTTAACGTAAGGTTTCGGTGAACCACGTGTGTTTTGTGATGCCTTACTTGCCGGGCTTGTCCCGGTAGGAGCGTACCTGTGCACTACAGCAGGCATACCACGCCATGCGATAGGGCCTCTGGCAGGGCGCTGGAGCCATCGTCGAGTTTCTTCGTCCATCGCCTTTGTCGGCCGTTTCCCGGGGCTACGCTCTGACAGCCGACGAAGGCGAATGATTAGGTTCTAAGCGCCTATCGCGTTGTTTGCGCATCTTCGGGTAGTGCAGAAGTACGCCTCAACCGGGACGAGCCCGGCAGTAGGCCCATCTGGAATAACGTGGTTCACTGAATGCTTACGACTTAACGTGTAAATGAATACTTAACAAACTGAGGCTTATCATGGATGACGCGCGAGATATTGCCAGGATTTTCAAGGTGCTATCAGTCGATACGCGGGTGAGAATTGTAGGGCTGCTGAAGTCGGATGTGCTCTGTGTGGGAGCCCTTGCCGATCGACTGGATGTGTCGCCCCCGGCGGTCAGTCAGCATCTGCGGGTCCTGCGCGACGCCGATGTGGTGGTTTCAGAGAAACGGGGTAATTACGTGCATTATCGGGTAAATGAGGAAACTCTGGCGCGGTGGCAGCGCATGGCGAGTGATTTTCTGACCGTCGAGCACTGAGTGGGGAGCGGCCGTTACTGTATGTGCGAGTTCCGCACGCCTTCCCTGGTGAACGGTATCAGTGCCGGAGGCACGCTCAAAGCTCGTATTCCTGGTTTGCGCGCCGCCGTTGGTCAACCCTTTGCATTGTAAAATGCAGAGCACCGGCCCATTGCTCGGTTGATGATTACCATTTCTTTTACAGAGGGCGGGCGACATGTTAGTGTATTAGCAGACACTTAACTGCACTCTCTTTTTGATCTGGAGGAAAACATTATGTGTGATACAAACACCGGTTGTCAGCGGCCCGAGAATCTCGATGGTGAACCCGCCGATTGTTCCCCTGAGCAAATCCGGGAGTGTCACGGTGAGGACCTGGCCCATCCGTGTTCGGGTGCTTCGGAATGTGAGAATTCGGATGAACTCGATACGGTGCCCGAGGAGTGTTCTGCCGAGCAGGTCCGGAAATGCCATGGCGACGCAGAGGGACATCCCTGTGAATGAGTGAACCGGATGAGGAGGATCAGTCCATGGCTGGAGTAATTGACGTAAAAGGGCTAACCCGCCATTACGGCGACCTGGTGGCTGTTGACCACGTCGAGTTTGATGTGGAAGAAGGGGAGATGTTTGGTTTCCTGGGTCCCAACGGTGCGGGGAAAACGACAACCGTGCGGATGTTGACCGGTGTGCTGGATCCCACGGCCGGTACGGCCACGATAGAAGGACACGACATCGAGCACGAACCTCTGGGCGCTCGGGAGCATCTGGGCATCGTGCCGGAAGAGGCCAACGTTTATCTGGACTTAAGTGTCTGGCGGAACGTGATGCTCATGGGCGAACTGCATGGCATGTGCCGCGAGAAACGGACCGAACGGGGGCGATCTCTTCTGAAACGCCTGGGACTGGATGACCGGAGGCAACAAAAAGCGCGTGTGCTCAGTAAGGGGCTTCGCCAGAGGCTGATGTTGTGCTCGGCACTGGTAAGTGAACCGGAAATCCTGTTCCTGGACGAGCCCACCGGCGGTCTCGACGTTCAAAGCGCCCGTCTTATCCGGGAGATCGTAGGGGCAATGAATGAGGACGGATTGACGGTATTTTTGACCACTCACGATATGGTGGAAGCGGAACAGATGTGCGATCGCGTGGGTATCATCAACGAGGGAAAGATCGTGGCCATAGACACCCCCGAGCGGTTACGTCGTGCCATGGAATCCAGTCAGTATGTGGATGTGGCATTTGAGGGTGGCGCGCCCCCGCCCAATGCACTGGAGGATCTGGGCGGTGTGGAACGGGTTGCCAACACGAACGGGGCGTGGAACCTTTATACGGATAATCCTGGCCAGGTGACGGTGCAGGTGGTGAAATTTGCTCAACAGTGCGGACTCGGAATTGCAAGAATAGCAACGTGCCGGCCCAGTTTGGAGGAGGTCTTTGTTCAGCTGACGGACGCAGGTGAGGGGAGTAAAACCGATGAGTGAATCGAGTCGAACCTGGAGGAAACAGCTGCACGGTGCATACGTTATCGCCAAAAAGAATGCGTTGCTGTATTATCTGAAGCCCCCGGTATTGATCTTTGGCGTGATGTTTCCCGTGTTCTTTTTCCTGACTTTCAAAATGGGGAGGCAAATCGCCCCCGATAGTCTCGTGCCGGGCATGGTGGCGATGGCCCTGTGGTTCACGGCAAGCGCGGTTGGACCGCTTGTGACGCCGTGGGAACGAGTGGCGAAAACGTATGAGCGGCTCATTTCCTCGCCGATATCCCTGCGTGCTATTCTTGCCGGAGACGTGATAAGTGGGCTGGTGTTCGGGAGCTGTCTATCGGTGGTGCCCGTTGGGTTAGGTCTTCTGTTAACCGATGCGCAGATTGCCAGCATGGCTTTGCTTGTTGTGGGAGTTGTGATGGGGGCATTGAGTTTCGCCGCACTGGGCGTGCTGCTGGCGGCTCCACCGGCCAGCAGCCCCTCCAACATTATGCTGTTGTCCAATCTGGTCCGTCTTCCGCTTCTGTTTGTCAGCGGCGTATTTGTGCCACTCTCCGAAATGCCGGGATGGGCGCGATGGATTTCCCCCGTATCGCCGCTCTCGTATGCAGCCGATCTGATCCGCGCCGCTTACGGACAGGAACCATATTTTGCTACGGGACTTAATATCGTAGCGTTGCTGCTATTCACTGCTGGTTTGTTCGCGGGAGCCTGCATGTTGCATCGTCACTGGCGGGCACGGGGGCTATGAGTAGTCTGCCCAGGACATGATGCAGACTATCGTTGTTCGTCTTTCTGATCCTCCTCATAGGGGGTAAGAATTCCCCAGAGGTGAGGTTTGTAGTTTGTGTTGAGGCCTCCGCTCCAGGCCATCTGCGTGGTGGGAATGTCCTCACCGTCGGCATCGTCCACGGCGTAGTCGAAGCGGAACTTTTCCGGCACACCTCCGTGGGCGTCCTCAAGCCCCGCGTACGACAGATATACCTCCACCCAGTAGCCCTCGGCGCTCGTGCCGGAGTCCATGGTTATCCACTGTGGCGTGTCCTTTTCCGTGGTCGCCGCGTAATAGTGGAGGCTGTTGGGAATGGTCTTCCCGATGTCGGGCACGGCGATCACCTGAAACCAGCCGGGCTCTTTTTTATTGTTGCCCCGAGAACCGGG
>CAZXYF010000043.1:0-19915 GCA_964644705.1 uncultured candidatus Brocadiaceae bacterium | reverse complement strand
TTGCTGTATCGTACGGAAACAATCCCACTCGCCTGCCGCAGGGGTCCTCAGGTTTCTATCCACACAACCGGTCAAAAACCCCTTTCTGAACGTTTTGGACAGCAGTGCCGCCGATCATAGTAAAGGTGATGATAAAGAAAAAGAGACTATTTTGGGCGGGCCTGTCCCTCACCCTTAGCCGGGACTTTCTTGCACTCCGTATTTTTTGATCTTGCGCAACAACGTCCGGTAACTGATTCCCAGCTCCGACGCCGCACTCGTCTTGGTGTCGCATTCCCGCAGTGCTTCGCGTATAGCGTCGCACTCGGTCTGTTTTTTGCGATTTTCCAATCCATGCCCCCCGGCGTGACCCGATGTTTCGGAGCTGCTCGATTCAGGTGCGTCCCTGAGCTCGTTGTTGTCCCAGAAACGAAACATACGGCCGGTCAGAACCCATCGTTTCACCACGTGCATCAGCTCCCGGACGTTACCGGGCCAGTGATATTGTTTGAACTGTTCCAGTGTCTCCTGATCAAACGGATCGCTACCCTTCCCGAATTCCGCCTCATAGCGCATACGGAAACTCTCGCACAGCAGTGGGATATCCTGCGTGCGGTTGCGCAGAGGCGGCAGTTCGATCGTGGCCTCGTTGAGACGGTAATAAAGGTCCAGGCGGAATTCGTTGTTCTTCACCTGTTTTTCGATATGATCGTTACTGATCGCGATAATCCGCACATCCGCCTGCGAGACTTTTTCTCCCCCCACCGCCCAGAATTTTTTCTCCTCCAGGGCCTGCAGCAGTTTACCCTGCACCGGCATGGGCAGATCAGAGATCTCCTCCAGAACCAGCGTTCCCCCGTCGGCCAGCTCCAGCATACCCGGTTTTCGAGCACTGGCCCCCGTGAATGCTCCTTTCTCGTGACCGAACAACTCGCTTTCCAGGAGCGTCTCCGGGACGGACGGGCAGTTGACCTTGATAATGGGTCCGTCTGCGCGATCGGAATTTTCATGAATCACTTCCGCCAGAAGGCTTTTTCCGGTTCCGGATTCGCCGGTAACGAGAATGCTGACGTTATATGAGGCGAGTGCCAGTGCCTTTCGTTTCACCTCCATCAGGGCTGGGTCTTTCCCGAGCAGTTGCGGCCCGGATAAAAATTCGGGAGCGGAACCAATCACATCGAAAGCGCAGACCACAGGATTGTGTGTTTTTATGCTTTTCAGCCTCGCCTTGAATGCCGCCGGTCCCTTCATCGGGTTGGAATGTCCATTCAGTGGACCGTAATGTATGCGCACCTCTTCGCCGCGTGAAAAATCCACCGCTTCTTCTGTTTCACACTCCAACTCGTGCGGCCCTATCCTATCCGTCCGCATCCGGATTGGATCCCCTCCTCGTTGCTCGCTACTCACAAGAACGGGTACGGTCACATTTTTCCACAATTCCCTTTTTCCCATCTCAAGCTCCCTTTCACCTGACCTATTCAAGTCCCTCTCAACAACCATTTCATTGCCCCCCGTGCTGACCCCACCGTCTGACTTCCCTTCCATCCTCCCCTTTCTGACGTTACTGTTCTCACTCCGGCCCGATCACAGGGATACATCAACTTCTGAACTTCAATATCCCCTCTCTGGTGTTTTCCCTCCCGTCCACTGCAGCTTCACTTTACCCTGTATCCGGATTCTGTCAACAGGCCATGACAGAATTGTCTGTCACTGCGGTCAGCTGTCGTCCGGCCCTGTCATTTGGCGGATGGCGATTCTCCACAGAAACCTCTCTGGAAGGCACTTACGCCCACCTCGACGCCTGATCTTTTTATGGCATGAGCATTGCTTACAGAGAAGGGTGTCGGATGGGAAACGGAAAATGATGAATAGCCTTCAAGGGAGAGCGGAAAGAAGATACGCAAGGAGACACACTGATGAACACAATCAGCGTGCAGATTCTAATTCAGTTTCCTGGCCTGATGCCGGCAGAGCGGCGAAACGACCAAACTTCCGCATGGGCCTTTACACATTGGGAGGATTGATATGCGATGGGTTTACATGGCAGTTATAGTGTTGGGGTTTATCGCGGCCGTTTCGGCTGCTGTACTCGTGGCGGGCTTACGCCAGACAGACGGGCCCGGTAACCGGCAACCGGAAGAGGCACAAAAGATCACAATAGTCACGGCCTCAAGACAGCTTAAAGCCATGTCCGTGGTGGAGGGTAAAGCCGTCGAGCTGTCGACAATTGACAAAGAGGCCAGGCCCGAGGGAGCGATGACCGCTCCCGAACAGGTCATTGGTAAGGTGCTCGCCGTCAAAGTCAACAAGGGGCAAGCGTTCACACGTAACTGTTTTGTCACCGAAGGATCAGGCCCACAAATGGCGGCGATCCTCGGGGAGGGTAAACGGGCGGTTTCTATTTCCTTACCGGCCCACAGCGGGCTCAGAGGCTTACTCTATCCCGGCTGTCTGGTGGACGTGCTTTTATGCACGGAGGCAGACATCCCCGGTGAAAAACGGAAGAAAAACTTAGTTTCACTCCCTCTGCTGCAGGGGGTACAGGTGCTCGCCGTCGGGAACCAGACCCTTTTTACGAAAAACGGTACGGGGGAAGACGAGCCGAACAGTTCAAGCAGGAGACGAGGACGACTCATCGTTACCCTCATGGTATCCCCGGATCAGGCCCAGGCTCTCCAGCTGGGTCAGGACCAGGGCGAGCTCTCGCTTACCATGCGGAACCCCTTCGACGACATGCAGATCGATTCGAATCCTCTGGCACTACGGGACGTAACGGATGGCATAGCCGACCTGAAAACGTCGGATATGCCCGGCTTTGCCCTCCACAGAACCACACCAACGTTGCCGGACGAAACGCAACCGGCGGGAAGCCAGAGGAGTAGGGCTCAGTGGGAAATAACCGTAATTCGGGGTGAACAGACCGAAACGGAGTTCTTTAACAGGTCTGCATCCGGAGAAGAACGCCGGGCAGTGAAACAACAGAAATACGATCCCACAGAGACCTATGAGTCTTCAGACACAAACGCAAGCAGAGAGGAGAAAAGGAAATGAGCCACCGGAATACAAGCATTTCAGCTGGAAAAGGGGATCACACTTTCTCCGCGTTCAGGCAAGTAAAGGGAGAGAGGGCTTTCAAACTGCTTTTGTTGATCGTCTGTTTTTTCGTATTGGCCGGATCAATCACGGCGATCCCGGCCCGGGCCGCGGAGGAAGAGACGAATCAGGGAAAAACGGAATCAATTCAGAAAGCCCAGGGCGAAGAAACTTTACAGTTAAGCGTAGGACATTCTCGCAATCTGAAAACGCCATGGCCGGTCAAACGCGTCTCGGTCGCGAATCCGGATGTGGCGAATGTAAAAGTGCTCACGCCGAACCAGATACTGGTCATGGCCAAAGCCGTGGGCACGACGGATTTGCTGATGTGGAATGAGAAGGAAGAAGTGCTGCAGATGAAAGTTGATGTGGGCCTGGATCTAACGGAAATCCGAGCCAGAATAAAAAATTTATTCCCCAAAGCGCAGCTGAAGGTCACCCGTTCCCAGGGAACGATACTGGTCAAAGGCACGCTCAGCAACGCATCGTCAGCCGCCAAACTCCGGGAATATTTCGATTCACTGAAAGTAGAATATGTGGACATGACACGGATGGCGGGGCCGCAACAGGTGATGCTCAAAGTGCGCGTGGCCGAAGTCAGCAAAACCGCTCTGAAGGAAATGTCCATCAGCCTGTTTCATACCAGCAGCAACTTCTTTGGAGGCACTCAGGTGGGATCCAGCGGCGGCGCATTCAATCCCGTCAGCATTGGCCCTCCATCGGGCGCGAGTGTCACCGGTAGGCTCCCGTTTGAATTTACTGAGGACGTAACCGTCGGCAGCGGAGCAACTATGTTCATGGGATTTCCGCGGGCCGAGCTGGAAACCTTCGTCCGGGCGCTGGCCGAGAATGAATATCTTCGTCTGCTGGCGGAACCGAATCTGGTGACCAAAAGTGGTGAGGAAGCCACCTTCCTGGCCGGCGGTGAGTTTCCCATACCCGTCGTCCAGAGTGTGGGAGGTGGGGGAGCCGGAGGCGGCACAGCCATCAGCATCGAATGGAAAGAATTCGGGGTACGGCTGCGTTTTCGTCCGCAGGTCCTGGGAGAGGGTACGATTCGGCTGCGTGTGGTGCCGGAGGTCAGCACACTCTCCGATGTCGGCTCAGTTACCGTGCAGGGAATTACGGTCCCCTCCCTGATTGTTCGTCGGGCCGATGCCACTCTGGAACTCAAAAGCGGAGAGACCTTCGCCATGGCCGGCCTGTTGAGCGAGACGACAACGGCAAGAAATTCCCGTGTGCCGGGCCTGGGGCAACTTCCCGTTATCGGCGCACTTTTCCGTTCAATTCGTTACCAGAAAGAGGAGACGGAACTGGTCGTTCTCGTTACGGCTTCGCTGGTCCGGCCGCTCCGGCGCGGCATGGATTTACCGGTCCCGGGTGTTTTGCATACTCCGCCCAATGATTGGGACCTGTTTGTAAGAGGGAAGATCGAGGGAACGGTTCCCCCGAAACTCTCCCCGACGGACGCGAAACATCTTAAAGAACTCGGGTTGGATGATGTGGTCGGTCCGGGCGGCTGGCAAACATACACGAGCCCGGGCGTCCGCAGCCGTGCCTCAACCCGCTCCAAATATACGAGAGATTCGGAAGATAAAGCTCAAAAATCCGCGAAACCGAACACATCCGGAATTGAATCGGAGTGAAAATGTCCCGGACAAACGGGCGAACTCCAGGAGGATCACAGTGATGGCGGTGAAAAGCAAAATCGTGCTTTTCGGGAGCAACATGGACACACAAGAGGCGGTTCAAAACGTGCTGGCAGAAGATGAATCGCTTGTTCTGGACCATGTTGTCTCCACCCTCCCGGAACTCGTTGACTATCTTGAGACCGGCGGGACTATCGAAGTTTTACTTGATGCCGGAACCGACCCGGACACCCTGGTCACGCGATTGGGTCCCGTCATTGAAGAATTCCCCAAAACTCGCTTTGTGCTGCTGTGCAATGAACTGGATGAACGACTCATATTCAGAGCCATGGAATCCGGCGTACGATATGCACTCACCAAAGAGAGCCTGGGAAACGGCGAATTGCTGGATGAGCTGAGACGCCTGGCCCAAAACAACCAGCAAACCGAACAGGGCATAATTTGCACCTTTATGGCGGGAAGCGGAGGTTGCGGATCCACAATCGTCGCGTGCAATCTGACCAACGAACTGGGGCTCAAAACGGGAAACCCCGCCCTGTACATCGATCTGGACTGGTATTATGGCGGTGGCACAAACTACCTCGGAGTACACCATCAATATACCCTGCCCGATATCCTCGCACGGGATAAGATTGACGAGCATCTTGTCCGTTCCAGCACAGTGACCTACTCCGACACCCTTCACATCCTTCCCAGCCCGGCTTCGGCGGGGGCAGCCGACGATATTAATGTGAACAGGCTGCTCAACATCCTGAACATATGCAAGCTGATATATCCCTACATCATCATTGACGCCCCCCGTCTTCCCCGTCACGCAGCCGTTGCATTGAGTCAGGCGAGTGCGCTGGACCTGCTGATTTTTCAGCTGGATATAAAAAGCATTGAGACGGTTCGCGAGATACGCAACGGGCTGGTTCGGGAAGGAATTCCGGACCGCAAAATGGAATTCCTCCTCACTCGCCACAGATGGTGGCGCAATCCGCTCAGCGTGTCGGAGGCCAAAGAAGCTCTCGAAATCGACGATTTACTGCGCATCAAAGAGCATTATAAACACGCTATACGCAGCATTAACTACGGCAATCTTCTGGCCGATTCGGCACGTCACAGCCGATTCCGCAGATCGATCCTGGAAGTCGCGGACAAAGTCGAGAACAAACGTGATTCGGTCCGGAAGAAAGGAAAAACCCATGTCCAAAATAGGTAAAGCTTTTGGTTTTGGAACGGAATCGAATGATGCCAGCGGCGAGAGGGCCCGGCTGAAGCAGAGGGTGTGCCGCCAGCTGGTCGACGAACTCGACCTGCACGCGGCACAATCAATGCAGGCTCGCGAACTGCGTGAGGAGTGCCGGCGCCGCGCGGAGCTGCTGTTGCAACAGCAGGAATACCCCCTGACCGAGGATGAAAAAGATGACCTCCTGTATGATATCCTGAATGACATTTTCGGACTGGGGCCGCTGGAAAAGTTCATGGATGACCCGCTCGTCAGCGATATTCTCGTGAACGGATACAACAACGTTTATGTCGAACGTAACGGGCAGCTTCAGAGCACCGATGCCCAGTTCCGGGACAACAGCCATCTCATGCAGGTCATTCAGCGTATCGCCACCCAGGTGGGGCGACGCATCGATGAGAGCTCCCCCATGCTGGATGCGCGCCTCATGGATGGCTCACGCGTGAATGCCATCATCCCGCCACTGTCACTCAGCGGCCCCGCCCTCAGCATCCGTCGTTTTGGGACAATACGCATGGATATTGACAAACTTATAGACATTGACACGCTAACGGAGGAGATCGCTCTTTTCCTGAAAGAATGCGTCCGTTGCCGGATGAATATGGTCATATCCGGCGGCACAGGCGCGGGAAAAACCACCCTTCTCAATGTGCTGTCGGTATGGATTCCGGATGATCAACGGGTGGTCACCATTGAGGACGCGGCCGAACTACAACTTCAACGCGAACACGTGGTTCGACTGGAGACACGTCCGCCCAACATTGAGGGCAAAGGGGCGGTCAACCAGCGGGAACTATTGCGTAACAGCCTGCGTATGCGTCCGGACCGCATCATCATCGGTGAGGTGCGCGGGGCGGAAACGCTCGATATGCTGCAGGCGATGAACACGGGACACGAAGGCTCCCTCACCACCGTTCACTCCAACAGCACCCGCGATGCCCTGGCCCGCATAGAAAACATGGTGAGCATGGCCGGACTCAGTTACCCCATCCAGGTCGTCCGCAATCAAATGGCATCGGCACTGGATTTGATAGTGCATCTGGATCGATTGACCGGCGGGAAAAGACGCGTAATGGGGGTCGCAGAAATATGCGGCATCGAGGGCGATGTGGTGACCCTGCACAACCTGTTTCGCTACGTACAAACCGGAATCAACGATAAGGGGCACGCCCAGGGCTATTTCGAAGCCTGTGGAACACGCCCGGCACTGCTCGAACGTCTGGAAGCCGAGGGCGCAGACCTTCCGCAGGATCTTTTTCGCAAACGAGTACTGAAGGAAGACCTTTGATTGGGAGAAATCAAAATGTTAGTCACTGCAATTACTGACATTCCGACGCTCGTGCTGGGAGGCTCAGCCTTTGTGCTGGTCATGGCACTGTGGCTGGCGGCCCTCCTCGTCTGGAATGCCTTCCAGGAGTCGCGGGATAAAAAAATCGAGGATCGCCTCAGGAAGAAAAGGGATCAGGGAGAAAGACGTCTGCTCCGACTGTGGAGCAGCGACCAGGGAGCCACAACCACCGTACGAGTCAGTGGGAAGGATCGGGGCCTGATGGCGCGCCTTGCCCACACTCTGAACCGAGCCGGATGGGAGGATATCCCACCGGAACGTTTTGTGCTTCTGACAGTTCTATGCTGCTTCACGTGCGCTATTCTGGTATTGGTGGTGACATTGAGACTCTGGCTGGCAGTAACAGTACCGGTGGTGGGCATCCTTCTGCTCAACATGCTCATACAGCACAAAATAACTCAGCGAGAAACAGTGTTTGAGCGGCAGTTTCTGGACAGCATGCGTGTTGCGGCCTCTTCGTTGCGGGCCGGCCACCCTTTGAGCGGTGCGCTGAATTTTGTCTCCAGTGAAGTGGATCCGCCGGTCGGGGATGTGTTTGCTGAGATCTGCGAACAGCAAAATCTGGGCGTCGATCTGCAGGAGGCCGTCCGGGAAGTCGCCGAGCGCACGGGGAACAACGACATGAAACTGTTCGCCACATCGATTGCCGTGCAAGTGCACAGCGGCGGCAATATCGCCGATATGATGGACCGCCTGGGCGAGGTCATTCGGGATCGTGTTCGACGTCGTCACCGCATGCGCGTCATTACCGCGCAAACACAGTTCACCAAACGCGCCCTCATGGCCTTCCCGTTTATTTTCATCGTGCTGATGAACCTCGTCCACCCCGGATACACCGACCCACTGTTTGAGACGTCCAACGGCCAGGTGGCGACTTTAATAGCAGGAACGCTTCTGCTCCTGGGGGGGTACGTTATGAATAAAATGACAAAATTGACCGTTTAAGACGATAAACTGTTTCACCATGGGAAGGAGAAATAGCGATGATGCCATTAGTAATCGGAACCCTGATATTCATTGCCGTGGTGGCGGTCGGCTCTGCTGTAGTCGGTCTTCTATCGGGTTCACCCGCCACCGTAAAAAAACGATTGGAGAAAAACCGACCCGCTGCTCTTCGGCCAAATAAGGGTAAAGAGGACCGCAGCCCATTGCACCAATTGCTGGGGAAAATAGGGGAAGGCGTTCTCTCCAGCGTCAACTCCCGGGTGTTGACGAAAAAACTGGCCCAAGCCGGTTACTACAATCGCGCAGCTCCCGCCATCTATTTCGGCTCCAAAATGCTGCTCCTTGTCGGATCGGGCGTGGTCTGTTTCGTTCTGCTGTGGCCGACCAGCATGGACTTTTCAACAACGATCTTTATAGCTCTGGCTACGGCGGGAACATGTTTCCTCCTGCCAAATCTCATCGTTGAACGACGGCGCAAAAAACGTTCTCAAGAAATTCAGCGCCATCTGCCGGACGTGGTGGATCTTATGGAGATATGCGTCACATCGGGAATGGGTTTTGAAACGGCGTGGAACCTGATAAGCGACGAGATCCGCGAGTTAACCCCCGTCATCGCCGATGAGATGACACTGACCAACCTGGAGGTCCACCTCGGAGCTTCACGGAAAGAAGCAATGCAACACATGGCCGAACGCACGGGGGCTGAACAGATTGATTCCTTCGCCACCCTGGTGGCGCAGTCACAACAGTTCGGCACCAGTATCGGTGATACCCTCCGCGTATTCGCTGAATCCATGCGGGAAGAACGCAGTCAGCAGGCGGAAGAAAAAGGCGAAAAAATGGCCGTCAAACTGATCATCCCCATGGTACTGTTCGTTTTCCCCGCCGTCGCCGTCATCCTGGCGGGACCGGGCATCATACGCATAGCTTCCGCTCTCGGAAAGGCCGCACAGTAACCTTCACCCTATATTCAGCAAGGAGACGAATCATGATATGGAAACGCACAAACCTTATCGTTGTCAGCACACTTACCCTGTTCGTCGTCGGCTGCACGCATCCCACCCCCAGAACCAAAGATGTCGGGCAACCGGTGAACAGGGCGCTCGTTAGCCACTATAACGACGCGGCCGTGGAGAATGCGATCGTCAGCCAGGCGACCGTTTACCCCTACTTTTTCGTCAAGGATTCCGCCGAACTAAATGAACTGGGAGCATACCATCTCGATGTTCTGGCCGAGCATTACCGGGAACATCCCGGTACGTTGCACGTGTGGGCCGATGACACCGATTCGCAGCTCTACGCTGAACGGATGAAAGTGGTGCGGTCCACGCTTCAAGAATCCGGAGTCGAAATGGCAGCCATGAAAATCGACGATGGCTTGCCCGAAGGACGAGGCGCGACCACCGACGAAGCCCTCAAGGCCGCGTCCGACGATAAATCGAAATCAGGAACAGGGTCTATGGGATCCCGACCACTTCACGTTTCCCCTTGAGGTGTATACTATGACGCCAGTTACTTGCGCCAGAACATGCGTTCATCTTTTGTGTGCGACTATCGCGGTCTGTTTGTGTCTGGGCTGTGAATCGAGTGTGAACCAGCGGTGGACCCCTCCCACTGCAGCTCCCAAGAACACTCCTTCCGACCCGTTTGCGTCAGGAGCAGACCGCGAACCCTCTGCCAAAACCATTTACGCCCTGGCCGACCTGATGGTCACCCAGGGGAAAGACCAACGGGCGGAAATGGCCCTGAAACACGCCATCAAGAAAGACCCCAACTACTATCCCGCCTACTCCAAACTGGCGGCTCTGCAAATGCGCAACCAACGCCATGACGACGCCATCAGCACACTCCAAGCGGGACTGGAACAATCACCGGACCAGCCCATTCTGCTGAACAACCTCGGCATGTGTTACCTGACCGGCGGAAGGCGCAAAAAGGCTCTGAAATATTTCACACGAGCTACGGGCCTCAAACCCGAAAACGCCCGCTACCGCGGCAACATGGCCGTGGCCCTGGGATTGATGGGGCGCTATGAGGAATCACTGTCCCTGTTCTTACAAATTCTGTCCCCCCTGGATGCGCACCGAAACATCAGCATTCTGGCAAAAGCGCGTCAGGACGATGATCGCTACACCCGGGAAATACTGGACATCTACCGCATCCAGCAGGGCCAGAAAGGTAAGAATTAAAAAAACGGGGATGAACCGATACAGTCCTGTAGGTGCCAGGGGTTCAGGCCAGACCGGTGGATGATTTTTCTTGCAATGAGACCCAGGCCGGCCCAAAATGGCATTTTAGACCGCATAGCTCTTTGTCCCCGGCGTCGTGGGACTGTGCACCGCACAACTGAATCCCCCCTCTTTACCCACAATATCCAGCCGGTCGAACACCTTCTCCAATACCTCATACCTTCAATCCCAACTTTGCTTCAAACCACACACTGAAATGCTCTCTGACAAGAAGACAGAAGGCTCCGCGTCCTCTTCGCGCACCACCAATCCATGGGAATTCTTGAGCTGGGCGGCCGGATTCACACTCCTGGGGATGCTGCTGCTGTGGCACCAGGGCGCCCTGGACCACGATGTGTTTCATGAAATGGCCCTGGCACGCGAAATTTTCAAACTGGGTTATGTCCCCACTCAAGAACCGTTTGCCTACACCCAACCGGTGGACGTCTTTGTGCATCACGAGTGGGGCAGCGGAGTCATTTTTTATCTGGCGACGCTTTCCTGGGGCATCAGCGGGCTGGTTGCCCTGAAGATGTTGCTCATTTCAGTGATGGCATTGTTCGTTTACGCTTGTGCGCGAACCAAAGGCGCATCATGGCGCTTGGTTCTCATTACTGGCCCTATCGCTATATACATGGTGATCAGCTTTGTGAAACCCGTTGTTCGAGCACAGCATATCAGCCTCATGTTACTGCCGCTCCTTTTGCTTTTGCTGGAGAAAGACCGGCAGGGCCAGCGCTGGTGGATTGCCCTGTGGGTGCCTCTGCACCTCCTCTGGCTCAACCTGCACGCCGGATTCGTGATGGGGCTCGGTGTGCTGGCCCTGTACGCGCTGGAAAGACTTATCCGGGAACACAGGATCCCATGGCATATCGTCGGCGCCGGCCTGGCCGGTGGCGCTCTGGTTGTTATCAACCCCTATGGATTGCATTATTACAGTTATCTCTGGCATGCTCTCACACTGCCCAGAGCACTCATCACGGAATGGCAACCGATGTGGCATACCCCCGAATTGCGGGAAGGGGTCTTTCTCCTGAGCCTCCTGCCACTGTTTTACGTATGGTACAGGCGCGGGTGGGATGGGATGCGCGGATTACCGCTTTTGCTGGTGTGCGCCTACCTCGCCATCACGCACGTCCGACATCTGGCCGTGTATGCCGTCGTCTGGGCCTGCTACATGCCGGCGTGGATGGAACAGTGTCCTCTCGGCACGGGTCTGGCGGCCATATGGCACCGGCAGCGCCGTGTCGTTGCCGCTGTCTTATCCGTTGCAACACTGACCGCCCTCAGCGTCCTCCTGGCGATCGGGAAATGGGGAGTTCATCCCTCCGTGGGGCCTGATGATCTCCATGCTGATCACTCCATCATCTACCCCGTGGGCGCCGTCGACTACCTTGATAACACTCGCTTCCGTGGCAATATCATGACACCGTTTAACGGATGCGGTTCATACGTTATGTGGCGACTTTATCCCCGGGTGAAGGTGGGTATGGATAGCCGATACGAAGTGGGCTACGACCCCGACATGTTTGTCGAGGCACACAATTTCTACCTTGCTAAAGATGGGTGGCGCGCAACATTGAAAAAATATCCCACTGACCTTGTGCTGGTGCGTAAGGACTATCCCCTCCTCTCAGAACTGGAAAAAACGGATTGGAAACGCGTTTATAGGGACGCTGTGTTTCAGATTTTTGCCCGTCCGTCGCTCGACCTCCCCGTCAGTGACCGACGCGGCGATAAACTGGACTTCGTCCTGCGATGAGGGACCCGGACATATTCACATCAACAGAAGACTGATCGCCATCACCGCCATCCCGGCGACCAGACCGTATATGGAGTCGTGGCTCTTTCCGTAGGCGCGGCTGGTAGGCAGCAGTTCGTCAAGGCTAATATACACCATGATGCCTGCGACTCCCCCAAAAAGAAGTCCCATAATTTCCGGCGGCAAAACCCCTCCGCCGCCCACAATCAGTCGAATCCCGGCGTAAGCCACGATTGCTCCCACGGGCTCGGCCATGCCGCTGAGCAGTGAATAGATAAACGCGCTTCGCCGGTTACCCGTGGCGTAAAATATCGGCACCGAAACACTGATACCCTCCGGAATGTTGTGCAAAGCTATGGCAATGGCGATGGGAATTCCCAGAGCCGGGTCTTTCAACGCGGCCAGAAACGTCGCCAGCCCTTCGGGGAAGTTATGGATGGCGATGGCCAGGGCCGTGAACATTCCCATGCGCAAAAGATGTTTCCCGTGCGCTCCATGCTCATGCTCCCCGACGACCTGCCCCTCTTCAGTTCCCTCCGGCATGGCAGCCGCTGCCTCCACATCTTCTTCCGTCCCGCTCCGCAACGCCTGCGTCTCGCGATCAGAATGCGTTTCATGGGGGTTTTCCGCCGACGGTATGAAGTTGTCGATGCAGCCGATCAGCAGGATCCCGCCGAAAAACGATCCCACATTCACCCACGACCCCGTCGTCTCGCCAAAGGCCTCAACCAACCCCTCCTGCCCTTTGACGAAGATTTCCACAAACGAAACATACAACATCACGCCGGCGGAAAAGCCCGTGGCAACCGACAGGAAACGGTAATTCGTTTTTTTCGCAAAAAACGCAATAGCGCTTCCGATACCGGTCGCCATACCGGCAAAGATCGTCAATCCCAGTGCTATCAAAACGTTGCTCATAGACATCAGCTCCAAAATAAGCCGTCAGGGTCAAGCTCTCACGAAAAACGATATATCCATACATCACGGCCAACTTTTCAACTTTCAACCATCCTCCTGGGGCAGATAGGCGCCGCAGTCGATGAGCCGATGGCGCAGATCGGTGGGGTCAACGCTGCGTACATCTGTGCTCCCGCCACCTATCGCCATCCCGGCCGCCACTCCGGCGGCCTCCCCGGTGACCAGGCACGCGGGCATCACACGAATGGCTCCCTGCACCGGCCGATCACAGGAGATGCACCGGCCCGCCACCAGCAGGTTTCCGGGCCCGCGGGGCAACAGGCAGCGATAGGGTATTCCGTGTGACTCACCCGGACCATAATGTTCAAACCGATCTCTGACGTGATCGTGGCCCGCGTGTGACTCCTCGATTTCGTCCCGGGCGGTGTGGATGTCAATCCAGTAGTTGTTGCGCCCTATCTCGTCCGGAAACTTCCTCCGCCGGACATAATCATCAACCGTCAGGGTGTAATCGCCAATGATGCGTCGGCTCTCGCGAATTCCCATCGACGGGGCGGTGGACACCACCGCGGCATTTCCAAACGCTTCCGGGCAATATTCGGCCAGAGCAGCCCGATATTGCTCGGCCACCTTCCTCCCCTTCATCAGCCCGCTGGAAACACTTGCCGTATCGGTGCCATCCACCTCCCAGATATGACCGGCGTTGAACGTAACCACGCCGGGACACAGCAGGGCGTTACAGCAGTGCGGATCCACAATACCCGGATATCTGTCGGATTCGGCGATCTCATAGATCGGGCTGTCCGGGTTTTCAGGATGAAGCGATGGCATCTCCCGGTAAGCTTCGGTGTCCACATTGGCCAGCAAAAAACAAAGCGAGGCCGGCTGCAAATCCTCCGTTTCGGGGTCGCCCTTATAAAACGGAACGCCGCTCCAGGCTGCCACGTCCCCGTCCCCGGTACAGTCCACAAAAACCCCGGCACTATAAGCCGTCATACCGTTCTTGCCGGCGGTCACAAGCGTGGATACCTCGCCATCATCCCCGTTTTCGGTAGCACATACCGTTGTATTGAAACGAACCGTCACGCCGGCTGACGTCACAAGTTCGTCATAGTGTCTTTTCAGCTGTTCAGGATTGAACACCACCCAGTCCAGTTTATCCTCGGGAACATGCGGCATACCCTCCCTGGTTTTACGAAAGACGCGCTCGGCGATGCCGCCGTAAATGATTGTCCCCTGTTTGTCGGAGAATGGCGCCCAGCTGGTGACCAGCCCGGAGGTCGCCATTCCACCCAGCGAACCCGTGCGTTCCAGCAGAAGCGTCTCCGCGCCCTCGCGTGCTGCAGCCGCAGCGGCCGCACAACCGGCGGGCCCGCCGCCGGCAACGATAACATCCCATGAATCATCCAGAACAACGGACCGCCGGGGGAGAGTACAGATCTTTTCGTCATCGCTCATCTCAGTCAGACTCCTGTTGTTCTTCTTTGCGGGGAGCAAGCAGCATAGCCCACACATTTCACAAACTTCAAGCGCAGTCAATCCGATACGCGCACACAATCCCACATCGTCAGACAACAACTCTTCCCGAGCTCGACAGGCTTTTCAGTTCACACCTCTCCGCAAAAACAGGGCTCGGCGGGCCGGACGGTCTCTCCATGACCCGAGAACCAGAGAAATTCGTCGCCGGGGCCTTCGCATCCGATGGCCAGCGTGTTCCACCCACCTTCCTGCAGCTCCTTGAGGGGAAGCTCAAACCTGTGATACCAGTCGCCCTCCGCCGTCGCCTGATCGTCCGCGAAACTCCATCCGCCCTGATCGCGTATGGGATGAACCGTGCCGTTCACCGCAATCCACCAGTCACCACCGTCGTCCGGCACGTTATGCGCAGGCAGATCGGACGATTCAAATCCGGAAAACGTGGCGATGAGCTGTTTGGTTTCTCCCAGCGACCCCAGCCAGAAACGTCGCTGCATCGCCTGTCCCTGTCGCACCACCATTTCCGGCAACCCGCCAAACATATGTCCACGTTTTCCCCACACCAGATCCAGTCGGTCAGAATGTGGCGATTTGAACCGGGGCGTTCTCCATTCCGGATACAGGGCGTGGGCGTTCTGCGGGGTCAGCACCGTGTTGTCGAACCCTTCTGTCCACAAACCATCCCCCGGAGTATCGAAACTGAGGTAGGAGGTATCCCAGTAAAACTCCTGCTGTTCCTCGCAGAACCCGTATTCCTCGTTCGTCGGATCCAGGCGCACCTCCGCGAACGGCGCGTCCACAAAATTATTGCCGCCGTTTTCCGGAAAACGCTGGATGTTTTCCACGTAATGCCAGCGACCACCCAGATGCACTTCGGATGCGGAATGCCCCTTCAGAGCCAGATGACGCGCCCTGATCCCCTGCGTCGCACACAACGCCACAAACGCATAGGCCGCTCCCTGACACCAGCTTCCATAAATAATCGCGTCCACGGGATGCGTCCATGGATGGGACTGAGAGAAATCGTTCCCCCCTGGCTTCTGGATCACCCGGCGAAACCGCCACAGGTCCTCCGCCAGCGCCTCCACCTTCTCCCGGGGAGAATCGTCCGAACGGATGCGCTTGTTATCGAAAATCAGTTCCGCATGGCGATTCAAAAAATCCCAGTCCCGCTCCTTATCCTGAAGGGTCAGCGAGGTCTCCTGATATTCCGGCAGTTCGGGACTTATTATCCGGTCGGATACCGTCGTGTGCGGACACAGGTGGGCGGAGCGGTGGGCAAATCGTCTGGGGCCGTCCTCGGGATGATGCACCGTCAGGTCGGGATTCCCCTCTCCCGCGATTTCATCGCCCTCGACGCTCCGCACCTCCTCGATATGGATGGAAGGCACCAGAATAAATTCATGCCGCGTTCCAGCGCATTGTCTTTCCGTCACAACAGGTTCAAATTCCGCCATCGAAACGTCTCCATAAATATATGCACATGAATCACTCGATGAGTTCAACACTTTCCGATATGTTACCAGAATCCAGGCGGTTGTTAAGCGCTTTTCGCAGCATGCCAGCGTAAGGAGCACTAAAAGATCCGAGTCACCCCTCCAGATATGCCTTCAGGGTGTTGGGACTGATGTCGAGTCGTCGGGCGGTGTCGCTCTTGTTGCCACCGTTCAACTGCAGAGCGTGCTTCGAGTAGCGGCTTTTCACACGGTCAATGGACTGGATGTCGTCGGGGGATTGGGGGAGAAAACGCCTTTCCTGAACGTCAGCGCCCAATCGACCTTCCTCCTCCAGCGCTTCCGAGATGCCGATATCAAGGTAAGCCGTGCGTTTGAGTACCTTGATCAGCTGGCGCACGTTGCCGGGCCAGAAATAATTTGTCAGCGCCTGCAATTCCGATGAGCTCAATTCTTCCTCATCCAGTTCTTCGACGGTGTGGTCCACGATTTCCGGTATATCCTCGGCGTGCTCTCGGAGGGGCGGGACGTGGATTCGCAGGGTGTCGAGACGGTGATACAGATCATCGCGAAAAGTCTTTTCCTGAACCATCTCGGCCAGATTCCGCTTCGTAGCAGCAATCACGCGCACATCCACACGTCGCTGCGGACGATCCGCACCCTCCGGCGTGATCCAGCCATCCTCCAGCACCCGCAGAAACTTCGCCTGAACCTGCATCGGCAACTCGCCGACTTCGTCGAGAAACAGAATGCCCGAATCAGCCGTTACGAAGGCGCCATCCCGGTCGCGGGAAGCTCCCGTGAACGCTCCTTTTCTGTGACCGAACAGCTTGCTGTTGGCCAGTCCCTCGTTCCCGGCGAAGACCGCGCAGTTGACCGGTATGATGGGCTCCATCGCGCGGCTGCTTCTCTCGTGCAGCAGGTGAGCGACGTATTCTTTCCCGACGCCCGATTCACCCGTGATCAACACATCCTCATCGGCCTCCGCACACTGCCGAATCCTCTCGCGCAGGTTGCGCATAGCGCCGGATTTGCCGCGCAGAATATACCTGTTTCCCTTCTGCCGGAACACCTCCACCAACCGTTCGTCCCGATGCTCCACTCGGTTCTCCGCCAATCGACGGATCGCCCGCTCGTAGGTCTCGACGTCCTGATACTTAAAATACTGCGAGACCGATGCTTCAATGAAATCCTTCCACCACTGCTGCGCCTCCGACGGAGCCGGCCGGTCGGACAACGTTTCGTTGTGGGAGTCATGTCGCGCCAGTCCTCGTAATCGATCCGCGGCCCCCTCCCTATCGGCATTCAAAAACTCGCAGACGGCTCCGGTGTTGGTGTCGAGCTCCATAAAAACCGGCTGACAGAACGATTCGAACCGCTTCCGATCCTCCTCAAGATAACCGCGCCCGCAGTACCAGTAGATGCTGACGCCGTCCTCCGCCATCTCGGTGGCGGGTTCCATAACCTCCTCCCAGTCACACCACACACCCAACCCGCAAATGTGGAGTTCTCTGGGAGTTTCCGGGGCCTCCGATAGTTCCCGGAGCGTTCGCCCCACCCGCGAAGCACTCGTGATTCGCACCTCGGCTTCCGGATGCTTCAGCAACACCGACGCCGCGGCGCATGCACCGTCAACACCATTGTATGTCAGAACGCATCGCTCAGCCGCCATCTCCGCGCCTCCAAAAAAAAGTCCGCTACCCAAAGACCACATGATACACCATCGCAGTGGCCGGTTGTCAATTATTGAACAGATACCATCACTTTTTAAGCCTCTGTCACGAGGTGATGGACTCCCGGGCTTTCGTTTCTGGCGAAGAATCTGCTGTATTTGCCCGCGAGCGGCGTTCTGAGTTACCAGCACGAAATTTTTCTCGCACTGGCACAGAAGTTGCACTATACGTTTGGTGCGTAACCAACGTCACTTTTTTCGAGGCAAAATCATGAGACAGTTCACAGTTTACGGCCCGGATCAGCAGCAGGGGTTTTCACCGGCATACGTGGTTGCTTTTACGCAGGATGGCCCTGTCGCATACGCCATGAATGACGACTGGGAAGATACGGCCAGCGACCTTGAACGCAGGCTGAACACCAACTCGCCGCATTCGGAAAACAAACAACCGGATCCGCAGCATCCCCGGCGCATGCAATGAGAACGGATGGGGCGGCACGTTGCTCGTTTACCGGGGTGCGGCCTCAGACGTCATCGCACTATCCCATCCATCTTCCTCTCGTTCATCGAACGCCACATCTGAATCGCCCCGCAAGCTCCAACATCACGCATCCTCGCAGGCGCGGGGCTTTGCAGGGCGCGCCAGATCATTGCTGTCCAAAACGTTCTCACACGGACTTTTTGATGGCCTCCGAGGTGGTTGTGAGCCCGAAATACGGTTCATCTCGCAAACCGCCCCTAAATATGTCGAGGCAATGGATCTAACCTCTTTATCTTTGTCTTTGCCTTCGTCTGCCTTTCTACTGGTGCTGAGATTGCCAAAAAAACAACGGCAGATGTTTGGTAAAGACGAAGGTAAAGACAAAGAGCTATACATCCCGAACTGGCGTTTTGGACAGGTCTGGCGCGCCAGATCAAACAACGGCCTCATCTTCTCTGCCCTCTTTACTCTCCCAGCAACTCCATTTCGCCTTCAATACCCAATTCTTTTGCCGGGTCGCCAGCCATCTTTGCACGGACCCCCACCATGAATGAAAAGAGTGTGGCAAAAATCAGGGCAATCATTCCGGCCCCCAGTGCGACGTTTTTGGTCGTGTTGGATTCGCCACCTTCTTGTCCTCCCTCTGCTTCAGCATCACCTTCATCCGATTCGCCTTCCCCCTCGGGCAAATCGCGTGTATAGCTGTCATAGAGGTA
Organism: uncultured candidatus Brocadiaceae bacterium; assembly: GCA_964644705.1. Lineage (GTDB taxonomy): Bacteria > Planctomycetota > Brocadiia > SM23-32 > SM23-32 > CAZXYF01. The sequence continues at coordinate 963 of CAZXYF010000043.1, read as the reverse complement.
GGACAAAACGCCGGCGGCCAGAAATGCGTAAAGAATAGCCATGACCCCATCGGCCATTCCGGTGGCCAGCACCGCCGGTTTGCTGGCGCTCAACAGTATCCAGATAATCATCCCCACGGTCGCCACGATACCTGCCCCCACGATGTTACGGATCCCCGCCTGGCAGATATCGGCGTTCAACGGGTCGGCCTCCTTTGACTCCGAAAACAGGGTCAGGCAGGCGTCCGGGATGAACCACAGAAAATCCTTCTGGTAGGTGCCCAACAGCATGAAAAAAGGCACCCCATAAACAAACAAAGCAATTTTCAGATTAAAGAATGATCCCACATCAGGACATGTAATAATTACGATCAGGGCAATGCACAGGAGCCCTGCTGCTGCTCCAAGACGCCACAACGACACTTTCTCCCACACTTCTTTCGGTTTCAGCATATCCCTGTTCCTCCGGTTTCGGTTCCAGAAACTTACGGTCTGGAAATCACGAGAAGATTGCGATACGGACACCCGTTACATTGAGGCTATTGTATGCGACCGCAACAGGCATTCACAACACAGAATTGCCTTAAGCGGTCCTGCAAAAATGTTCTAAGGTTCCTGCGGGCCAGGAGAGCAAAAAACCGGTTTCTCCCTCCGCCAACATCCCAGACGCCTCCCCGACAGCCAGGATCACCCCACGCGCACTTTTGCCGTCTTGCACTGAACTGTCAGCTGCAGCAGCCCGTGATTAGGAATGAGAAGATAGTTCCGTGGTCACCGCCTCGCACAGACAGGGGGCCGCGCGGCGCTCGGCCCCTACTTATCCCCGCGAATATTTGTGGTGGATGGTTGATGGGTAAAAGTTCAAAGTTAAATGTTTGCGCTTCGGGTGCCCCGAAAAAGGAAAAACGCTGGCAAGCCAGCGCATTCCGGAGATCGGCTGCGGCGAATCAGGCGCAGTTACGCGGAGTGTCATTAATAACCTAA